>JBBSEY010000245.1:0-1900 GCA_038239265.1 Gemmatimonadales bacterium | reverse complement strand
GAGTTCAAAGGCCATCCCGTCGGACTCGCGGAAGATGTCGAGCACGCTCTCGATCTTCGCTATCGCAGCCAGCGTCGGCTCGATGACGGGGTCCAGAGTGATCGAGATGGCGCGCCGTGCGCCCTCCGGCCAGTCCGGCATGGAAAGACCTGCGACGAGCCGCTGCAGCTTGGAACCGAAGTGCACAACGAGATGCTGTGCGGTGGCTGTGAGGACATCGAGTGGGATGTCCAGATCCCTGGTGACGATCTCGCCGGTCGTGGTGTCGCGCCACGCCGCATCACCGACTGCTCCACGCCCGACCAGAAGGCCGAGGTGGCGGAAAGTGCCAGGGCCCACGCCGGTGCGGTGACTCTCCACCGCGGCTGCGAGCGCCAGTGCAAGGGATTCGGTTTTCGGAACGCCGTAGAGGGTCACGACATCTCGGTCGCAACGCTCCTGGGAGAAGGCCGAGGGCACCGAGTCCACCCGCGCGAGCACAGGGGACAGATCGACACCTTCCTCTAGCATGATGAGGAAGTCCATTTTCCCTCCTGTGAAAAAATGGTCGTGCGCCGGACGTTGTGAGACGTCCGCGAGCCACCGGCTCAGTGTGTCGAGGGAGCAAGAGCGAGGCCGAAGCCTTCGCCGCGCCGCTCTCTCGTTCTACGCCTCACATATAGTAAAGGCGCGCGCTGACTTTGAATGCGGACATCACCGACTGTTGCCTGCAAGTGACAGCGGTGTTGCACTCCGCGACAAATCGTGTCAGCCGTAGGACGAATCGAGCGGCGCCCCGCGGCTCGAGCTCCACAATCCAACGGCGAGCGCACCGGCCAAAACGACGTAGATGAAGGTCGTTTCTCCACTCGACAACAGCTCCTCGAAGCCGGGACGCAGCTGGTTCGGCGCTACGAAACGGTCCACGAGATACGCCAGAATGCCCACGCCGAAGGGTGCGATGGCACGTCCGCGAGCAGTCAGCGGAGCGGCGACGTAGGCGAGGATGACTCCCCACGCGATGGTCGACAGAAAGTGGATGACCAGCGCGCCCCCCGTGATCGCCGGCTGGAAGCCAGTGGTCATGAACGCCCGGCTCCCCGCGAACATGTGGGCGACGGAGTTCAGCGGCTGTAGAGTGGCTCCACGCGCGTGTCCAAAGCCGAGGAGTACCCCTGCGGTGGCGGCTCCGGCAATGACGCCGAGACCGATGCCTTCTCGAAATTGATTTCCTCTCACCCTTGAAAGAAAGGCGTCTCGCATCTATCGATCAAGAGCGGTGAACTTCGCTTCGATCGCGTTCTTACCATAACATTGGGGCATATGTCCGACGGTGCGACCATCGAGTCAGTCCTCGTAGTCGAAGACGATCCGGATCTTCTCGCCGTGTTGCCGCGCATTCTGAGCACCGCGGGCTACACCGTTCGCACCGCATCCGATGGCGAGGATGGGCTGAGCAAGGTGCTCGACCACGCCCCTACGCTTGCGATTCTCGATGTCGGGCTGCCGAAGCTGAGCGGCTACGAGCTCGCACGCGAGCTTCGTTCGCGCGGCTACCAGTTCCCGGTGCTGATGCTCACCGCGCGCGTGACGGTCGACGACAAGGTGAGCGGGCTCGACGCGGGCGCGGACGACTATCTGGCGAAGCCCTTCGAATACCCCGAGCTGCTGGCGCGCGTCAAAGCGCTCCTTCGGCGCTCCACGATCACGGCGGGAAGCTCGACCATGCGCGTGCGCGATCTCTCGGTGGATCCCGTCGCGCGGAAGGTCGAGCGAGCGGGAAAGGTGATCGAGCTCACCCAGAAGGAGTACGCGCTCCTCGAGTATCTCGTGCGCAACGCGGGGCGGATCGTGTCGCGGCAGATGATCTCGGAGCATGTCTGGAAGCACGATGTCGATCCGCTCACCAACGTCGTCGACG
>JBBSEY010000244.1:0-1966 GCA_038239265.1 Gemmatimonadales bacterium | reverse complement strand
GCCGGCAGCTGCGTCGCGGCTCGCTACTCAGTGAGGCTCAGCAGCGAAAGCCAGAACACGTCGAACGCTGCCCGTGCGTTTTTCTCGCGATCGATCGCAATCGCGATCGACAATCCATCGATGAACGCCACCACGACATCGGCGAGCAGCGGCGCAGGAATTCTCGCGCGCAGGCCCAGCAGCGAGAAGAGGTGTTCGATCGATGCCGCCGACGCGTCGCGTCTGGCGATCGCCGAATCACGTATCGCACTCTGCACGAGCGGGCCGCGCCACTCGGCCAGCTCGAGCAGCACCCGGATCTGCCCGCGATCGAGCTCCGACTCGAGCCACTTCCAGAGATCGTCGATTGCATGACGCGGGATCGATTCGGCGAGCGCCGCGCGCTCACGCCCTACGAGGTGGCGGGTCATCCATTCCACCATCCGCGCGAGGAGCGTCTCCTTGTCGTGGAAGTGGTAATGGATGAGCCCCTTGCTTACACCCGCCTCTTCGGACACCTCGTGCATTGTCAGCGCCGCGGCGCCCGACGTCACGATGCGACGGATCGCCGCGCGCAGGATGCGCTCCGCGGCATCGGCACGAGGGCGCGGAACTGCCGCTGCACGCTCCGTCATTTCTCTTTGCGGGACGCCGGCGAGGCACGCTGAAAGACGACCGTCATGCGCGCGCCATCCTGCGAAAGGAGCGCGGGCTCCCATCCGCCGCGACTGCGCTCGTTCAACAGATCCGTCAGCGCGTCCTCGTCGTCGTGCGCACGGCGCGACAGTTTCAGCACGACCGCCTGGTATTCTTTCATGATTGCGAAGTTAGTACCTTCAGCCGCATGCTGACCACCCCTCTGCCCGCCAACCTGTCCGTGACCGGGCATCCCCTGGTCCAGCACAAGTTGTCGATCCTTCGCGACCGCGCCACGCCCACGAAGGTGTTCAAGGAGCTGGTCGAGGAGATCGCCATGCTGATGGCGTACGAAGCCACCAGCGATCTCCCCCTCGAGCCCGTGTCCGTCGATACACCTCTCGAGCGCATGACGGCCCAGCGCGTCAGCGGGAAGAAGCTCACGCTCGTGCCCATCCTGCGCGCGGGACTCGGCATGGTCGACGGTGTGCTGCGCCTCGTTCCGTCCGCGCGCGTGGGACACATCGGACTCTACCGTGATCACCTGACACTGGAGCCCGTGGACTACTACTTCCGGGTTCCAGGGGATGCCGCGGAACGTGAGTTCTTCGTGCTCGACCCGATGCTGGCAACAGGAGGGAGCGCCGTCGCTGCGGTCGGCTCGCTCAAGCGCGCGGGCGCAACACGAATTCGCTTTCTCTGCCTGGTCGCGGCGCCGGCAGGGGTCGAACGCATGCTCGTCGCGCATCCAGACGTGCGAATCTACGCCGCCGCACTCGATCGCGAGCTCAATGCGCAGGGCTACATTCTGCCTGGGCTTGGGGATGCGGGCGACCGTATCTTCGGAACCCGTCCGGACGCGTAGCTCGACGCTACCGAATCAACCGAACCATTCGCGAGGGCAATCGCGCTGCTGGTTCGCCGCGGCGACGAGCCACTCCTGTGCATCGGGATCGAGCACCTCATCGGCCACTCGATCGAACCACTGGGCCGCGGTCGGCACCTCTCCGATGCGGCGCCAAAGCTCGCCCACGAGGTAGGTGAGCACCGCGCGCTCTTCGCGCTCCACGCCGTCATACGACTCGAGCGAGCGTTCGAACATCCAGGCGGATTGGCGGCGGAAAAATCGCTCGGCCTCGATGTCTCCCTCGTCCACGCAGCACCACGCCGCGCGAAGCAGGAGGTCCGCGACCCGGCGCGGCTCCGAGCCCTGCCAGAGCGCAACCTTCGCCGCGAACTCGTACTTCTCCGAGCCGGTGAGCACGCCTTCGCTGAGTCGTGGCGCGAGCTCATCCCACACATGCTCCTTCAGCATCGGACTCACGTCCGCCTCTTCGCCGAAGTCTCTTTC
>JBBSEY010000243.1:0-2240 GCA_038239265.1 Gemmatimonadales bacterium | reverse complement strand
TACTGGGACACCGACGATCCCTATCACTACGCTCGCTTGCAGCCGGCATCGAAGGGCGAGACCCACGACACGCTGATCGTCGGCGGAGAGGACCACAAGACGGGGCAGGAGTCGGATATGCAACAGCGCTTCGCCAATCTCGAGCAGTGGACGCGCGAGCGCTTTCCCGCCGTGATCGATTTTCCCTACCACTGGAGCGGGCAGGTGATGGAGCCGGCCGACCTCCTCGCGTTCATCGGGCGCAATCCGGGCGACGACAACGTCTACATCTGCACCGGCGACTCGGGGATGGGGATGACGCACGGCACGATGGCCGGCATCATCATCAGCGATCTGATCGCCGGCCGCGAGAATCCGTGGGCCAAGCTCTACGATCCGTCACGCATCTCGATCAACTACGATGCGCTCAAGACGTTCGTGAAGGAGAACGCGAACGTCGGCGTGATGTACACGGACTGGCTCCGCCCGCTCGACGGCGAGTCGCTCGACAATCTGCCGTGCGGCGAGGGGACGGTGATCCGCCGCAAGACGCATCCGGTCGCGGTCTACTGCGACGACGACGGCGCGCTCCACGAGATGACGGCGGTGTGTCCGCATCTCAAGTGTATCGTCCATTGGAACACGCTCGAGAAGTCGTGGGACTGCCCCTGCCACGGCTCGCGCTTCGACGCACTGGGCAAAGTGTTCACGGGGCCAGCGGTGTCGTCGTTGGCACCGGTCGATGAGGACGGAAAGGCGATCGAAGGGGCGTAAACGGGGTATTCTTACGAATGGTCACAATGCCTTGCTCGCGCCGCGCGGCCGGAACGCGTATATAAGTGGCCTCCCGAGGTGACCCCCTGAGACAGCGGAACGCCAAAGCCGGCCCGCCTCCGCCGATGCAGATCGGCAAGCTCTTTCCCGACGACCACGCAATTCTGTGGGCGCCGGTGGAGGGGCTCACGCGTGCCATGGAGCTGTCGCAGCCTGCGATCGTCATCTCGCAGGGCGCACTGCGCGAGGTCATCCGCCATCTCTCCTCCTCACCGGAGCAGGAGCTGCTCGGCTTCCTCATCGGCGAGCCATGCGAGTGCCCGAAGACGAAGCGGCGCTTTCTCTGCATCACCGGCACGCTTCGCACGGGACACGCGATCGCCGAAGACGAACCCGTGCAGATTCCGGACGCCGAGTGGCTGGGGCAGCAGCTGGAGGTGCGCCGGCGCAGGTCGACGCTGATCGGCTGGTACCACAGCACTCCCTTTCTCTCGCCGTCGCCGTCGTCGCTCGATCTGGAGTCGCATCGCGCGCGGTTCACCGAGGCGTGGCAGTGCGGGCTCGTGATCGCCACGGAGGGGAACGAGCCCGCGGGAGGATTCTTTCGCGCGCACGCGGATCCGCAGGCGGGGGGCGCGTACGTGCCGTTCTACGAGCAGGTCGACGACGATGGGATCCTCGAGGGAGGAACGTTGCGCACGCTCGTCGACTGGAAGAGCTACAGCACGTCGGAGCTCACCGAGCGCGACGAGAACGAGCGGAGCGTACACATGTCGGGGACGACGCTCCGGTCGGACCTCGACGAAAAGGCGAACGTGCTGCCGCTCATGATTCCGCAGCCGTCGATCGACGCGGTGACGTCGCTCCCGATGCGGAGCCGGTGGGTGGGAGCGGGGATCTCGGTCGCGATCGCGCTCGCGATCACCTTCGTCGCCGTGCAGATCTGGAATGCGCGGCGGCTGCCGGAGCCGCCCGTGGCGGCGATCCCGCGCGCGCGCGATTTGATCGTGGTGCCGAATGCGGCGGCGCTCGCGGCGCAGGCGCGCGCGGACTCGATTGCGGCGGCGAGCGCAGTGATCGCACAGGGGACGGGCGCGTTGCCGCCCGCTGCCGCCCCTCGCGAGACGACGACCGTCAGCGCCGTGGCGCCGCCGGCTGAGCCACCGGCGTTGGCGCTGAGTGCGCCGGCGGCGAGCGCGCCGATTCCCGCGGAGATCAGGATGGCGGCGCAGTCGCGCTTCGATTCGCTGGCGGACTCGCTCGAGCACGGGCTGCACAACTATCACGACCGGCGCGCGGACTTCAGGCAGAAGCGGCTCTCGTGCAGGGAGCTCTCGTACGGCTATCGCGCGGCGGACGAGGCGCTGGTGGGGCTCGCGAAGCTCGCGGGGGACACGCGCAAGCTCGACGCCGACCGCAAGTCGCGCTACAACTCGCTCATCGCGGGGATGGACACGGTCAACGACGACTTCGACGCGAGCAAGTGC
>JBBSEY010000242.1:0-2643 GCA_038239265.1 Gemmatimonadales bacterium | reverse complement strand
CGCCTGGTCCATGTTGAGCCGCTTCGCACATCGGCACACCACCTCGTCATCGAGGACCGGCCAGTTGAGCCGTTCGCCGAGCAGGCGGGCGAGGTGGCTTCCGCCGGCGCCGAATTCGCGCGAGACCGTAATGATCTCTGGATGCACGCTCTTCATGACTCTGATCCCTCCGCGCCGAGCGGGTATTCTGTCGGGACGTACGCATCAAGCATAATGCGCACCGATGCGGGAGCGATAGCGGGGGAGTGGCGCGGGGGAAGGGCGCGCGAGCTACCCCTCCCGAAGCGCTTCCGAAGGCTGAATGGTGGCGGCGCGGCGCGCCGGGATCCAGCTCGCCACGAGCACCGCGAGCACGAGAACCGCGATGATCGCGGCGAAGGTGACGGGGTCCGAGGGCACGACTTCGAAGAGGAGCGAGCGCAAAACGCGCGTGGCGGCGAGCGCAGCGAGCAGGCCGATCGCGCCGCCAACGAGGGCGAGCACGAATCCGTGGCGAACGATCATCGTTACGAGTTCTTGACGCGACGCCCCCAGTGCGACGCGGATTCCGATCTCGCGCGTGCGCTGCGCGACGCCGAAGGAGATGACGCCGTAGGTGCCCATGGTCGCGAGGGCAAGCGCGACGAAGCCAAAGAGGGCGAGGATGACGGTGCTGAAGCGCGCATAGCGCAGTGCGTCGGCGATGCGCTCGTCCATGGTGCGCATCTCGTAGACCGGGGAGGACGGCAGCAGCCGCTTCACGAGCGCTCGAGCCGGTGCCCCGAGTGCAGTCGCATCGCGGGAAGAGCGAAGCAGGAGCATCATCCGTCCACGAGGCGATTGATAGTACGAGATGTAGACGTCGGGAGTCGCCGCGGAATCGAGGGTGGCGTAGCGGATGTCGCCGACGACGCCCACGACGTACGCGGTGTCCTTCCAGAAGCCGCCCTGACCCACACTAACGGGGCGGCCGATGGGATCCTGACCGGGCCAGAACTTTCGCGCCGCCGTCTCGTTCACGAGAACTACCTTCTGCGTGCCGAGGCGGTCGTCGCCGGTGAACGAGCGGCCGCGAAGGAGCGGCACGCGCATCGTAGCCATCCACGACGGGGAGACCCAGTGCACGCCGACGTCGGGCTCGGTGCCAGGGGTCGGTGCGCTCCGATCGCGAAAGAGGATCGCGGTACCGTTGCATCCGCCGTTGAGGGGCGGGCAGTCGATGAGCGCCGACCCGGTGACTCCCGGAAGGGATGCCGACTGCTCGAGTATTTCATCGAAGAAGCCCGGAAGCGAGTCGCGTCCGTAGCCTTCCGGCGTGTTGAAGCGCATGGTGAGCGTGTTCCGGGGATCGAACCCCGGCTTCACGCGGATCAGCTTGTCCAGGCTTCGGAGCATCAGCCCCGACCCCGCGAGCAATACGACCGCGAGTGAGATCTCGATCGTCGCGAGCACGTTGCGGCTCGAGAGGAAGCGGTGCGTGCCTGCGTCGACGCCCTTTGCCTCCTTGAGTGCGCTGCCGAGCGAGCGATGCGTCGATTGCAGCGCGGGCACGAGGCCGAACACAAGGCCGGTCGCGATCGCGAGAATGGCCGCGAAGACGAGCGCGGTGGCATCGAGACGAATGCCGGAGAAGCTCACCGCTCCGATCCCGCCGAGCTCACGCATGCGCAGCGCTTTTCCCGCATCGAGGGCGCTGAGTAAGTGAACTCCCCACCACGCGACGACGACTCCCGCGATGCCGCCGGCGATCGAAAGCATCACGCTCTCCGTGAGCAGCTGGCGGATGAGGCGCGAGCGCCCTGCGCCGACGGCGAGGCGCACGGCGATCTCGCGGCGGCGTCCCGAGGCGCGCACGAGGAAGAGATTGGCGACGTTGGCGCACGCGATGAGGAGCACCAGCGCGACGGCGGCGAGGAGTACGAGGAGCGAGCGCCGCACCACCGGATCGACGCGTGAGGCGTTGAGCGCAGCGGCAGTCGCGCCCCAATGCTGACTGCTGATCTCGGGGGGCGGATAGGCGCGGTCGACGATGACGCCGAGGTGCGGAATCTCTGCGCGGGCCCGCGCGAGGGTCACGTTCGGTGCGAGCCGAGCGATGAGCGTGAAGGAATGATTCCACGCTTCGCCGAGATCAGCGGCGGAGCGCGACATGAGCGGAATCCAGAGCTCGGCGCGCCCCGACAGACCGCGAAAGCCGCGGGGGAGAACGCCGATGATGGTGTACGGCGTTCCATCGACGTCGATGGATTTGCTCAGCACCTGCGGGTCGGCGTTGAAGCGGCATTGCCAGAGCTCGTCGGAAAGCATGACGACGCGCGGACCATCCGGGTGGAGATCCTCCTCGGCGGCGAAGTTGCGGCCGAGGGCCGGGCGCACGCCGAGTGTGGTGAGATAGCGGCCGCCGGCGACTTCGGTCTGGATGCGCTCGACCTCGCCATCGACGGCGATCGTGTTCTGATCGTCGCCGTAGAGCGCGAGGTCGGAAAAGATGTGCTGTGCATCGCGAAAGGCCGTGAACTTCGGATAGGACCAGATCATGTCGGCGCGCGCGGCGTCGCCGTTTCGCGGAGGCATGGTGAGCGAGACCTTCATCAGGCGGTCGGGCTCGGGGAAGGGGAGCGGGCGCAGAAGCATCGCGTCGACGGCGCTGAAGATCGCCGTGTT
>JBBSEY010000241.1:0-2721 GCA_038239265.1 Gemmatimonadales bacterium | reverse complement strand
CCTCGGTGCCCGATCTCCGCAACAAACTCCTGCGCTACATCCAGTTGCATAACAAAACAGCACGACCATTTGCGTGGAGCTATGCGAATCCCAAACACCGCGTCCGTGCCATCAGAAACTCAGACGCGGTCCACTAGTGTGAATCGCGACCTGGTCGACGCGCGCGAGGAGACGAGCGGCCGCGCGCATGGTCGCGCGCTCCGTCTGCACGACGGGGCCGATCGAAATCCGGGAATGGCATTGCGCGCGATGGAGATCGCGTCGATCCGCGTGAACCGAAGCGCGGTGGAGCGGCGCGCGGCATCTATCCCGGCGCGACGCACGGTGAAGAAGGAGTATCAAGCGGCGTGGCTGCTTCGTGCGATCTCGTGCATCGATCTTACCACGCTGTCGGGCGATGACACGCCCGGAACCGTCGAACGACTGTGCGCGAAGGCCCGACGGCCGCTGCGCGACGATCTCGTGAGCGCGCTCGGCGTTCGCGAACTCGACCTCAAGGTCGGCGCGGTGTGCGTCTACCACACGCTCGTCCCCACGGCCGTGCGCGCGCTGGAGGGGTCGGGGATTCCGGTGGCCGCGGTCTCGACGGGATTCCCTGCGGGGCTCTCGCCGATGGCGCAGCGCGTCGATGAGATCCGCGCATCGGTGGAGGCGGGGGCACGCGAGATCGATATCGTGATCACGCGCGCGCACGTGTTGCTCGGCCACTGGGACGCGCTCCACGAGGAGGTGCGCACCTTTCGCGCGGCGTGCGGCGAGGCGCACATGAAGGTGATCCTCGCCACAGGGGAGCTCGCGACGCTGACCAACGTCGCGCGCGCAAGCCGGATCGCGATGCTGGCGGGCGCCGACTTCATCAAGACGTCCACTGGAAAGGAGGCGGCGAACGCCACGCTCCCCGTCGGTCTCGTGATGACGCGCATGATTCGCGCGTACGAGGAGGAGACCGGATACGCCGTGGGGCTCAAGCCCGCTGGCGGAATTCGCAATGCGAAGAGCGCGCTCGAGTGGCTGATCATGATCAAGGAGGAGCTCGGTGACCGCTGGCTCTCCCCCACGCTCTTTCGCTTCGGGGCGAGCGGATTGCTCACGGACATCGAGCGACAGCTGGAGCATCACGTGACCGGACGGTATTCTGCAGCAAACCGTCACCCGATGGTGTGAGCGTGGCGACAATTGCAGAGCTGTACTCGTCCGCGACGATGGACTGCGGGGCGGCGCTCGAGAGCGACGGGCTGGCGCGCGCGTGGATCGCACAACACGGCGGGGTCTTTCGCCATTACATCGGCGGCGAGTGGGTAGAGCCGGCCGATGGTGCACGCTTCGAGTCCATCGATCCATCCACGGGTGTGTCGCTGGGGCGAGTGGCGCAGGGAGGCGAGGCGGATGTCGACGCGGCGGTGAGAGCGGCGCGCGCGGCGTATCCGGCGTGGGCAGCGCTCGCTGGGCACGCGAGGGCGCGTCACCTGTACGCGCTCGCGCGCACGGTGCAGCGGCACTCGCGTTTTCTCGCGGTGCTCGAAACCCTCGACAACGGAAAGACGATCCGCGAGACGCGCGACATCGACGTCCCGCTCGTCGCGCGCCACTTCTATCACCACGCGGGGTGGGCGCAGCTCCGCGATGCGGAATTTCCCGGCTACGCGCCGCTCGGCGTGATCGGCCAGATCATTCCGTGGAATTTCCCGCTCCTGATGATGGCGTGGAAGATCGCTCCGGCGCTCGCGGCGGGGAACACGGTGGTGCTCAAGCCGGCGGAGTTCACGTCGCTCACGGCAATCGCGTTCGCCGAGCTGGCGCACGATGCAGGGCTCCCGCCGGGAGTGCTCAACGTCGTCACCGGTGACGGAAGCACGGGGAAGGCACTCGTCGAGCACGGCGGCGTCGACAAGATCGCATTCACGGGCTCGACGGAAGTCGGGCGACAAATCCGTCGGGCCACCGCGGGGTCTGGCAAGACGTTGTCGCTCGAGCTTGGAGGGAAGAGCCCGTTCATTGTCTTCGACGACGCGGATCTCGACAGCGTTGTGGAGGGAGTCGTCGACGCGATCTGGTTCAATCAGGGTCAGGTGTGCTGCGCGGGATCGCGCCTGCTCGTGCACGAGGGAGTCGCGGGCGCGCTCACCGACAAGCTCCGCGCGCGGATGGAGAAGCTCCGCATCGGCGCCCCACTCGACAAGTCGATGGACATCGGCGCGATCGTCGCACCGTCGCAGCTCGAGCGCATTCGATCACTGGTGGCACAGGGTGTGAACGATGGCTCGACGATGTGGCAGCCGAGCTGGGCGTGTCCCACCGACGGCTACTTCTACCCGCCCACGCTCTTCACCGGCGTGAGCCCGAGCGCGATGATCGCGCAGACGGAGATCTTCGGCCCCGTGCTGGTGAGCATGACCTTCCGCACACCGAGCGAGGCGGTGGCACTCGCGAACAACACGCCGTACGGATTGGCGGCAAGCATCTGGACGGAGAACATCAATCTCGCCTTGGACATCGCGCCGAAGATCAAGGCTGGCGTCGTGTGGGTGAACTCGTCGAATCTCTTCGATGCGGCGGTGGGCTTCGGAGGCTATCGGGAGTCGGGCTTCGGCCGCGAGGGCGGGCGCGAGGGGATGTACGAATATCTCCGCGCTCCAGAAATTCCGGCCATGCGGGAGTCGCGCCCATCGAAGGCGAAGCCAAGGCCACACAAGACGACGCGTCGTGCGGCTGTTGCGCCGG
>JBBSEY010000240.1:0-2876 GCA_038239265.1 Gemmatimonadales bacterium | reverse complement strand
TCCTCCGAATCGCGACGACCTCCGTGTCGACTGCCGTCACGCCGTAGCCGACGAAGTTCGACGACTCCCTGAGCGCAGCCGCCGAGCCCGGCTTCCGCTCCCACGTCGCAGGATCCGAGAGCCCTTCGTCCGTAACGCCGAGGTCGCGTCCCTTTCGCTCTTCGCGCGACTGGGAGCGCTGTGCCTGCAGCGCCTCCTCGAACGCGACGATGTCCACGGAGTAGCCGCGTTCCTGCGCCATGAGCTCCGTGAGATCGATCGGGAAGCCGAAGGTATCGTACAGCCGGAACGCGTCGCCGCCGCTGATCATCCCGCGGCTCGTCGTCGATCCCTGGGTCGAGCCTACGGGCGCCAGCTGATCGAAGCGCAACATCCCCTCCTCGATCGTCGCCAGGAAACGTTCCTCTTCCGCGCGCGTCGTGCCGACGATGAGGGAACGGCGCTGCGCGAGCTCGGGATACACGTCGGACATCTGGTCGACGACGACTCGCACGAGCTTGTCCAGCGTGGGCTCGCGCCGACCGAGGAGCCACGCGTGACGGACGCCGCGTCGCAGGATGCGGCGCAACACGTAGCCCCGTCCCTCGTTCGACGGGAAGACGCCATCCGCTATGAGAAAGGTGATCGCGCGTGCGTGATCGGCGAGCACGCGGAACGACACCGCATCGTAGGTCACCGGCCGGCTGCCGGGCGCCGGCCTCGCCGGCCACACCGCGCTTCCCACTTCGTCACCCGGCCGATCGTCGTACGACATCTCCAGCACTTCCTCGGCCTTCGCGATGAGCGGGACGAAGAGATCGGTGTGATAGTTGTTCGTCACTCCCTGCAGCACGGCCGCGATGCGCTCGAGCCCTGCGCCGGTGTCGACGGACGGCTTGGGAAGCGGCTTGAGCACGCCGTCCGGCTGTCGGTCGAATTGCATGAAGACGAGATTCCAGATCTCGAGGAAGCGCCCCGCCTCGGCGCCCTCGACAAACGCATCGCGCGAAAACTCGGTGCGCTCGGTGTCGGTCCACTCACCGGAGGCACCCTCCGGAAAGGCCCAGTCGCCCGCGATGTGCGCGAGGTCGACGTAGATCTCCGTGCACGGCCCGCACGGACCGGTGTCCGCCATCTGCCAGAAGTTGTCGTGCTCGCCGAGCCCGTAGATTCGGCTGTCGGGAATGCCGCACAGCTCCTTCCACAGCTCGCGCGCCTCGTCGTCGGACTCGAAGACGGTAACGCGGAGGTGCTCCTTCGGAATGCCCAGCTCCACCGTGACGAACTCCCAAGCAAAGCGGATCGCATCGCGCTTGAAGTAGTCGCCGAAGGAGAAGTTGCCGAGCATCTCGAAGAACGTGTGATGGCGCGCGGTGTGCCCCACCTGTTCGAGATCGTTGTGCTTGCCACCGGCGCGGACGCACTTCTGCGCGGTGGTCGCGCGCACACCAAACGCAGGGCGCTCCTGTCCCAGGAAGATGCGCTTGAACTGCACCATTCCGGCGTTGGTGAACAGGAGGGTGGGATCGTCCGCGGGGACGAGCGATGAGCTCGGGCGAACCGCGTGCGCATTGCGCTCGAAGTACGCGAGGAATCGTTGGCGAATCTCGGAGGCGCGCATAAGCGTCAAAATATACCGCGACCGTGACCCCGGGGCACCGGCTAGTCGAGGGCGTCGCCCTCTTCGTCCGTGCTTTCCGGGAGTGCATCCATTACGCGCCGGATCGCCGATCCGTCATATCCGCGCCGCGCCAGAAATGCGTAGAGCCGGCGCCGTGCGGTGGCCGGGTCGAGCAACCGAAGGGTGCGCAATTTTTTCTCAGCCACCTGCGCGATCTGCGCGCTCTCGTCCACCTCGTCCTCCGCGAAGACCTCGGCGAGCGCCGCATCGATGACGTCGCGCGCGACACCGCGGCGCCAGAGCTCGGACTGGAGTCGGCGGCGCGAGAGTCCAGCCCCGGCGATTTTCGCGCGGATGAACTGCCTCGCAAACTGGGCGTCGTCGAGCGCGCCGAGGGTGATGAGGCGCTCGACCGCCGCGGCGACGTGCTCCGCGGGCTCGCCTTTGCGCACGAGCATGCGCTCGAGATCGCGTGCCGCGCGAGGCCTCGCGGCGAGCATCGCGAGCGCGCGATCGAACGTGTGGAGTGCGGCGGATTCGACTCCGACGCGATTCGCGAGTGCTTCCGGGTACGCCGCGCCAATGCGCACGCCAAGCCGCTCGATTGCGTCGAGCGAGAGTGTGGCGACGGTCGCCCCGTCGACGAGAATCTCGAAGCGTCCGGGGTGACGTGCGCTCGCGGAGATCGCCGTAATGCTCGCAGTGGTCTCGAATGAGTCGGCGGCATCCGGGGCCCCGCCGAGGACGAGCGAGGGCTCAGTCATTGAGCGATCGACGCGTCGTGCGGATCACGCGCCTCCCAGATGCACGAAGTGCCGAAGGGGAAGGGTGCAACGAAGACAGTTTCCGGGTGCCTTCGCCACTCCACCTCGCCCTTCGGCACGATTTCGCCGGCGCGCGTTGGTGCTAATCGTCTGCTTCGACCTCTTCGACCACCGCACCCGCTTCCTTCGTGATCCCGAGGACGACTTTCACCTTCTCCTCGATCTCCGACATCATGCTGTGATTGTCCTTCAGGAACATCTTCGCGTTCTCGCGTCCCTGCCCGATGCGCTGCCCGTTGTAGCTGTACCAGGCGCCGGACTTCTCGATGATTCCGGACTCCGATCCGATGTCGACGAGCAGAGACGTGTGGCTGATCCCTTCGGCGTACATGATGTCGAACTCGGCCTGCTTGAACGGAGGAGCAACCTTGTTCTTGACGACTTTCACGCGCACGTGCGAGCCGATGACTTCTTCCTTCTCCTTGACCGGCCCAATGCGGCGAATGTCGAGG
>JBBSEY010000239.1:0-2949 GCA_038239265.1 Gemmatimonadales bacterium | reverse complement strand
TGGCGGAGGAGAAGGATCCGGAGGACCTTGCGCTCGCATCGTTCGTCGGTGGCCTCGCGATCCTCGCCGGTTTCACATGGGGCCGGCAGGAGCTCGTGGACGCGTGGTCGGCGGACACGTCGTCGTTCGCGCTTATCATCTACTATGCGCTCGCCGGGCTCGCGCTCATCTTCGCGGGACGCTATCGCCGCGTGGGACTCTGGCGCGCCGCGGGGCTCGCACTCGCCTTCTACGCGGGATACAAGGCGCTCGTCGAGACATTCACCATCGATGCGGTTGGTCTGCGGGTTGGCGCGCGCATCCTCGTCGGCGCATTCCTCGCCGCGGTCGCATATTGGTATCGCGTGCCGCACACTCCAGGCGGGGATAGCCCATCTCCCCTCGCACCACTTCCGGGCACCGCGCAAGCTCCCGAACCCTTTTAGCCCAAATGCAGCGCAGCTTTCACTCGATACACGTGGGCCTGCTCACGATCGCGCCGCTCGTGGTGCTCGCCATGCCGGCGTCTCGCCTCGCGAAGCCGAACGTCGTGACCGTCGTAGCCAGCGACTTCGCCTTCCAGATGCCCGATTCGATCCCGGCCGGGCTCACGACATTCGAGCTGCACAATCGCGGGGCACAGCTGCACCACTTGACCATCGCGCGGCTTGACTCCGGAAAAACCGAGGGAGATGCGGTCGAGGAGATGGTCAGGCTGGGCCACAACCTTCGTCCCCCGTGGATGACCGCCGCCGGCGGCCCGAATGCGGCAATGCCCGGGGCGCGCACGAACGCGACGGTCTTTCTCGCGCCAGGAAGCTACTTCGCGTACTGCGAGATCCCCGGCCCCGATGCCGCACGGCACTACATGAAGGGGATGGTGAAGGCGTTCCAGGTCACCGCTTCGTCGAGAAGCGGAACGCTCCCGGTGGCCGACATCAAGATCGGTCTCGCCGACTACGCATTTCTGCTATCCCGCCCTCTCACGCGCGGGCATCACGTGATCGCCGTGACGAACGGTGCGCTGCAGCCGCACATGCTCGCCTTCAAGCGATTTCCAACCGGCTACCCGGCCGGCACTGCGGCCAACGAGCTTGCCGCGTGGGCGCTCGACCCGCAGGGGAAGCCCTCTCCTGGCGTGAGCGTGGGCGGCATCACCGAGATCGGGCCGGCCGGCGTGGCTGTTATGGAAGGCGACTTCGAGCCCGGGATGTACCTGCTCATCTGCTACTCCGCCTCACCGGACGGGAAGCCACACTTCAGGCTCGGGATGCAGAAGGAGATCACGGTTCGATAGCGACGTGCACACGGAGCGTCGTAAGAAATTTGCAATCGAGTCGTCGCGAGAGCTCACCCGTCGAAATCATCACTCGCGCGCCGCTTCTTGATCTCCGAGCGACGTTTTTTCGACTCGAGTCGTGCAACCTTCGACGCGCGCGTCGGCGCCGTTTTTCGCCGCGCCCGCGGTACCGTGAGCGCCGCTCGCACCAGCGCGACCAGCCGCTCCTCCGCCGCCTCGCGATTGCGCAACTGGCTTCGATGCTCGCTCGACACGATGCGGATGAAGCCATCCGCATTCGTGCGCTTCTTCAGGCGGTTCAGTACTCCCTCGCGCACCGCCTCCGGCAGCGCCCGCGTTGCCGCGATGTTCCAGAGCAGCTCGATTCGCGTCGACGACGTGTTCACGTGCTGACCGCCCGCGCCCCCCGACCTGCTCGCCCTGATCGAAAGCTCGTCGCGCGGAATCGAGACCTCGCCGGACACCTCGAGCGCATCGCTCACGTCGCGCCGGCCTCGCGCGCCGCGATCGCCTCCGGCGTCCGATGCACTCGCACCGCCGCCACGCGACGCGAATCCATCGCCACCACCTCGAGCTCCCCGCCCACGAAAGGCACGCGGTCCCCCACGCGCGGCAGTCGCCCGATGCGCGAGAACACGTAGCCGCCCAGCGTCGACCAGCTTCCCTCGGGGATCTTCACGCCGTGGTCGGAACGGACGTCGATCAGCGAAAGCGATCCCGACAGCTCGAGCACGCCGTTCATCTCGAGCGCCTCGCGCTGCGCAACGTCGTACTCGTCCGCGATGTCGCCGATCACCTCCTCCACGAGATCCTCCATCGTAACGATCCCCGCGGTCCCGCCGAATTCGTCGAGCACGATCGCCATGTGCGCGCGCGTCTTCCTGAGATCGTCGAGCACGCGCTCCGCCGCGCGCGTGTCGGGGATGTAGAGCGCCTCGCGCACGAATTGCTGCACCGTGAACGGCTGTTCGCCGTCGTACAGCCACAGATCCTTCGCCAGAAAGACTCCAATGAGATCGTCGAGATCCTCGCCGTAGATGGGATAGCGCGAGTAGCGCTCCTGCCGCACCACCGCCCACACCTCTTCCTGCGTCGCCGTCGCCGGGATCGCGACGATTTCCGTGCGCGGCCGCATCACGTCGCGCGCCTTCTTCTGATGAAAGTCGAAGACGCCCGCGAGCATCTGCGTATCGCTCTCGTTCAGGAGCCCATGCCTTCGCGTCTGCATCACGAGCAGCCGCAGCTCCTCCGGCGAATGCGCGCGGTCGCTGTCCGTCACCTGCGTCACGCCGAGCAGCCGCAGGAGAAAGTTCGCCGCGCCGTTGAGCAGATACGTTACAGGCAGCGCGATCATCGCGAACCAGCGCAGCGGCCGCACGAGCCAGCGGCTCGTCGACTCGGGATTCGCGTACGCGATCGACTTCGGCACCAGCTCGCCGATCACGATGTGCAGGAAGGTGATCGTGACGAAGGCAACGATCACCGTCGCCGCCGCGTGCGTGATCACCGCCGCGGTCCCGAAACCGAGCTTCTCGAACAGCGCCGCGATCAGCGACGCCACCGTCGCCTCTCCCGCCCATCCCAGCGCCAGCGACGCGAGCGTCACTCCCAGCTGCACCGCCGACAGATACCGCGGGATGTCGTTCGCGGTCTCCTGGACGAGCTTGGCG
>JBBSEY010000238.1:0-2981 GCA_038239265.1 Gemmatimonadales bacterium | reverse complement strand
TGTAATCCTCGGGCATGGCCGGCACGTCGAAGTTGATGACGTGACCGAGCGCCTCGACGTCGATGCCACGCGCGGCGATGTCGGTGGCGACGAGCACGCGGTAGCGTCCGGACTTGAAGCCCTCGAGCGCGTCGGTGCGCTGCGACTGGGAGCGGTTGCCGTGAATGCGCGCGACCGAGATCCCGGCCTTCTCGCAACTCTCGAAGAGCCGATTGGCGCGGTGCTTGGTTCGCGTGAAGACGATCGCGTTGCCGATGGCATTGCGGTTGAGCAGCTCGCGCAGCAGCGCGGGCTTCGCTTCCTGCGAAACGGGATACACGGCCTGCGTGATGCCGATCGCGGGCTGCGATCGCCGCTCGAGATTGATCGTCGCCGGCGAGTGCAGCATCTCCTTCGTGAGCGTGACGATCGGACCGGGCATCGTCGCGGAGAAGAAGAGCGTTTGTCGCTTGGCCGGCAGATGCTTGAGGATGCGTCGAATGTCCGGAAGAAATCCCATGTCGAGCATGCGATCGGCTTCGTCCAGGACGAGTACTTCGAGCTTGTCGAGCTTCGCGTACGGATGGCGGAAGTGATCGAGCAGGCGGCCGGGCGTCGCGATCAGGATGTCGACGCCGCTTCGGAAGGCGTGCTCCTGGGGGCCGAGGCCGACGCCGCCGAACACGGCGGCTCCCGTGATGGGCGTGTGCGTGGCGAGCTCGCGGAGGTGCTGCTCGATCTGCGCGGCCAGCTCTCTCGTAGGCGTGAGCACGAGCGCGCGCGTGACGTCGCGCGTCTTGCCCCCCTGCGCCTTGGCCATGATGCGATGCATGATCGGAAGAAGAAAGGCGGCAGTTTTGCCGCTCCCCGTCATCGCGCACGCGAGTACATCGCGGCCTTCGAGTGCGGGCGGAATTGCGTCGTGCTGAATCGGTGTTGGGCGTGTAAAGCCAAGCTCTTTCACGCTGCGCACGAGAGCAGCGTCGAGACCGAGTGCGGAGAAGGACATCCTCGGAACTTAACGGATCCGGGCTCTTTATCCCAGTGCGAATGCTCATCGCGCGCGTGACAGCGCGCGACGTTTCGTGTATGCTATGCACAGTCGCGCGCGGACGACGCGCGCATTACTTACTTCGGAGCGATGCATGAAGCCCGCAACGAAACTGACCGTGATCTCCGCCGTCGTGCTCGCCGCCTTTCTCCTCTACTCGACGCTCGCCGCGCAGAAGAAGGCGTGCAACGTGTGCGTGTCCTTCAAGGGCAGCCGGAACTGCGCCCACGCGTCGGCGGAATCAGTGAAGGAGGCGACGAAGTCCGCGCAGGCGACGGCGTGCGGCCCGATCGCGCACGGGATGGCCGAGTCGATCGAGTGCGACAACATCCCGCCGGTGGACGTGAAGTGCGACACGTGAGTACGAGCTGTCGAAGTGCCTACTGATCTGGAAAACGAGTTGAACGGAGCACTACGACGGACACAAAACGGAGAAGCCCGGAAGCGGAGCCGTTTTCGTTTGTTGGCCGTGCTGCGGTCCGTGTGATCGTTATTCAACACAGGTAACTCCACCCGGCACCCGATCCGCTCAATACTTCAGTGACGACGCATACGGCCGCTCGCCCGGCCCGGTGTAGATCTGCCGCGGACGCGCGATCTTCTGTTCCTTGTCCAGCAGCATCTCTTCCCACTGCGCCAGCCACCCAGCCGTGCGCGCGATCGCGAAGAGCACAGTGAAGAAGTCCATCGGAAACTTCATCGATCGATAGATGAGCCCCGTGTAGAAGTCGACGTTGGGGTACAGCTTGCGCGACACGAAGTAGTCGTCGGAGAGCGCGATCCGCTCGAGCTCGAGCGCGATCTCGAGATCCTTGTCGACGCCCACCTCCGCGAACACCTCGTCCGCCAGCGCCTTCACGATGCGCGCGCGCGGATCGTACGACTTGTACACGCGGTGGCCGAAGCCCATGAGGCGTCCGCCCTTCCCTCCCTTCACCTCGTCGATGAAGGCCGGCACGTTCTTCACGTGGCCGATCTCCTTGATCATCCGGAGCACGGCCTCATTCGCGCCGCCGTGCAGCGGGCCGTAGAGCGCCGCGATTCCCGCCGTGACGGCGGAGAACGGGTCGACGCCGGACGACCCCACCGCGCGCACGGCGTTCGTCGAGCAGTTCTGCTCGTGATCCGCATGGAGGATGAAGAGGATCTCCGTCGCACGCGTAAACACGGGGCGCGCCTCGTAGCGCGGCTCGGTCATCCGTGCGACCATGCTCAGGAAGTTCTCGACATACGATAGATCGTTGTCGGGATAGACGAATGGCAGTCCCTTCACATGCCGATACGCGAACGCCGCGAGCGTCGGCAGCTTCGCGATTAGCCGGATGATCGCGAGGTTCCGCTCGTCGGGATCGTGGATGTTCTTCGCGCTCGGGTAGAACGACGACAGCGCGGCCACCGTGCTGCACAGCATCGACATCGGGTGCGCGTCGTAGCGGAAGCCCTGGAGAAACGTCTTCACGTTCTCGTGTACGTACGTGTGGAACGTGATGTCGTGTACCCACGAGTCGTACTGCGGCTGCGTCGGCAGCTCGCCGTGACGCAGCAGCCATGCGACCTCGAGGAAGCTCGCCTTCCCGGCGAGCTGCTCGATCGGATAGCCGCGGTAGCGAAGAATCCCCGCGTCGCCATCGATGTAGGTGATCGCGCTCCGACATGACGCCGTGTTGAGAAACGCGGGATCGTAGCTCAGCAGCCCACCGTCGGCAGTGGAAACCTTGCGAAGATCGTTGGCGCGAATGGCGCCGTCGGTGACCGGAAGGTCGACGCTTACATCGGTGCCTGGCGCCGAAATGTGCAGCGTGGTCGGAGTTGCGGTGGGCGCCGGTGCGGACGTCGTATTGCTCATGCGGACTCGTCGTGAGCGGGGAGGTGCGCGATGTGCGCCTCGGAAAGCTATGCAGGATTCGGGAGAACGGGATGGGCTCAGATTGCGCGATGCGGAGCACGAGCG
>JBBSEY010000237.1:0-3012 GCA_038239265.1 Gemmatimonadales bacterium | reverse complement strand
GCGCCGCGCGCGTCGAGCTCGCGCTCCACGTAGAGCTTGAGGATGTGCATGAAGTCCTGTGCGTTCGTCACGACGCCGAATGCCTGATGCGTGCCGCGATCCTTCAGCTTGCTCACCACGAACTCCGACGAGTCCACGCAGATGGTCGGCAGCTCGCGGAGCGTGCCGTCCGGCTCCGTCACGAACGCCGGGAGCATGTTCCCCGTCGCAATCGCGTGCAGCGCCGTCGCGACGAGAATCGCCATCGTCGCCTTGATCGTGTGCGCCTTCATGGCGTCCTGCGCCTGCGTCATGTCGTTGAGCACACCCGGCAGCGGGCCATCGTCGCGAATCGAGCCCGTGAGCACATACGGCACCTTGTGCACGACGCACGCGTGCATGATCCCGTCGGTGATCGTGCCGTTCGCAACCGCGGCCTCGATCGATCCTGCCGCGCGCACGCGATTGATCGCGCGCATGTGCAGCCCGTGTCCGCCCTGCGTCGAGCCGCCCTGCGAGTTCATCCCGAGCGTCGTGTTGAAGATCGACGTCTCGATGTCGTGCACCGCCACCGCATTCCCCGCGAGCAGCGCGCCAACGAACCCGTTCTGGATGAACCACGTCATGTCTGCTCGCGCGCGCGTGTGCACGAGCGCCGGGCCCGTCACCCAGATCGGATACCCCTTCCGATCGCGCTCCTCGATCAACAGATGCGCCATCAACGCATAGTCGATGGGTTTCTCGCGCGAGACCTCGCTCGACATGAACTTGAACTCGCCCTCTTCGCCGCCGCCCAGAAACGCCTCTGCGTGGACGAGAATCCCCTCGCTCCCATCCTCGGCCGCGCCCAACGCGATCAGCTCGTCCTTCTTCACACGCCGCATCTCGCGAATCCACAACTCGCCATTCTTCGCGAGCATCAGCACGCCGTCCATGCGAGGCTCGCGCGGCATCTGCCAGTCGCCCTTGATGCGGACGTACGTCGGCAAATTCGTCGTCGAGAAGAAACCTTCGGGGAGCACGCCATCGGCGGGCGCGGGGACAAAGCGCGCGTCAGTGGCGCCAGCGAACTTCGGCGCCGTCAGGTCGGGATGATGAAATGTGGGCACCCCTAAAGCTAGCCTGAGGCTAGCGACCGCGGCAGGTCACAGCAGTGACACCGGGTCGCGATCGAAGGCGATCCGCAGCGAATGCGTGGCCGGCACGGGGAAACGCTCGACGAAATATCGACCGACGTTCGACAGCGCACTCGCCTTCTGGCTCTTGAGCAGCAGATGCCACCGCCACCGCTTTTTGATCCGGTCCACGGCGCACGGCGCCGGTCCGACCACCGTCACCTCCGTAATCCCCTGCGACGCCAGCAGCGCCCGCACCCACTCGGCCGCATCGAGCGCGAGCTTCGCGGTCGCATCCTCGTTGAGCCCACTGAAGATCACATTCGCCAATCGGATCGCCGGTGGATACGGCGGATCGCGGCGCGCCGGCAATTCCTGCCGTACGAACGCGAGGTAGTCGTGTGTTACCGCGCACTGCACCGCGTGATGCGTCGGCACGCGCGTCTGGATGATCACATCGCCCCCCTTGGGCCCGCGCCCCGCCCGCCCCGCCACCTGGCTCAGAAGCTGAAAGCTCCGTTCGCTCGCACGAAAGTCCGGGAGGTTGATCCCGACATCGGCGTCGATCACCCCAACCAGCGTCACGTTCGGGAAATCGAGTCCCTTCGCGATCATCTGCGTACCGAGCAGAATCTCGACCTCCCCGCGCCCCACTCGATCGAGGATCTCCGCGTGCGCCCACTTCCCGCTCGTCGTGTCCACATCCATCCGCGCGATGCGCGCATACGGATATCGCTCCGCGATGAGCCGCTCCACCTGCTGCGTACCAAGCCCGCGCTGCTTCACCGTCGCGCCGCCGCACTTCCGGCACTTCGCCTCCGGCAGCTCTTCGTGCAGACAGTAGTGGCAGATGAGCCGCTCGGGGCTTCTGTGATACGTCAGCGTGATGCTGCAATTCGGACAGCTCCGCACCGTGCCGCACGCGTCGCACTGCAGAAACGATGCGTAGCCGCGCCGGTTCAGCAGCAGGATACTCTGCTCCCCCTTCTGCAGCCGTTCACCCAACGCGGCTTCGAGGGGCTCGCTGAACACGTAGTTGAAGGGCACGCGACTCGGATCGACGGCCACTCCTCCAGCGGGACGCTGGCTGTGTCTGAGATCCACCACTTCGACCGCCGGCAGCCTCGCCGCGCCCACGCGCTCCGGCAGCGAGAGCAAGGTGTACTTCCCCTGCGCGGCATTCTCCCAGCTCTCGAGACTGGGCGTCGCGCTCCCGAGCACCACCACCGCGCCCTCCGCGCGCGCGCGCACCATCGCGACCTCGCGCGCGTGATAGCGCGGCGTCTCGCCATTCTTGTAACTCCCCTCGTGCTCCTCGTCGACTACGATCGCGCCGAGATTGGCGAGCGGCGCGAAGATGGCCGAGCGCGCGCCGACCGCTATCCGTTTCTCGCCGCGTCGAAGCGCGAGATACGCATCGTAGCGCTCGCCGTCGCTCAGCGCCGAGTGCAGCACGGCCACCTCGTCCCCGAACACGGCGCGAAAGCGGTCGACGGTCTGCGGCGTCAGCGCGATCTCCGGAACGAGCACGATCGCGCTCTGCCCGCGCTTCATCACGATCTCGCGCAGCAGCTCGATGTAGACGAGCGTCTTCCCGCTTCCGGTGACCCCGTGCAGCAGGAAGACATCGCCCCCCTTGCCCGCGACGAGCCCGGCGATGGCGTCCGCCTGCGCCGCCGACGGCTCGTGCGGCGTCGCCGCGATGCGCGTGCGGGACTGGAACGGATCCCGCGCGACGACGCTCGTCTCGATGCTGATCAGTCCGCGCGTCTGGAGCGCGCGCACGAGCTCCGCGCCGAAGCCCAGCTGCGTCGTGAGATGCGGCACCTCCCCGCGCCCGCCCATCTGCTCGAGCACCTCGTACAACGCGCGCTGCCTCGGCGCGCGCTTGAAGATCGCTTCGCGCTCCAGCAAGGTC
>JBBSEY010000236.1:0-3190 GCA_038239265.1 Gemmatimonadales bacterium | reverse complement strand
TTACGATCTCAGCAACGTGACCCAGCAGCAACTCGACGTCGTCGCGCGGAAGCTCAACGGGCGCCCGCGCGAAACCCTAGGATGGAAGACGCCAGCCGAGGTACTCAACGCAGCTGTTGCCTCGACCGGTTGAGATCACCTAGTTAAAGCGGTAGCTCCTCACTGCTTGTCGCCATCCCTCGGAAGCTCGATGTAGACCAGGCTGAAGCGCGTATCGCCCGCGACGAGGGTATCGATCGCGACGACCCTGATCTTCTGCTCGGTGCCACTCCGGAGCTGATGCGTGTTGCCGACGTCGACGTTGGTGTGCGAGTCATGATGATGCGAATCCGTGCACGTCAGCCCGCCGCTCGTTATCGTGACTGAGCCGATCGCGCGTCCGTGATCGCATTCGAGCACCTCGCCGTCTCGTGCCAATGGCTTCCGATAGAAATCGAGCACCTGCGCCGGCGATGCGCTCGCGACGTACTTGCTGGCCAGGACTCGAAAGTGGACGCTGCCGAACGAAAACCCCATGTCCACGGCGGAGTCGCTCGATGCGTCCTTGAACGGTCGCGCCCCGGGGAGGTCGGGAAGACCCATGGACGCTGCATTGACCTTCTCGTTGGCGTGCAGCTCGAGATTCAGGCCGCTGTTCGGCGCGACCGCGGCCGTCGTGACGCAGACCGTGAGCAGCGCCGTGATGATTGTCTTCATGCTCGAGCGTACGAGGGGAAATACATTTGGTTTCACCCGCGCAGGGCCAGCGATCCAGCTTCTGGTGGGTATATTGAGGGATGACCATCACCCTCATGCGCGACGAAGAACGCTTCGAGCTCGAGGAGCGGCTGCCGGTTCTGCCGCTCCGGGACGTCGTGATCTTCCCGTACATGGTGATCCCGCTGCTGGTCGGTCGGGCCGCATCGCTGGCGGCCGTCGAGGCCGCGCTCGCGGGCGACCGCTTTATCTTTCTCGTCGCGCAGCGCGACGCGGATACGCAGGATCCCGCCGCCGCGGATCTCTTTCGCGTTGGTGTCGCCGGCCGGGTGCTGCAGGTAGCGCGGCTTCCGAATGGTACGACGAAGGTGCTCGTCGAGGGGGTCGCGCGCGCGAAGGTCACGCGCTATGCGCCGACCGACAAGCTTCTACGCGCCATCGTCACGCCATTCGCCCTCGACGAGCCCGCTGGCGGCGCCGATGAGCGCGCGATGGCGCGGCGTGTTGTCACGCTGTTCGAGGAATACGTCGCGCTGCATCGGAGGCTGCCGGCCGAAGTGGTGTCGCTCGTACAGGGCACCGAGGCGCGCGAGAAGCAGGCGTTCGCCATCGCCGCGCACATGCTCGTGCGCCTCGACCAACGGCAGGAGTATCTGCAGTCCTCCAACATCGGCGCGCTCTTCGTGCAGCTGGCGGATACGCTGAACGCGGAGATCGAGATTCTCCGCCTCGAGCGCAAGATCGAGGGGGAAGTGCGCGGTTCGCTCTTCCAGAATCAGCGCGAGTTCTATCTGCAGGAGCAGCTCAAGGCCATCCACCGCGAGCTCGGGCAGGACGAAGGCGATGGTTTCGAGGAGCTCACCACGGCCATCGAAAAGAAGCAGCTTCCCCCCGCGGTACGCGAGCGGGTCGATCGCGAGATGCGGAAGCTGCGTCGCACCGCGCCGCTCTCGCCGGAGTCGACGGTCGCGCGCAACTATCTCGACTGGATCGTCGCGCTGCCGTGGACCGAGCGGAGCGACGATGTGGTGGATGTCGCGCACGCGCAGACCGTGCTCGACGAAGATCACTTCGGCCTCGCCGACGTCAAGGACCGCATCCTCGACTACATCGCAGTGCTCGCACTCGTCGGCAGGCTGGAGGGGCCGATCCTCTGCCTCGTCGGCGCGCCGGGCGTCGGGAAGACTTCGCTCGGCCGCTCGATCGCGCGCGCGCTCGGACGCACGTTCGTCCGCATGTCGCTCGGCGGCGTGCGCGACGAGGCCGAGATTCGCGGGCATCGGCGCACGTACATCGGATCGTTGCCAGGGCGCGTGATCCAGGCAATGCGGCGCGCCGAGGTCGTGAATCCGGTGATCCTGCTGGACGAGGTCGACAAGATGGGGCAAGACTGGCGCGGCGATCCATCGAGCGCGCTGCTCGAGGTGCTGGATCCCGAGCAGAATACGGCCTTCAACGATCATTACCTGGAGGTCGACTACGATCTCTCGCAGGTGCTCTTCGTGACGACGGCAAATTCGCTCGCGCAGATTCCGGAGCCGCTGCGCGACCGGATGGAGATCATCCGCCTGCCGGGGTACGTCGATCACGAGAAGCACGCGATCGCGCGGCAGTTTCTGGTGCCGCGGCAGCTGGCGGAGCACGGGATCGATCCGAAGCTGGTGACGATGGACGCGGATGTGATTCCCGCGGTGACGCGGCTGTACACGCGCGAGGCCGGGGTGCGCGATCTCGAGCGGCGGATCGCGCGCATCGCGCGGAAGCTCGCGCGGCGCGCGGCGGCGGCGAAGCTGGTGACGCCCGAGCCGCAGCACGTCGCGCTCGCCGATCTCAAGGAGCTGCTCGGCGTTCCACCGTACGAGGCCGAGGAGCAGACGCTCGACGACAAGATCGGTGTGGCGACCGGGCTCGCGTACACTGCGGTAGGAGGCGACCTGCTCGAGATCGAGGTCGCGGTGGTGCGCGGACGCGGGCGGCTGCAGCTCACGGGCACGCTCGGCGACGTACTCAAGGAATCGGCGAACGCCGCGCTCACGTACGCGCGCTCGCGCGCGAGCATGCTCGGCATCGATCCCGAGTTTCCGAAGACACGCGACATCCACGTGCATCTGCCGGCGGGCGCGACGCCCAAGGACGGGCCGTCGGCGGGGATCGCGATCGCAGCTGCGGTGGTGAGTGCGCTCACCGGCGCGCCGGTGCGCGGCGACACCGCGATGACCGGCGAGGTCACGCTGCGCGGACGCGTGCTGCCGATCGGCGGGCTCAAGGAGAAGCTGGTGGCGGCGCGGCGAGCCGGGATCACGCACATCATCATCCCGGAGGGGAATGCGCGTGAGATCGAGGAGATTCCGGAGGACATTCGCGAGGGGCTGATCTTCCATCCGGTATCGACGATGGATCAAGTGCTCGCGCACGCGCTTCGCCCCGTGAGCGCGGCGGCGCAGGCCGAGATCGCGGCTCTGGTCACGCATTGAGCGAAGTCGCGAAGGCCCCT
>JBBSEY010000235.1:0-3191 GCA_038239265.1 Gemmatimonadales bacterium | reverse complement strand
ATCGTGCCCGCGCGCGTCGGAATCGGATCGCCATGCGGACACGCGGTGGGATGACCGAGGAGCTCGTCGATCCTGTCCTCGAACTCCTCACTAATGTGGTGCTCCAGCCGCTCGGCCTCTTCGTGCACGCTGTCCCACGAAAACCCCATCGCCTGCACGAGGTAGAGCTCGATGAGTCTGTGATGTCGAATGATCTCGAGCGCGAGCTTCTCGCCGGCACGGGTGAGCTTCACACCTTGATACGGCGCGTGCGAGATGAGCTTGAGCGCCGAGAGCTTGCGCATCATTTTGGAAACGGCGGGCGCGCTGACGCGCAGCCGCTCCGCCAGCTCGTGGGTGGCGACGCTGCCGTTGTCGGCGTGGGCCTTGTAGATGGCCTTGATGTAATCTTCGACGGACGGAGAGGGCAAGTTTGCGAGACTGGACGCAGGCCTGAAGTAGTTAACTACGGTTAACAAATATTAGGAGCATAGTTAACCGAAGTCAAGCGTGCGGCGGGGCTCGTGGTGCGTTCCGTCCTCAGGCCAGGCGCGAGAGCAGATCCCGAATGATTCGCTCCGTGAGCCCCCAGATCGTGTATCGGCCATGCACGAAGGCGCGAACGGTGCGCCTCGACCCGTTGGCGAGCACGACATCCACCTCGCTGGCTGCGTCCGGGCGCACCAGCAGCGCAAGCGGCACCCAGAACGCCTCCGCCACCTCATCGCTGAGCGCGAGGGCGCTCTCACTCGTGAGCAGCGCGACAAAGGGTGCGACGGACAACGGCGGCAGCGACGGCGACACGGGATGCAGTCGCTCGAGCGCGCCCAGCACGCGGCCGCTGACGGAAAGGTCGATGCCGAGCTCCTCACGCGTTTCACGGATCGCGGTGTCGAGCAGCGTCGCGTCGTGCGGCTCGCGGCGGCCCCCCGGGAAGGCGACGTGGCCGCTCCACGGATCGCCCTCGTAGCGCGCGCGCTCGATCATCAGCAGCTCGAGCGAGTCGTCACCGCCGATCCGGAAGATCACGGCGACGGACGCATCGCGCGCTTCGCCGTTCGCCGTGAGCGACTCGGTACCCGCACGCGCGAGCGCGGTTTCGAGTCGAGCGAGAGTGTCGCGCGCGGACATGAGCGCTGGCGCCGCTACTCCTCGACTTCGCCGCCGGCATCGATCCACGCGGCGATGCCCCCGGCGAGCGACGTCGCCGCGATCCCCTGCGCGCGCAGGATCTCCACCGCCTGCGCCGAGCGCGCCCCGCGGCCGCAGTAGACCACGATCTCCTCGTCGGGAAAGCGCGCGAGCGCCTCGTTCGCCGACCCGCTCACGTGCGCGAGCGGAAGGTGTACCGCGTTCGGAATGCGAAAGAGATTCCACTCGTTGTGCTCGCGCACATCGAGGAGCACATTGCGCGTTCCCTGTTGCTGGCGCGCGAGCAGTGTGGCGGGAGAGATCTCGTTGGGTGGTGCGCTGGACATCGTCGTCGGATTGGTGATGTAGTCGGCAGCGATCATCGGGCGGCGAGCACGAGCCCCCGCGCAGGAGAGAGCTCGGCTCGGGCACCGAGCGGGAGCGTCCACTGATCGGGGATGTGGCCGACGGGTGCGTTGCTCACCACGGGGCCTTGCACATACGCCGCCGCTTCCATGAATAGTACATCCAGTGAGCGGGAGCCGGCGTCGCGCTCGTGGCCGCGCTCGGTGAATGCGCCGAAGCAGAGTCCGGCGAGTCGCTCGAGTACGCCTGAGAGAATGAGCTGGCGTAACATTCGGTCGATGCGGTAGAGGGGCTCGTTCACATCCTCCAGTACGAGGATCGTCCCATCGACGCGTGCGGCGTACGGCGTGCCGATCAGCGAGCACAGAAGTGCGAGATTACCCCCCTCGAGCCGCCCTGCCACTTCTCCCTGCTGCAACCAGGCTAACGGAGCGGCGCCCGTGAACGGGTCTTGCGCGACGTGCGCTGCGCCGGACGCGCCGGTGGCGCGCGCCAGCGATTCGCGCGAGAAGGGTGTGAGCTCGGCGCGCGCGGTCGGCCCGTGATAGCTCACGATGTTCGCTCGTGCGCGCACGGCGAGGTGGAGCGCGGTAATGTCGGAGAAACCGATGATCGCTTTCGGCGTGCGGCGCAGCGACTCGTAGTCGACCGCGTCGAGGATGCGCATCGCGCCGTAGCCGCCTCGCAGGCACCAGATGCCATCGATGCGCGGATCGCGTATCGCAGCGTTGAGGTCGGCGAGCCGCGATGCGTCGTCCCCGGCGAGGTAGCCATCGCGCGTGCTGGCATGCGGCGATGGACGCGGCTCCCATCCCATCGAACGAACGTTCGCTTCGGCGCGCTCGAGCTCCGCCGCGCTGGCGAGGGGGCCGGCGGGAGCGAGGAGCGCCACTCGCGCGCCGGTCGCGAGCGGTGGGGGAGTGGTGTAGGGCACGCTCATTGGCGCCTGTAATGTTAACGATTCATCATGAAATGGCGACCGTGATGCATCGCACATCGATCGGATCAGTTGGCATGTGCCGTGCGCAACTCATCCACACGGGCCAAGTGCCCGGTTCGGGAAAGCCAAGCGATCGATTCACGATCCATGAGCGGAGGATTATCACGATGGCGGACAAGAATTCCAATCCGGGCTCCAAGCAGGCGGACGGCAACGACGACGGCAACGTGTTCAAGTCGAGTCCCCCCGATAAGGAAAGCTCGGGCGCAGCTGGCGGACGCACGGCCAGCGGCGCTGCAGGGGCCGGAAAAGATGGCTCGACCAGCAAGACCGGAAGCGAGAGCGGAGGAATGTCCGCCGGCGGGAAAATCAGAAGCGAAGCTGCCAACGACGAAGAAAAGCTTAGCGGCGAAAGCGGCTCCGGTAAGAGCTGATCGACGGATCAGCTGACCGGCGTACCATCGCTGCAGAGACGGGCGCTCGGTCGAGCGTCCGTTTTCTTTTGCCCGCGATGCATTGGCTCGCTAGCTTGCGCGCGTGTATCACACCTGGATCACCGACTACTGGCCCTGGGTACTGGGGCCACCGCTGATGTTGTGGCGAGCGCGCGGCTCGCCGTCGCTCGAAGATGAGTCGCCGGAGGCGCCGCCGGATCCGCCGCTCGTCTCGGTGATCGTCCCCGCGCGGAACGAGGCGCGCAACATCGAGCGTTGCGTACACTCGATCCTGCGAACCACGTGGCCGTCGCTCGAGCTCCTCGTCGTCGACGATCGCT
>JBBSEY010000234.1:0-3192 GCA_038239265.1 Gemmatimonadales bacterium | reverse complement strand
CGGAGGTCAGCGGTCCATCCATCAGGCCCCACCTGCCATCATCGCCTACGCCACCCGCACCGCGCGGAGGATCGCCTGGAGCGAGGCAGGATCCGGGAGCAGGAGAAAGAAGCCGCGGAGCTTTTCCTTGACTTCGTGCATGAAGAATTCGCTCTCGACGCAGAACACGTAGTCCTTGTCCGTCCCGAACTGGAGATACGCGGTGTTGAGCACCGCGGTTGACATGTCGATCGCGATGCTGGGTGGCGAGGGGAGGAGCATGAGCCCCATGAACTCGCTGAGCGCATTCATGTATGCACCGCTCAGGATATTGCCGGCTTCCTTGATCGCTGACTGCTCGAGCTCGCCGAATGGCCCGTTCGGAACGGTGGGACGACGAAGCATGAGCTGCGCGAGCCGAACGGCGGTGGGATGCGGAAAGACGAGGAGGGTGCGCCCGGTGAGGTCGCCCATCATCTGCATGAGCACCGCGACGATCGGCTCTTCCTGCGGGAGAATGCGCGAGGGCACGTCTTCGAGGGCGGCGATCGTGATCGTCGGCACGGTGATCATGATCGTGTCGCCCGTCATCTGCGACAGCGCCGTCGCGGCGTGTCCCGCACCAATGTTCGCGGTCTCGCGAAGCGCGTCGAGCTCGAGGCTGTTGAGTTGCAGCATGTCCGCCATCGCGCGCTCCCTAATGAAGACTGCTGACATCGACGATCAGCGCGGGCGCGCCATCGGCCAGAATCGTCGCCCCGCTGAACAGCGCGAACCCGTCGCGCACGCTGTCGAACCCTTTCACCACAATGTCCTGCTGTCCCGCGAACTCGTCCACCACGAGCCCCGTCCGGCGCCCCTCGCTCTCGATCACGATCACCTGCGTCGTTCCATCGACCGTCAGGACGCTCGCTTCCGGGAGGCCGACGACTTCACGAAGGTGCAGCAGCGGCACGACCTCGTCACGCAGGAGCATGACCTCGCGCCCCTGCACGCGCCGGCGAGCCTCCTGGCGCAGCTCAACCGTCTCGCGCACGTGCGTCATCGGCACGGCGTACATTTCGCCCTCCACGCGCGCGAGCAGCGCGCGCACGATCGCGAGCGTCACCGGCAGGCGGAGCGTCACCGTCGTTCCCTCGCCAGTGCGCGAGCGTAGCTCGACGGCGCCGCCGAGCTCGCGCACCCGGGTGAGCACCACATCGATCCCCACGCCGCGTCCCGAAATATCGGTGATCTGTTCGGCGGTGCTGAAGCCCGGTCGACCAATGATGCGCATGAGGAGCTCATCGTCGAGCGTCTCGACGGTGGCGTCGACCAGCCCCAATGCCCTGGCGCGGGCGAGTACCCGGTCGCGGTCGATGCCCCTGCCGTCGTCCTCGACGTGCATCGTCACCAGCTGCCGCTCGCGCGTGACCGTCAGCGTGAGCCGCCCCGCGCGCGGCTTGCCGGCGCGCTCGCGCCCGTCCGGGAGCTCGATGCCGTGATCGGCGGCATTCCGCAGCAGATGCACGATCGGCTCGCCGATCTCATCGAGCATCGAGCGATCGAGCTCGATCTCGCGGCCCGTCAGCGTGAGCTCGATCTCCTTGCCGAGCGCGTTCGCGGCGTCGCGCACCATACGTGGAAAGCGGTCGAACACCTGGCCCACGGGTACCATGCGGCTCGCCATGATCTCTTCGTGAAGATCGGAGATGAGCCGCGACGCCAGCGCGAGCGCCCCGTCGAGCGCAGGGTGCGCGAGCTCGTGCGCGACCTCGGTGAGGCGCCCGCGCGCGACGAGCAACTCGCCCGAGAGATTGGTGAGGCCATCCAGGCGCCGGAGCTCGACGCGTATCGTGCGCGGCCCCTTCGCGACGACACTCTTGCCCGCCCCCTCGATCGCGAACTCCTGTGTCACGAGCGGCAGCGCCACCGTCCCGCGAGCGAGGGCCAGCGCGCGCAGCCGGTCGAGTGCCGGGGCCGCCGTGATCTCCGCCGAGCCGCCGGCGACCTCGATCTCCACGGCGCGCTCGAGCGCGTCGACGGCGGCGAAGAGCGTATCGGTGACCGAGCGATCGACCAGGAGCTCGGAGTGGCGCACGCGGTCGAGCAGCGACTCGAGCTCGTGCGCGAGTGCGGTCACGGTCGCGTAGCCCATCGTCGCGCTCATCCCCTTCATCGTGTGCACCGCGCGAAAGACGGCGCTCACCGGCTCGGAGGCGGTGGGCGCTCGCTCGAGGGCGAGCAGCTCCTCGTTCATCGTCGAGAGCTGCTCGCGGCTCTCGGACTGAAAGAGCGCGGCGTACTTTGCGAGGTCCATTGATGTCGCTCGCTATCGCTCGCGACCCTGCCTCAACCGAGAACGCGCTGAACCGCTTCCAGCACGCGGCTCGGCTGGAACGGCTTCACCACGAAGTCCTTGGCGCCCGCCTGAATCGCCTCGACGACGAGCGCCTGCTGTCCCATTGCGCTGCACATCAGGATTTTCGCGTTTGCATCGAAGCTCGTGATCTCGCGCACCGCATCGATGCCTCCCATGTCGGGCATCACAATGTCCATCGTCACGAGGTCGGGGCGCAGCGTCTTGTAGCGCTCGATCGCCTGCACGCCCGTCTCGGCCTGCCCGACGACTTCGTAGCCGGACTCCTCGAGGATGTCGGAGATCATGGTGCGCATGAAGACTGCGTCGTCGCAGATCAGTACAGTGTGACTCACCCTGAGCCTCCGTTAAACGAGCACGTGCGTGAGCAATCCGCGGATGTCGAACAGGAGCACGGTTTGGGAGTCGATCTCCCCCATGGCGTAGACGATTCCGCCGGGAAGAAGGTCGCCAATTGGGGTCTGCCAACCATCCGGGGGGAGCGGCTGGACCTCGATTACCTCGTCCACGGCCACTCCAACGACCTTCCCCTGGTGCTCGACCAGCATTACAGGCCCATCCGGACGCGCCGCGCGGCCGCAGAGCCGGGCAACGAGATCGACGACGGTGATCACGGTGCCGCGGACGTTGATCAGTCCCCGCACGTACGGGGGCGCCCCCGGCAGACGCGTGGCGGGAGAGGGTGGGAGGATTTCCCGCACGATCTCCAGCTCGATTCCGCCGATACGGTCCGCCAGCCTGAAGAGGAGCAGCTGGCGGGGCGCTACGTCGGACGTGTCAGGTAGTGAGGCGGTAGAAGCCAAGATCGTCCAGCGGATCCGGGTGCGTGAGCAGCGCCTCCGACTCCGCGACTG
>JBBSEY010000233.1:0-3306 GCA_038239265.1 Gemmatimonadales bacterium | reverse complement strand
GACACGACGGTCAACATCGATCCCACCGCGGAACAGCTCGCGCAAATCGCCGAGGGCGCCACCCGGCTCGTGCGCACCTTCGGGATCGAGCCGCACGTAGCGCTGCTGTCATTCTCGAACTTCGGATCGGTGCAGCACGCCGAGACGAAGAAAGTTGCGCGAGCGGTGGAGCTGCTGCGAGCACGGCATCCAACGCTCATGGTCGATGGCGAGATGCAGGCGGATACCGCGGTCGATGAGCGCAAGCTCAGGACGATGTACCCGTTCAGCACCCTGACGGAGCGCGCGAACGTGCTCATCTTTCCCAACCTGAGTGCCGGGAACATCGCCTACAAGCTGCTCAACCATCTCGGCGGCGCGACCGCGATCGGGCCCATTCTCGTCGGGATGCGGCTGCCCGTGCACGTGCTCGAGGAGGGCGCCGAGGTGCAGGACATCGTGAACATGGCGGCGGTGGCGGTCATCGATGCGCAGCAACTCGAGGCCGGCACGCGTTGACACATTCCAATCGTCGATCACACACTGACCATACGGATCTTTCGACTTATGAGCACTGAAGCGGTGGCTGCGCCTACGACCACTGGGCGCGCAGAGAATCGCAGTCTCGCCCCGCAGGGGCTGCGCCCGAGCGGATGCGTGCACTGGAATCTCGTGGCACCGGAGCTGATACAGCAGGCGGTGCGGCGCGACGAGGGAATGCTGGCGGACATGGGACCGTTCGTGGCGGTGACGTCCCCGCATACGGGGCGGTCACCGAACGACAAATTCGTCGTCAAGGATCCCGAGGTCGCGCAGGACGTGTGGTGGGGGAAAGTGAATCAGCCCATCTCTCCCGAGCACTTCGATGCGCTGCTGGCGGACGTGCGGAAGCATCTCGACGGAAGCAGCGATCTCTTCGTGCAGGATCTGTGGGCGGGAGCGGATCCTGCCCATCGACTGTCGGTGCGCTTCGTGAGTCCGAACGCGTGGCACATGCAGTTCGTGCGAAACATGTTCCTCCGTCCGACGTCTGCGGATCTGGCGGGCTTCATGGCGAACTTCACCGTGCTGCACGCGCCGGAGATGCAGGCCGATCCGAAACGGCATGGCACGCGCACGTCGACGTTCATCGTGTTGAGCTTCGCGAAGCGGATGATCCTCATCGGCGGCACGCGCTACGCCGGTGAGCTCAAAAAGTCGATCTTCACGGTGATGAACTACCTGATGCCGAAGCAGAACGTGCTGTCGATGCACTGCTCGGCAAACGTCGGGGAGCAGGGAGACACGGCGCTGTTCTTCGGCTTGTCGGGCACCGGCAAGACGACGCTCTCCGCAGATCCGCATCGCTTTCTCGTCGGCGACGATGAGCACGGATGGAGCGACGAGGGCGTCTTCAACTTCGAGGGCGGCTGCTACGCGAAGGCGATCAATCTTTCGGCCGACGGCGAGCCGGAGATCTATCGGACGACGCAGATGTTCGGGACCGTGCTCGAGAACGTCGTGCTCGACGCGCACACGCGGCAAGTGGACTTCGCCGATCAGTCCATCACGGAGAACACGCGCGTCAGCTATCCGATGCACTACATCAAGCGGCATGTCGCCGGCGCGCGCGCGGGGCATCCGCGGAACGTGATCTTTCTCACCGCCGATGCCTTCGGTGTGCTCCCGCCGATCGCGGCGCTCACGCGAGAGCAGGCGATGTACTATTTCCTCTCGGGATACACGGCGAAGGTCGCCGGCACGGAACGCGGCGTGAAGGAGCCGCAGGCGACGTTCAGCGCCTGTTTCGGCGCGGTCTTTCTCGTCTGGCACCCGTCGCGCTACGCCGAGATGCTGGGCACGCTCCTCGCGCGCCACGATGCGCGTGTGTGGCTCGTGAACACCGGGTGGACGGGCGGGGCGTACGGCGTGGGCACGCGGATGAAGCTCGGACACACGCGCGCGATGATCCGCGCGGCGCTGTCGGGTGAGCTCGCAGGCGTCGCGACGACCATGGACCCAGTGTTTGGACTCTCGGTACCGAACTCGATCCGCGACGTGCCGGTGGGGTTGCTCTCGCCGCGCACGACGTGGGTGGACCCCAAGGCGTACGACGCGCAGGCGCGCACGCTGGCCGAAATGTTCGCGAAGAACTTCGAGCAGTTCGCCGACGGCGTCGACGCAGCGGTGCGGAGCGCGGGCCCCCGCGCGTGAGACGCGCGCGACGATGACGATCGTTCGCGATCCGCTCTGGAACAACATCCCGCTCGATGTGGACGCGATGCGGCTCGTCGACACCGCCGTCTTTCAGCGGCTTCGATACGTGCGCCAGCTCGGCGTGGCCTTTCTCGTCTACCCCGGTGCGACGCACTCGCGCTTCGAACACGCGCTCGGGACGTATCATCTCACCGGGCGGACGCTCGCGCTGCTCCGCGAGCGTGGCGAGCTGGCGCGCATCGCGGCCGACGAGTGCGCGGTGGTGCGCGCTGCGGCACTGCTGCACGATGTTGGGCACTACCCGTTCTCGCACGCGCTCGAGGAGATCGGTGCACTGCACCACGAGGCGGTGGCGCGCACGCTGATCACCGACGGAGAGATCGCGTCGGTGCTCGCGAGCACGATCGGTGCAAATGCGGCGATACGGGTGCACGCGATCATCACGGGCGAGAGCGCGAGCCCGCTGCAGGGGCTGATCTCGGGCTCGCTCGACCTCGACAAGATCGAGTACCTCAAGCGAGACGCGCTGATGTGTGGCGTGCCCTACGGCGAGATCGACGTCGACCGGCTGCTGCACTCGCTCACGATCGTCGAGGATCCGAAGAGCGGCGCGCCGGTAATCGGCATTGCCGAAAAAGGGCTCGCGGCGCTCGAGTCGCTTCTCTTCGCGAAGTATCAGATGTATCGGAACGTCTACTGGCACCACGCGGTGCGGAGCGCGACGGCGATGTACAAGCGGCTGGTGGACGATGCGCTCAGGAGCGGCGCGATCGAGGAGCATGAGCTCGCGGGCTTCACCGACGAGGGGCTGCTGCACCGCCTCGACGAACGCGCGCCGAGCGCGTTGCTCGATGGGCTGCGCAATCGCCGGCTGCACAAGCGCGCGTTCGAGTGCTCGTCGACAGAGCTCGAGCCCGGCGTGGGCGACTGGATCGCGAACGATCGCGCGCGGGTGATTGCGGCGGAGGACGCGCTCGCGAGTGAGTTGGGCGTCGAACCGGGCGCGGTGTTGCTCGACTACCCGGAGAAACCGCGCATGCTCGGGCTGGATCTTCCGGTCCGCATGCGGGACGGCGAGGTGAAGCGCCTCGGCGCGAAGGGATGGCCGGCGGCGATCAATTTGCCGCTCTT
>JBBSEY010000232.1:0-3408 GCA_038239265.1 Gemmatimonadales bacterium | reverse complement strand
CGCGAAGTATGCATCCGCCTCGGCGTCCGTCACGGGCTCGACCTCTCCCTCGATGCGGATCTGCGTCTCGAGCGCAGCCCAGTGGAAACAGAGCGCGGCGCGCGGCGTGGCTACGAGCTCGCGCCCCTTACGGCCGTTCATGTTCGTGTAGAACACGAAGCCGCGTTCATCGACGGCCTTCAGGAGGACGATGCGCACGGAGGGTGCGCCGTCGGGACTCACGGTCGCGAGCGACATCGCGGTTGGATCAGGGAGGAGCGCGCGATCGACAGCTTTGGCCAGCGCGAAGTGCTCGCGGAATTCCTCGATGGGATCCATGCGCGAAAGCTATTGGGCTGACGGCGAAATCGAAGGCGAGAGGCGTTGCGAAAGCGATGGGAATCCCGTCCATTACCAGCCGTGACCTACGACCCCAAGCTGGTTCCCGTAGCACCGACGCAGGGCGCCTCTGTCTCCATCGCGCTGACGCCGTTCTGGATCGGCTCGGCCGCTTCGTCGGCGCTCCCCCTGCAACTTCCCGGCGTGGCGGGGCGGCACGTTGCGGTAATGGAGCGCGAGGACGGCTTTTATCTCTCGCCGGTTGCGAATGTCTTCCCTGTGCCGCTCCTGAACGGGAGAGCGGTGTCGTCGCTCACGCGGATGAGCAATGGCGACGTGATTCAGGTGGTGCCGGGGTCGGTCTGGCGGCTGGACACAGGGGAACCGCTGCTCGTTGCGGATGAAGCAGTGGACGAGGGCTTCACGGGTGTTGCACCGAGAAGCGGGAAGAAGAAAAAGAAGCGCAAGGCGATGCGCAGTGCTGGCGGTGGAGGATGGCGAACCGTTGCCGTGTGGGCCGGAGTACTTGTGGTGGTCGCGCTGCTCGTCATCGCGGGCGTTTCGGTGTATCGCGGCGCGACCAGCGAATCGCAGGTGACGCCGCTCTCGGACAATGATGCGGCACTGTTCGACTCGCTGCTGCTCGTGAGCTACGACCACATGGAGCGCGGCTCGACGCTGCTCGACCTCGGCCTCAGTGGCCAGGCGCTGCAGGAGTTCGCGCGCTCGACGAACGTGGTGGAGACGAGCCGGCTGCGCGACAATCCATGGGTGAAGCCGAGGATCGCTGCGCTCGAGGCGACGATTGCGGACATCTACAGGACGCGGAGCATCAGCGTGCCGTCGCAGTACCGAAACGCGAAGGCGACGGTGAGCACGGCGTCGGCGCTCAAGGCGCAGCTCTCGGCGGCGGACTTCGCGACGAGGTTCGGCGCGATACAGGCGCAGTTCGCGTCCGAGTTTCACAGGCAGGTGACTGTGACCGGGCGCGATCATCCGGAACATCTCTCGCTCTACGGCCGCGGCGGCGCGATCGACATGCGCGTGAACGATCTTTCGCGCGACCAGGTGAAGTGGATCGTGGCGAACTGCCGTGCGGCCGGCATTCGTGTGAAGGATTTCTCGACGGACTCGGTGCTGCAGGCGCAGATCCAGAGCGCGATCAAGGCGGGGCTCGGGGATCGGGCGGGCACCGGGGTGCATTTGCACGTCGATCGCTTCGCGGATCGGCACGACAGATACACAGTCAGCGTCCTAGATGGCTTCGAGACGCGCGAGCAGCTCGGCGACGGACTGAGGGCGCAATAGCGGATCGGGGGCGAGCGCGGCATCGAGCAGGCGGCGGTGCGCGGTGGAGAGCTCCGACTCGCGCGCCGTGAGATCGCGCGACGCGCCCGCGACGATACGCGCTCTGAGCTCGGCCTCGGTCGCGGCGCCGTGGATCATATGTGGCGGATCGCCGAGCAGAAGCTCGTGGAGGAGCGCACCGAGCTCGTAGATGTCTACCGTCTCCGTGTTCGCGGTCGAGGGATCCCGGAGGAGCTCGGGCGGCGCGTAACCGAGAGTTCCCACCTCGATGTCGTCCCACCCCTCGGCGGTCGAGCGCGCGCCGCGACGAACCGCAATTCCGAAGTCGGCGAGGCAAGCTTCGCCGCGCGCGTTGAAGAGGATGTTGGAAGGCTTGATGTCGCGGTGCATGATGGAATGCGCGTGTGCGTGCGCGACGGCGCGAGCAACGGCGCGAAAGATTCGGCGCGCGTTGCCGAGGGATGGCGACGCGATCGCAAGTCGTTCGTCGAGCGAACCGCCACCCGCCCATTCCACTACGAGTCGGGTTGGAGCTTCGAGGATCTCGTAGCCCTTCAACACCCCGTCTTCGCCACGCAGAGCGATCAGAAAGCGCCCTTCGGCCCGCAATCGGCTCACGAGCTCCTCGCGATCAGCCAGATCGACGCGAAGACGCTTGACGGCGAGCGGACGTCCGTCTCCGAACGATCGTTGCAGCTCCTCGATGACATGAACCGAGATGCGACTCACGTTCCCAGCACCCGTCTGGCCGCCGCAATCAGCGCCTCGAGCACCGCGAGCGCGCTGACTACCCGCTCTGGCCAACTGGCTCCGGCCCCGAGGATGGCGAACGGCGCGGCTATCACGATCGCCGCGCTCGCCACCGCTACAATGGCGATCGCTGTTTCCTGAACTCGCGTGAGCAAAGTCATATCGTCTCCGTGGAATGAGATGCGTTCTCATCACTGAAGACGCCGGACGGTTACACGCTCACGTGAACAGGAACTTGATCCGCGTCACATCCGCCAGCACGAACTCATCACCGTCGTCGAGATTGTGATCCTCCCCGCGGTCGAGCCTCTGATCGTTCAGCGAGGTTCCGTTCTGCGAAGAGTCGACCAGCCAGAAACCGCCATCCTTCCTGATGATCGAGCAGTGATATCGGGAGATGACACTCTCGCTGTCGCTCAGCACGAGATCGTTCTGCTCTTCCGGCTTGGTTCCCATGGCAGCTCCGATGCGGAAGACATCCTTGTCGAGCGCGATCAGCTTCCCGCGCCCCACTCCGTCGACCACCTTCAGGATCGCCTTTCTCGCCGCGGCATCCACCTTCCTCTGCTTGTCGTGCTCGCGCTTCGCGCGCAGCAGCTGGATCACGAGCAATACCCCGGCGACCGCCACGGCGAGCGCGATGGCGCCGAATATGAGCAGCTTCTTCCTCGTCTCCGCTGCCTTCCGCTTGTCGGCGATGGTCGCCTTGAGCGACAGCGCGCGCGGATCGTCGGGCGTCGTCGAGAGGACTTCGTCGACCATGGTGCTCGCGGATTTCAAGTCGCCAGCGTCGATCGCGGTCTCCGCCGAGCGCAGCTTGTCGCGCTTCGCGGCGTTCGCGTCCTCCTTCGACTTTTGCGAGGCGGCGTCGCGCGCGTGTGCAGCATCGATGTCCTTCTGCGCCTGATCGAAGCCCATCCGCGCCTCGGTGTCCGAGCCGTCGATGATCAGCACCATCTTGAACAGCTCCGCACGTTCCTCGGCGTTCTGCTGCGTCGTATCCCGATTGAGCGCCTTCTCGCGCGCCTGCTT
>JBBSEY010000231.1:0-3444 GCA_038239265.1 Gemmatimonadales bacterium | reverse complement strand
GTGTAGAGCAGCGTCTGAACCAGTAACCATATCGACAGGAACGCCGCGGTCGCGAGCGCGACGATCGCTTCCCCGCGCAGGCGTGTGATAGCAACAGAGGCGAACGCGAAGCATACGAGGAGCGCCAATATCGGCGTGAGGTCCCGCACCGTCGCGTGATTCGGAGATAGAAATCCGAGCACTACGATCGAGGCCAGGTAGTACAGCAACAGGATATACAGGAGCAGCCGCACGAACGTGATCCGCCACCGCTGGTCGTCAGGATCTGGCGCGTGCTTCACGTGCCGCTGTGCAGGGCGCCACGCAGCAGCGTCGTCCCGATCGCACAGCGATTCGCGATGCGTGCCGCGACCTTTTCCGGTGCGCGCAGCACGCCAACGACAGGGGTGAGCGGAGCCCAGAGATACACCGGCGTCCGCGCCATGCTCATCACGCTGCCGCGCCAGGATCGCGCGATCCCGAATCCCGCCGTGTACCCCGCCTCGCTCGCCAGCAGCTCTTCCCTCTCGCCGAATGCGCCGAACGGATAGCTCACGGCCAGCGGCTCGAGATCCAGGGCCCCGCGAATCGCGATACCAGAGCGCGCAAGCTCTCTCCTCACCTGTGCACTGGTGCAGCGCGTCAGTCGCGGATGCGTCGCCGTATGCGACGCGAACTCGATCCCTCGCCCCTGCCACGCGCGCATGTCCCGCCACGCGAGATGCGCGAACCTCCGCCCCCCATACGCCACATCCCACCGATTCAGCTTCCCGGCGTAGTCCGAGATCACGAAGCACGTCGCCCGCATCCCATGCGCCTCGAGCACCGGAAATGCATGCTCCCGCAGCCCCCGATATCCATCATCAAAAGTGATCGCGAGCTCGTGCGGCGCAGCTGTTCGCTGGCCGTTCGCGCACGCGATCACTTCACTCAAACTCAACGCTCGCCACCCCGCCCGCGCCAGGCGCTCGATCTGCTTCTCGAATCGCGAAGGCGAGATCCGGGTCACACCCAGCTCACGTCGGCGCTCCACCTTGTGATAGGCGAGCACCGGTGGGAGCGTCACACGCGCACCCTCAGTCCTGGAGATACGTCGCCGGCTCCGCGAACGGCATCCCGAACGCGTCCGCCACCGCCTTGTAGACGACCTTCTTGTCGACGACGTTCAGCCCCTTCGCCAGAGCGTCATTCTCTCGGAGCGCCTTCGTCCATCCCTTCTTCGCGAGCTGCATCACGTATGGGAACGTCGCGTTCGTGAGCGCCAGCGTCGACGTGCGAGGCACGCCGCCCGGCATGTTCGCAACGCCGTAGTGGATGATTCCGTCGATCGTGTACACCGGATTGTCGTGCGTCGTTGCGTGGATGGTCTCGATACATCCGCCCTGATCGATCGCGACATCCACGATCACCGCGCCCGGCTGCATCGTTTTCAGATCCTCGCGCCGCACCAGCCTCGGCGCCTTCGCGCCAGCGACGAGGACTGCGCCGACCACCAGATCCGCCGTCGCGATCTGCTCGAGGATCGAGAAGCGATTGGAATAGATCAGTGTGACGTTCGCCGGCATCACATCCGAGAGATAGCGAAGCCGCTCGAGCGACAGATCGAGAATCGTGACGTGTGCTCCCAACCCCGCCGCCATCTTCGCCGCGTTCGTTCCCACGACGCCGCCACCGAGGATGACGACCTTTCCCGGCGCAACGCCCGGCACGCCGCCGAGCAGCACGCCACGACCACCGTGCAGCTTCTCGAGATACTTGGCGCCCTCCTGCACAGCCATCCGCCCCGCCACCTCCGACATCGGCGTGAGCAGCGGCAGCTCGCCATTCGGCAGCTGCACGGTCTCATACGCAATGCAGGTAGCGCCGCTATCGAGATGCGCCTTCGTCAGCACTTCGTCGGCTGCGAAGTGGAAATAGGTAAAGAGCACCTGCCCCGCCTTCATGCGCGGCCACTCGACCTTGATCGGCTCCTTGACCTTCAGAATCATGTCGGCATCGGCCCATGTCGCATCGGCCGTCGGCATGATCGTGCCGCCCGCCTTCACATAGAGATCGTCCGAAAAGCCGCTCCCCTCGCCCGCTCCCTTCTCGATCAGCACCCTGTGCCCATCGGCTACGAGCGCCTCGCACCCGGCGGGGACCAGCGCGACACGATTCTCATTCGTCTTGATCTCTTTCGGGACGCCGATACGCATGTAAAGCTCCGGACGGTAAAGTGATTACGCGCTCGCGCGCGATGATTACGCTGCGGGGCCCAAACTCAGAACGGTTTGGCGGCTGGACGGATAAAATTGGGCGCAGACCTCCGCGATGGTCGTTGCATCGATCGCGTCGATCAGTGCGAGCGTATCCTCCAGCGACCGATATGGCTCACGGTACAGCGCGACGCCAGCGGCCCGGTACATCCTCGAGGTCACGCTCTCCAGCGACAGCGTCACCTGCCCCTTCAATTGGCTCTTCCCCGCACGGATTTCCTCCTCCGTCAGCGAGTGCGCCGCGAGCCTGTCCAGCTCTTCCGCGATCGCTTCCGCGGCCTGCGTCGCCGTGTCCGGCGACGTGCCGACGTACACGCCCGCGACGCCGGTATCGGGATGGAAGCTCTGGAAGGTGTGCACCGAATAGGCGAGCCCCAGCTCCTCGCGTATCCGCTGGAAAAGTCGCGAGCTCATCCCGCCGCCGAAGATCGTGTCCACCAACGCCACCGCAAAGCGGCGAGGATCGTGGTGCGCCACGGTCGTTGTGCCGAAGACGATGTGCGTTTGTGCACTCTCGCGCTCCACGTGCGTCTTGGTTGGCGCAGCCGGGCTTGCAGGGGGCACCGCGAGCGGCGTCCCATCCCCACGCGCCACTTCGCCCCACCCTGTGCGCTCGAGGGCCTCGAGCAGCTGTTCGTGCTCGACATTCCCCGAGCACGCCACCACGATCTGACTCGGATGGTACGCCCTGGAGTGCAGCTCCCTGAGCTCCTTCACGCCGAGCGCGGAGACGCTGGTCCGTGTGCCGAGGATCGAATGCCCGTATGGATGCGATCCCCAGAGTTGCTCGTTGTGGAGCTCGAAGACGAGATCATCCGGCGTGTCGTCGACCATCCCGATCTCCTCGAGCACGACCTTCCGCTCGAGCAACAAATCCTCACGCCGCAGCAGCGGCCGGAAGATCAGATCGCCGATCACATCGACGGCATCCACCAGATGCTCGTCGAGCACGCGCGCCTGATACGCCGTGTGCTCGCGGGCGGTGTATGCGTCGAGCGAGCCGCCCAGCACCTCGAGCGACAAGGCTATTTCCCGCGCGGAACGGTTCTTCGTTCCCTTGAACACCATGTGCTCGAGCAGATGCGACACACCCATCCGCTCGCGCGACTCATGGACCGAAGCGGCCCGCACCCAGGCACCGAAAGCAACCGACCGCACTCCCGGCATGTGCTCCGAGAGTACGGTCAGTCCATTCGACAATTCCGTGGTG
>JBBSEY010000230.1:0-3479 GCA_038239265.1 Gemmatimonadales bacterium | reverse complement strand
GCGATGTCGTCGACGCTCCCGAGCCGCTTGAGCGCGATCCCCTCGATCAGCGCGCGCTGTCCATCCTCGCCGTACGATTCCCACTGACGCTCGCTAGACGCGTTGGAGCGCACGAATCCCGGCGCAATGTTGTTCACCGTTATCCCCCACGGTCCGAGCTCGTGTGCGAGCTGCCGCGTGAGCCCGATCTGCGCCGCCTTCGCCGAGGCGTAGGCCTGGATGCCGGTGAGGCTGACGCCGAGCCCCGCCCGGCTCGAGATGTTGACGATGCGACCAGCGCGCGCCGCCTTCATTCCGGGGGCGACCGCCTGCGAGAAATAGAAGGCGGCAGAGACGTTGACGTCGAAAATTTCCTGCCACTGTTCGGCCGTCACGCTCTCGAGCGGCCGCCCCGTCTGCCCGAGCACGCCGCCGGCGTTGTTCACGAGGATGTCCACGGTTCCCGATTCGTCTGCCGCTTCGGCCGCGAACGTGTCGACCTCCTCCTTCTTCCGAACGTCCACGACGCCGACGCTGCACTCCGAGCCTGCCACCTCGCACAGGCGGCGCGTCTCGCGAAGCTCGCTCTCGATCAGATCGCAGCCCCACACCGTGGCGCCTTGCTGCGCGAGCGCGGTCGCGATCGCGCGGCCGAAGCCGTGTGCCGCCCCGGTGACGATGGCGGTCCTGCCGTGGAACCGCAGCGTCATGCGACCGCCGTGGCGCGGAGAGTAAAGGCGAGCGCGTCGAGCGTCTCGAGCGAGAGCGAACGCGCGCCGCTCTCGATCTCGTGAACGAGCTCGACGAGCCGCGTGGTCAACGGCGTGGGCACGCCGGCCTGCGCTCCTATCGACACGATGATCCCGAGCTGCGCATCGACCTCCGTGCGTCGCTTGCGCACGGCGAGATCGCGCCAGATTCCGCTGTGCGTCTTGATCGACTTTCGATTGTGCGCGACGAGCGCGTCGATCGAATTGTCCGCGGCGCCAGGCGGCGCGTCCGGCAGATACGATCGCGGATCGAAGCCATCGAAGCCTTCGGGAGCAACGCCGCGCGCCTGCGCCACCGCGAGAATCTCCCGGGCCAGGGCGATGAAGAGCGCGCGGTACGCCGGCATCGCGAGAACGTCCGCGATCGATTCGTTCGTGAGCGCTGTAGCGAACAGCATCGCGCCGTAGGCTTCCTTCCCCCACAGATATCCCCAGATGTTCGGGGTCACAGTGGCGCGCGCGTCGAAATCGAGCCACGCGCTGCGAATTGCCTCTGCGCGCAACGTGATCCGGCCGTCGATCTCGCCAACGACGACCGACCCGCGGCCGCCATACAGAATCACCCCCGGCTCGATGTAGTCGGCCCCGAAGTTGACGAATGCTCCCACCGTGCGCGCCTCACCCACCACAGCGGCGATCGCGAGCTCGTTGAGGCCGTTCTGCGCCGAGACGACGCACCCGTCATCGGTGAGATGCGGGAGGAGTGCGCGCGCTGCCGACTCCGTATGGTGCGCCTTGGTCGCGAGAATGATCGTGTCCCACGCGCCCGCGACGGTGTCGGGCGTGAACGCGGGTGCGCGAACCGTGAGCGCTGCGATCGGCCCTGTGATGCGAAGCCCATCGCGCTCGATCGCCGTGACGTGCTCCACGACGTTGTCGACGAACGTGATGTCGTGGCCGGCCCGCGCGAGATGCGCGCCGAGCGTGCCGCCGATTGCGCCGGCGCCCCAGATGAGTGATCGCATACCGGTTGCGCCGCTACGGCGCGTCGCCCCACGCACCCGCGAGCACACTCCGCGCTTCCTCGACCGCGACCGTCCAAATGGCGTGCATGTCTTCATCCGGCCGCTGGTGGAGCCCGCCGAAGTTTCCGTCGCCGAGGTAGTCCCGAAGCGCGACGGGATCGAGCGCTCGCACGCGCTCGAGATCCACCATCGCGCGCTGCTCCGCCGGGAGCGCGACAGTCGGCAACCGCGTCCACGGGAAGTTTTCCATCCACGAGCCGTGCGACGCGACGCTGTCGATCGCCTGCACCTTTGCCCACGTGAGCGGTGCGTTCCACCAATTGTAGAAGATCACCTTGCACCCCGTGTGATCTGCCGCCCACTCCTGCGCGTACTGCTGCACTGCACCGTTGCCGCCGTGCCCGTTCACGATGAAAATGCGGCGGAAGCCGCTGTGCGCCATGCTATCGAGGATATCGCGCACGACGTGCAAGTGCGTCTCGACCCTGAGCGAGATCGACCCCGGGTACGCGCGAAAGTACGGCGTGACGCCGTATGCAAGCACCGGAAAGACTGGAACGCCAAGCGGCTCCGCCGCCTCTGCGGCCACGCGCTCCGGGAGGATGCAGTCGACGGTCAGGCGCAGGTAACTATGCTGCTCGGTGCTGCCGAGGGGGAGGACGGCGCGGTCGTCGCGGCCGAGATAGTCCTCCACCTGCATCCAGTTCATGTCGCTAATGCGCACGGCGGTCTTCGCTCCACGGTCAGATCACGAGACAACATACGCGGCTGCGAGGCCAAGGGGCAGGATGATAGCCGTCGTCGCGCGCGCTGGCGCTCCCCGATCTGGGGGCGCATTTTCCCTGGGCCGAACGCATCGTGCACGTCCCCGCCCTCGCCGAGCTCACCACATGATCCGTCTCTCCCTGCCGCCATCGAGCGGCGCGCGCGCAGGCGCCGCTCTGCTCGCTCTGGCTCTCTCCGTGGCCTGTCGCACGCCCGCACATGCCCCCTCTCTCGCTGGAGACTGGGATGTGTATCTGGCCCGCGGATCCGTGGCGCGACCGGGCTTCGAGGGATGGCGGCGCATGGGCTACGCGCACTTCGCTGCCAACGATTCCGGGCTCGCGGGGTCGATCAATCGTCGCACGGGCGAACCGATCCTCGCCGCCACCCGCGTCGCCACCAGGGGCGACTCGGTGACGCTGAGTGGTTCGGGCAACCAAAGCGTGAACGCGGCGTGGCGCGGGGACACGCTGTCGGGGGTGCTGCTGGCGGACGGGAAGCCCGCGGGGCAGCGCATTCGGTTCGTGCGGAGGAGCGCGCCGTTCGTCGCCGAGCAGAACTTCCTCCTGTGGCCGGGCCCGGTGTCGGACTCGCAGTATGCTGTCACCGTGGACACGCTCGTGTTCATGCGTACACGCAACGGTGCGAAGCTCGCGAGCTTCATCGCGCGCCCGGTCGGCAAGGGACCGTTCGGCGTGGTGCTGCAGCGGACGCCGTACACGCGCATCCTGCAGCCGGCGGGTGAGTACTGGGCGTCGCGCGGCTACATCTTCGTCGCGCAGCACGTGCGGGGTCGCGACGTCTCGGACGGCACCGACTTCGGCGACTACGACACCGACTTCAGGGACGGCTATGATGCCGTCGAATGGGCCGCGAAGCTGCCGGGCGCCAATGGACGTGTCGGACTGATCGGACACTCGGACGAGGGGCGCCTCGCGTGGTACGCTGCCGTGAGCGCGCCGCCGCATCTCGCCGCGATCGCGCCATCCGCGGCGACGAG
>JBBSEY010000229.1:0-3650 GCA_038239265.1 Gemmatimonadales bacterium | reverse complement strand
TTGCGGTCATGTCGGGCTTTCGGACTCCCGAGTACAACGTCCAGGGCGTTGGTGAAGGCGGCCGCGCTCGGGACAGCCGCCACCAGTACGGCGATGCCGCCGACGTTTTCGTCGACAACGATGGCAGCGGCCGCATGTCCGATCTCAATCACGACGGCCGAGTGAACGCCGCCGACGCGAAGGTCATTCGCGATGCGGTCGACCGCGTTGAGAGCGCGCACCCCGAGCTGGTCGGCGGTGTGGGCGTCTATCGGGGCAACGGCGTACATGGTCCTTTCGCCCACGTCGATGCACGCGGCGTTCGCGCCCGCTGGGGTCGCGGATAGCGCTCGATCGGCTCGCACCGTCATTTCCTCTACGCCCTTCGCCAGTCGCGAGGGGCGTAGCTACATCGGGGCATCGGTGGTAAATCACACGTAGCCGTATTCGATCCTTTTCAACGATCAGCCTGCCATGAATCCCAACCTTCGCGATCGCATCGTCCGCACGCTCGAGATATTGCCGGACGAGCGCGGATATCAGCTTCTCGACTACATCGAATTCCTCGAATCGAAGTACGCGGAGCGCACGGCGCAGTCGCCGAACGCGCTGCAGCGGTTTGCCGAGGGGGTGGAGGATACGTTGCGAGCGGGGCGGGTATCGGCGTCGACGATCTCGGAGACGATGGGGCTCATGAACAAGGCGATGGGGGTCCTCTCCGGTGTCGCGGCGGCTGGCAAGTCAGTTGCAAGTGATGTGGTGGATGCCGCGTCGCGAAACGTGGCGCGCGTCACGACGGAGCGGCCCACAGCCACTCCGGCAACAGCGTCTCCGGCACCCGCGCCGGCGGCACCATCGACCGACACCACCGGAGGTACCACGTGACCGCGACTTCCAGCACTGCCGGCGCCCGCACCAGATCCAGCCGCGAATCGGCGCCGCGAACCGGCGCGAAGCGCACGCTGATGGGCACGATCACGCAGATTCCGTCGTATCTCCGGCTCATGGCCGGGCTCGTCACCGACTCTCGCGTCCCTGCGCTGGACAAAATTCTGCTCGGCGTCGCGATCGCGTACGTCGTCTCGCCGATCGATCTGATCCCTGATTTCATTCCGTTTCTCGGACAGGTCGACGATGTGTTCGTGCTCGTGCTCGCGGTTCGCCGGCTGATTACGAATGCAGGCATGCGCGTCGTACGCGACCACTGGGATGGCGCGATCGAGGATCTGCATCCATCCGCCCTGCAGGAGGTCATCGTCGCTGCGGCGTTCTTCCTGCCGCGCGGCATCCGCCGTCGTCTCCGGAAGATCGCTCGATAGACGCCACGGCGGCGGTTCGCACGAGGCTCCGCCGCCGGTCGCTCGCGGGGCTGCTCGCGTCGCTTACCATGGCGGCGTGCGCGCCCGCGAGGACTGCCCACGCGCCGCTCCGCTGGGGCGGCGACGCCGAGGGGGGAGCACCGTTCGTAGAGGCTGACCCCGCGGATCCGGCGAAGGTGCGCGGCTTCGACGTCGAGATCGCGCAGATGATCGGCCACGACCTGCATCGCGATGCCGTCTTCGTGCAGGTCGCGTGGGCATCGATCGAGGCATCGGTCGAGCGCGGCGATTTTTCGCTCGGCATGTCGGGCGTCGAGGATCGTCCCGAGCTTCGCGCGCGCCACGCGGTGTCGATCCCGTACTTCGAATTCCGCGAGGTGCTCGCCGTGCGCTTCGCCGACAGCGCGCGCTATCGCACCCTCGCGGATCTCGCCGGAAAGCGCGTCGCCACGCTCGGCGGCACCGGTGCGTACCAGATGCTGCTCGATGCGCAGTCGCACGCCGGGCCGATTTCGATCTCGTACGACGATGATGTGCATCCGTACAGCGATCTCGTCGCGGGGCGCGTGGAGGCCGTACTTCTGGACAACATCATCGCGGATCGCTCCCTTCGCCGAACTGGCGGCTTCTTCATCCAGCCGGTGCCGATCACCACGGGGCACTACGTGGCGGTGCTCGCCGCTCGCGACGGCGCGCTCCGCGACTCCGTGAACGAGATCCTGCGTGCGCGCATGCGCGACGGTTCGCTCGAGAAGACGTTTCGCGCGTGGAACGTGTGGGACACGACGCAAGCCGCGTACTTCGCGGGCGCGCTCGCCGACACGACGCGTGCGCGCACCGCGGGCACGATCGCCAGCGTGCGCACCGTGCGCTCCTATCTCCCCGCGCTCTTGCGCGCGGCGGGGATCACGCTCCTGCTCTCGTGCCTCGCGATGATGCTCGCGGTCGCCGTGGGCATCGCGGTGGCCGCAGGGCGCGTGTACGGATCGCCGCTCGTGCGCGCGCCGCTCGCAGTGTACGTCGAGATCGTTCGCGGCACGCCGGTGCTGCTGCAGCTGTTCGTGCTCTACTATGGCCTGTCTGGGTTCATCCGATTGCCGGCATTCGTCGCCGCCGTGTTCGGGCTCGGCCTCAACTACGCGGCGTACGAATCGGAGATCTATCGCGCGGCACTGCAGGCGATCCCGCGCTCGCAGCTCGAGGCCGGACGCACGCTCGGGCTCTCGGAGGCGCAGATTCTCCGCCTCGTACGCGGGCCGCAGGCACTGAGGCTCGCGCTCGCACCGATGACCAACGACTTCGTCGCGCTGCTCAAGGACTCGTCGCTCGTCTCCGTCATCACCGTCGTCGAGCTCACCAAGCAGACCGCCATCTACGCGACGAATGTCGGAAGCTGGGTGGTGCCGGGAGTTCTCTGCTCGCTGATCTATCTCGCGCTCTCGCTCCCGCTCTCGCGACTCGCGCGCGGACTCGAGAAGAAGTGGAGCTCGATCTGACGCAGGCCCTCGATGTGCGCGATGTGCACGCGTCGCGCGGTATCGTCGAAGTGCTGCGCGGCGTGACGATCGACGTCGCGCCGGGCGAGATCTGCATGCTGATGGGCACGTCCGGCTCGGGGAAGACGACGATGCTCCGCGCGATCGCGGCGCTCGGACCGTTCGATTCGGGGTCGATCGTCGTCGACGGCTTCGCGCTCACCGCTGGTCACGTACCCCCCGAATCGAAGCTCAGGGTGCTCAGGCGCAGCGTCGGGATGGTCTTCCAGTCGCAGTCGCTCTTCGAGCATCTATCGGTGCTCGACAACGTGACGCTCGCCCTCGTGCACGCGCTCGGCTGGACGCGCGAGAAAGCGGAGACCGAGGCCACCGCGCTCCTCACGACGCTCGGCGTCGCGCATCGGATGGCAGCCTTTCCGCGCCAGCTCTCGGGTGGCGAGGCGCAGCGCGTCGCGATCGCGCGCGCACTCGCCCCCGATCCAACGCTTCTCCTGCTCGACGAACCCACCTCCGCGCTCGACCCTGCGCGCCGCAGCAGCCTCGGCGATGTCTTGCGCGGTCTGGCGGCCGAGGGGCACGCCCTTCTGATCTCGACGCACGATGTGGACTTCGCCGAGGCGTTCGCGGACAGGGTGGCGGTGCTGGCTAAGGGTATGGTCGTGGAAGAGGGGTCGCCGCGCGACATCCTCTCCGAATCGACACACGCGGATGTGCGCGCGCTACTCCGCTCGCCCTCGAACGAGCCTCAGGGCTAGTGTCCTGATGCTGAAGTTCGTTGACAGAAACGGGCGACACTGGCGAGGTTCTCATCGGCGCTCTTGGTCCAGATGAACGGCGTTGGCGCTTTGTTGTGTTG
>JBBSEY010000228.1:0-3697 GCA_038239265.1 Gemmatimonadales bacterium | reverse complement strand
TCGGCACTCCCGAGTACATGAGTCCTGAGCAGGCGAGCGGCGAGCGTGATCTCGGGAACGCCAGCGATGTGTACAGTCTGGCCTGCGTGGTGTACGAGATGCTCGCCGGCGAGCCGCCGTTCCGCGCCGACAGCGCGCGCGCGGTGATGGCGAAGCACGTCACGGAATTGGCGCGCCCGGTGCGATCGCTGCGGCCCGACGTACCGGTCGCGGTCGAGGACGCGCTGGCACGCGCCCTGTCGAAGGCGCCGGAGCATCGCTACGCCAGCGTCGCCGGGTTCGTTGGCGCGATCGAGCGCGAGTCGCTCGAAGTTGGGCACATCGCGCGTACGGCATCACGAAGCCTCGCCGTGCTGCCATTCATCAACGCCAGCTCGGATGCAGAAAACGAGTATCTGAGCGACGGCATCACCGACGAGCTGATCGACGCGCTGAGCAAGCTCCGCTCTCTGCGGGTGGCATCCCGCACATCGGTGTTCGCACTCAAGGGCAAGCAGCTCGATGTACGTGCGATCGGTGCGCTGCTCGGCGCGTCGGTGGTACTCGAGGGTACGGTACGCAAGTCGGGGCAACGGCTTCGCATCACCGCGCAGCTCACTTCGACCGGAGATGGCCGCTTGCTCTGGTCGCAGCGATACGACCGTGAGCTCGAGGACGTGTTCGCGATCCAGGACGAGATCGCGCGCACCATCGTCGATACGCTCCGCGCGACGGAGTTCGCCGAGACGGACGGCGCCGTGCCGAGGCGCTACACGGAGAACGTGACGGCCTATGGCCTCTACCTGCGCGGTCGATACGCCTGGAACAAGCGCACGCAGGAGGGCGTGGCCGAAGGCATCGAGTATTTCGAGCAAGCGATTCGCGAGGATCCCGGCTACGCGCTCGCCTACACGGGACTCGCCGACGCCTTCGCCCTGCACGTCGACTATCGCAGCGTGCCGGTCGACGAAGGCTTCGCCCGAGCGAAGGCATACGCGCGCAAGGCCCTCGAGCTCGACGAAGGGCTGGCCGAGGCGCACGCCTCGCTTGCCTGGAGCCTGTTCATCTATGACTGGGACTGGGTGGCGGCGGAGCGCGAGTATCTGCGCGCGATCGCCATCGATCCCCGATACGCGCCGTCGCACCAGTGGTATGCATTTCTCCTCGCATCACAGGGAAAAACGCAGGAGGCGCTCGTCGAAGGGCATACCGCGCAGGAGCTCGACCCCGCCTCCATCTCGGCGCGCCGTGGCCTCGCGTGGCTCTATTACTACGCGAGACGATTCGAGCGGGCACGCTACCACCTCGGCCGCGCGATCGAGATGAATCCGACGGCCGAAGAGAGCTATCGCGTCCTCGGACTCTCGCTCGCGGTGGAGGGCGAGCACGCCGAGTCGATCCGCGTTCTGCGCGAGGCGGCGGCGATGTCCGGCGCGGGGTCGTATACGATGTCGACGCTCGGCTACGCCCTCGCCAAAGGGGGGCAGCGCGAGGAAGCCGAATCGATTCTCGTTCAATTGCATGCGCGGCGCGAGCACTCGTACGTCTCACCCGTCGCGTTCAGCACGATGTACCTCGGCCTCGGCGATCATGACGCGGCACTGGCGTGGTCAGAGCGCGCCTTCGGAGAGCGGCGGGGTTGGCTCGCGTACCTGAACGTCAATCCGATTTTTGACGACGTGCGCGACGATGCGAGATTCCAGGCGCTAGTGCGAAGAATGCGGCTCAGTGGCGAGCCGACGGAGGCATGACCCGCTAGCCGCTGATACGCGAACCGGCGCGAGCCATCGGGCGCGCGTTCCCGAGCTTGGCGTAAACCCTGCCGCGCGGTACGGCGCTTGCCTCGGAGACAGGCGTGCCCCCGGGTCGCGGGGGCGTTTCATCTCGCTTTTCGGAGTGTCCTGATGACATCGCTCTTGGATACGATTCGTTCGGAGATCGGTCCCGCGGAAATCGCCAACATTAGCCAGCGACTCGGCGTCGATCCCGCAGTCGCGCAACAAGCAATCGATTCGGCGCTGCCGCTCGTAGTCAGCGGCATGGCGCAGCACGCCGCGAGTCCGGCAGGCGCCCAACAAATCGCCGATGCGACGGCGCAGCACGGAGGCATTCTGAGCACCATCGCGAACGCGATCGGTGCCGCAACGCAATCGGGTGGTGGCGACATATTGGGCGGCATTCTTGGGCGGCACGCCGACAGCGTCGATGCCGGCGTTCAACAGACGAGCGGTCTCGACTCCGCGCGAACTCGCCAGCTCCTTCTTATGCTGGCCCCCATCGTACTCGGTTTTCTCGCGCGACATCATCAACAACAAACCGGTGGGGCCCCGGGCGAAACCGCGCCCGCATCGGGTGGCGGGCTCGCCTCGATTCTACGGCGCGAAGCGGCGAGCGCCGCACAATCCGCGTCTCCGGAGCTCGGCAACATTCTCGGCAAGATCTTCGGCGGATGACGGACGCGCAGGTGCAATCCCGTGGCGTCCACGGAGGAAATGCGCTACGGGCACTCGGATCGTGACCTCCCGTGGTCAGCGATCCCGATAATACTCATCCAAGCACAGTCCAAGGACGCGGCTGAGCAGGCCATCTCGCGTCACTCCCACTGGGATGGCGCGCACCTCGGGCAGTGTCGGCCACGCTGCTTTCAAGACAACAAGCAACTGCTCCGCGCGCAGGGCGTGCTCGCGCGCATCGTCGCAGATCAGTTGCAATGCGCTGCGCAGCTCCGCCGCGGCGGACGATTCCGAATCCGAAACGTTGGAGGGCTTCGCGACGCGGTCGGGAGAATCGTCGGTCCCAGCGTCCAGCCGCGCCAGCGCACGGAGCGCAGCGCGGAAAAGCTCGACGGTTGCGACTGAGGGAAAGGCGGGTGACTTCATCTCGCCTGCGCGACGAAGGCTGAGGATTTGGCACGCGGTTGGCGGACTCGCAACACGGCGTGCCGCATCGTTCTCGGAGCGCCGTAGGTTCATATGCTCCGCCTGCTCAGGGTAGCCCCGCGCCAGGCAAACGACAAGAGACAACGCTGACATTGAAAGACCAAAGTGTGGCCGCGCCCTTGCAGCGTGAGAACTGCGGCGAACAATCGATCAGCCTAGCTTAGCAGCGAGTCGCTATGACGCGTCAAATCACACGGGTGGTGCTCATCGTTTCGGCGGACGCCGTGATCGGCGCAATGCTCGGGATGCTGGTGGAGCTTGCCGGCGAGCTTCCAAAGTTCCCCGAACACGGCGAAGCTCCAGCCGACGCAATTCGCCGTGTGCGCGCGCCGCTGGTTTGCCTCGACTGCAACCACGACTCCGCCTGTGAAGACCATGCGTACACCGCGGCCGGCCAGGTGCGGAGCGAGATTCTCCTGTTCGCGCACGAAGCGGGGCGCGAGCGCCTCGAGCGCATGGCACGCGAACGCGACGTGCATGTTCTGAGGCTACCGATCGAGCCGGCCGTGCTCCTGCAACGCTTCGAGGAGGTGCTCGCGGCCTAGCCCGGTTCGGGCATGATCGTCAGCATCATCCACGAGCACGAGGCGCGGCGCCGCTCGTACGAGCTGATCGCCGGCGAGTTCGGCCTCAGCGATTCGCGCGTGGGATCAGCGGTCCTGTCCGGGGCCAGGTGACGCCGTTGGTCGGGGTGGGGGCGGCACGGGCATGGTCGCTTTCGGTTCATTGTCGCCCCGGTGGCACATCACACAGCTCACCTTCTCGTATGTAGCGTCGAG
>JBBSEY010000227.1:0-3818 GCA_038239265.1 Gemmatimonadales bacterium | reverse complement strand
GCGCGCGGCGTGGCGGTGGACGCCCTCGAGCACACACTCGACGCGCTGCTCCGTGGGGAGGAGCGCATCGCGCGCCAGGCGCGCGACTCCCGCGGCGCGCGCATCGATGCGCCCGACGATGAAGCACCCGAAGCGGGCGACGTCGTCGTGCTCACGATCAACGAGTCGCTCCAGGAGATCTCCGAGCGCGCGCTCGCGGATGCGCTCGTGGGCACGGGCGCCGATGGCGGCGACATCGTCATCATCGACCCGCACGACGGGGAGATTCGCGCCATGGCGAGCCGCCGGAACGATCCCCGATCGTCGGGGAGCCCGGCGGTGAGCGAGCCGTTCGAGCCCGGATCCACGCTCAAACCGCTGCTCGTCTCTCGACTCCTCGAGCTCGGGCGCGCCAGGCCCGGCGATATCGTGAACACGGAGGGCGGCATCTACAGGCTCGACGGCCGCACCATCACCGATGAGCACAAGCTGGCGCAGATGACGCTCGCCGACGTGATCCGTTACTCCAGCAACATCGGCATCGTCAAATTCACCTCGCGCTTCTCGAATCGGGAGAGGTACGATGCGCTGCGCGACTTCGGCTTCGGAATGCCTACGGGGCTGCCGTATCCCGCGGAAGCGGCGGGGACGCTGCGCATACCAAAGGAGTGGTCGGCGCTGTCGCCGGCGTCGCTGGCGATGGGCTACGAGATCGCGGTCACTCCGCTCCAGCTCGCGGCTGCGTATGTGCCGGTCGCCAATGGCGGGCTGCTGCTCGAGCCGGCGTTGATCCGCGAGATTCGCGCACCCGACGGCAAGGTTCGCTATCATCATGAGCCACGCGTGATCCGTCGCGTGATGAGCGCGAACGTGGCGGCGGAGGTTCGCCGGATGCTCGTGGGCGTGGTCACCGGCGGCACGAGCACGGAAGCAGCGATGCTCAACTTCGATGTGGGAGGAAAGAGTGGCACCTCGCGACGCACGGTGGGAAAACACGGCTATGGTGCTGGCGCCTACACGGCGTCGTTCGTCTCGCTCTTTCCCGCCGAGTCGCCACAATACGTGATCCTCGTGAAGCTGAACAATCCCAAGGGCGACATTTTCGGCGGTAAGACGGCGGCCCCTGTGTCGAAGATCGTGCTGCAGGCGGCGCTCGCGGCGCGCAACGCGTCGCTCGACCGCAACACGCTCGCGTCGCCGCGCGATTCGCTGGCGCCGCTCGCAGACGGCCCTGCGCGCGAGGCGGCCATCGAGGATGACGACACGCTGCCCCCCGCCGTTCTCGATGTGGGGCGCGCCCGCAAGGGGCCCGCGGTCCTCGCCGCTCTCCCTCGCGCCGTCCCTGATGTGCACGGACTCTCGCTGCGCGCCGCGACGTTCGCGCTGCATCGAGCGGGCTTCAACGTGCAGCTCGACGGTTTCGGCATCGCGCGCGCCACTGCGCCCGCGGCGGGAACGATTGCGCAGAGCGGCTCGCTCGTGCACGTGAGCGCGCAGTGACTTTCATCGCCGTCGAGCGCGTCGTGGCCGCGCTCAAAACGGCGGGGCTATTGGTCGAGACCACCGGCACGCTGCCGGAGGAGGTCGCCGACCTCACCGACGACAGCCGGCAGGCTGTCGCGAACGGGCTCTTCATCGCGGTGCATGGTTCTGCGCGCGACGGCCACGACTTTCTCGCGCAGGCCGAGGCGGCGGGGGCGAGCGCGGCGATCGTCGAGGATGCGGGGCGCACGAGCCTCCCGTCGATCGTCGTGCGCGAGGGGCGACGAGCCGCGGCCATCGCGTCGGCCGCGGCATTCGAGGATCCCGCCAGGCAGCTGCGCCTCGTTGCGGTCACCGGCACCAACGGAAAGACGACCGTCGTCGGCATTCTGCGGCACCTGCTCGACAAACCCGACGCACGCAGCGCATCGATCGGCACCCTCGGGATCCTCCTGGGCAGCGAGGGGGTTCCCGTCGGCGGCGGCGCGTCGCTCACTACACCCGGTCCGGTCGAGCTGCAGCGCGCACTGCGTGCACTGGTGGACCGGGGCGTTCGCACGGTCGCGATGGAGCTCTCGTCGCACAGCCTCGACCAACGGCGCGCCGAGACGCTCACCTTCGAAGCGGGGGTGTTCACGAATCTCACGCGCGATCATCTCGATTATCACGAGACGATGGAGGCGTACTTCCTCGCCAAGTCGCGGCTGATCGCGCTACTCGGCTCGCGCGGCGCTGCGGTGGTGAATCTCGACGACAAGGTGTGGGCGACGCTCCCGCAGGCTGGGGAGCTCATCACGTTCGGGCGTGACCCGGACGCGATGGTACGTGCGGAGTCGGTGCTCTTCCATCCGCGAGGGAGCGAGTGGCTGCTCGTGGCCGACAACCACCGGCACGCGCTGCAGCTGCCGCTCATCGGCGACTTCAACGTCAGCAACGCGCTCGGCGCTGCCGCCGCGGCATGGCATCTCGGGATGACGCTGTCCGCGATTGCGGCGCGGCTGCGAACGGTGCCGCAGGTGGCGGGGCGGTTGGAGGTGATCCACGAGCGGCCGACGGTGCTTCGCGACTACGCGCACACGCCGGACGCGCTCGAGCGCTCGCTCGCGGCCGTGCGCCCGTTCGCGCGGAAGAAGCTGTTCGTCATCTTCGGCGCGGGGGGGGATCGCGATCGCGGCAAGCGGCCACTCATGGGAGCGATCGCCGAGCAGGGGGCGGATTTCGCGATCGTGACTAGCGACAATCCGCGCACGGAGGAACCGGCGGCGATTCTCGCGGACATCGAGCGCGGGATGCGTCTCGCGAATCACGAGATCATCGAGGATCGGCGTGATGCCATCGCGCGCGCGCTCGAGCTCGCGAGCGTGGAGGACGTCGTGCTGCTCGCGGGAAAGGGGCACGAGACGTACCAGGTGCGCGGAACGACTGCGCATCCGTTCGACGAAAAGGCGATCGTGGCCGAGCTCGCGCCGTGACGGGCTCGCGACCATTCTGGAGCGTCGCGCGTGTGGCCGATGCGCTTCGCGATGCGCTCACGGGCGCGGTCCCGCGGGACGATCGTCCGCTCGCGCGCATCGCGACGGACACGCGGCGGATCACACCGGGCGACTGCTTCCTCGCGCTGGTCGGCGAGACGTTCGACGCGCACCATTTTCTCCGCGATGCGATCGAGCTGGGCGCGGCCGCGGTGATCGTGTCGCGGCCGGGGCGCACGGCGGGGCTTGGAGTGCCGGTGTTCTCGGTGGGCGATACGCTCGTCGCGCTGGGGACGCTCGCGCGCTATCGCCGGCGGGCATGGAGCGGCACGGTGATCGGCGTTGGTGGGTCGAACGGGAAGACGACCACGAAGGAGCTCATTCGCGCCACGCTCGCGGCAACGCTCGAAGTGCACGCGACGACGGGGAATCTCAACAATCTGATCGGCGTCCCGCTCACGCTGCTCTCGATCCCCGACGAGGCGGAGGTCGCGGTGATCGAGATGGGGATGAACGTGCCGGGGGAAATGGCGCGGCTCCGCGACATCGTCGAGGCTGATCTCGTGGTGATGACCAGTGTGTCGGAGGAGCACCTCGAGGGATTGGGAAGTCTCGAGGGAGTCATGCGGGAGGAGTCCGAGCTGTTCGATGGCGCGCGGGTCGCGGTGGTTCCCGCCGTGCAGCCGGAGATCGCAGCGGCCGCCCAGGGTCGAGCGGCCCGTGTCGTGAGCGCGGGGCTCGACTCGGGCGACGTGCGCGCGACGAGGTGGAGCGCGGGGGCGGACGGACTCGGCACAATCGATATCGACGGTGTCGTCGTCCACCCGCCCGCCCGAGGCGTGCACAACCTCCGCAACGCGATGCTCGCGCTCGCGGTCGCGCGCG
>JBBSEY010000226.1:0-3865 GCA_038239265.1 Gemmatimonadales bacterium | reverse complement strand
GCGTATTCCAGAATGTGGTCTTCGGTGTGCATACTTGCTGTGCTCATCTTTCTCTGCCTCTGCAGGGCCGCTCGTTCTCACCTCAAGCGCACTTCATGACGCTGGACATTCGCGACATCACCATCATCGGCGCAGGTCCCACCGGCCTGTTCGCCGCCTTTTACGCGGGGATGCGCGGTGTGAGTGCCCGCATTGTCGATGCACTTCCGGAGCTCGGCGGCCAGCTCACGGCGCTCTATCCGGAGAAATACATCTTTGACGTGGCGGGACTGCCGAAGATTCTCGCCAAGGATCTGATAACCGGTCTCGTCGCCCAGATGCGTCAGTTTCAACCCGATGAGCAGCTGGGACAGCGAATCGTGGCTCTGGAAGAGGACGGCGGGGTGCTTACTCTCGTCACCGAAACCGACCGGTTCCGGTCGCGCGCGGTGATCGTGGCGGCCGGGATTGGCGCATTCTCCCCGCGGCGGCTGCCGCATCCGAGCGCGGAGCCGTGGTATGGAAAGGGGATTCACGACCGGGTGACGGACCCGAGATCGTTCACCGGGCAGAAAGTCCTGATCGTGGGAGGAGGCGACTCCGCCTTCGACTGGACGCAGCAACTCATGGATCACGCGGAGTCGGTGACGCTGATCCACCGGAGCGATCGCTTCCGTGCCCACGGATCGACCGTTGCGGCCGTGAGCGAGGCCGCAAAGGAGGGGCGGGCGCGGGTGCTCACCTTCCACGAGATCGCGGATGTACGGGGCGCGAATGGGAGGGTGACCGGCGCTACCTTGAAGGATGTGAAGGCGAAGACCACCCTCGATGTCGACGTCGACGTCATTCTTCCGATGCTCGGCTTCGTGAGCGACATCGGCGCGCTGGCGGAGTGGGGGCTCACGATCGAGAACGACGAGATCGTTGTGTCGAGCGCGATGGAAGCGGGGCGCCCCGGGATTTATGCGGCGGGGGACATCACGACGTATCCGGGCAAGCTGAAGCTGATCGCGACGGGCTTCGGTGAGGCGGCGACGGCGGTGAATCAGGCGGTGCACTGGATCTACCCCGAGAAGAAGGTGAATCCGGGGCACTCGTCGAACATGGCGATTTTCGGGCAGAAGGATGATTGAGCAATGGGCCGGAGCGGGCGATGAGTGAAGCAATCGAGAAGTGTCCGCAGTGCGGAAGCGATCGGGTGACGAAGGGGCGGATCCTCGGCGGCATCTCGTCGATCTATTTTCGTCCATCGGGGCTGCGCTTCTGGACGATGAAGGCGGCGGTGCCGATGATCGGCGCGAACAAGACGACGGACGAGTTCTTCCCACCGGGCGCGCGCGCGTGTGTGAACTGCGGGCTGCTCTGGAGCCGCGTGAATCATGCGCTGCTCGAGCGCGTGCTGCGGGAAGGGGGAAACGAGGAGACGCGCAAGCGCTTCGGCGGTGCGGGGGACGAGGAGAGCTGAGACGGCCGCTGGCCACTCGCGGAATGCACGATGAAGATCACCATACTCGACGACTATCACGACACCCTGCGGACCCTTCGATGCTTCGGCATGCTCGAAGGGCACGAGGTGACGGTGTGGACGGAGCACACGCAGGACGAAAACGTGCTGGCCGCTCGGCTGCGCGGCGAGCGACCTCGCAGCGCTGAGCGAGCGATCGCTGGGTGCGCGTGCGCATCCGGATGGCGACGGGCTTACCACTCGTGAGCTCGAGGTGCTGCCCCTGGTCGCCACCGGAAAGACGAATCGCGCGATCGCCGAGAATCCCGGCATCAGCGAGAAGACGGTCGCGCGGCACGTCAGCAATATCTTCCTGAAGCTCGGTCTGTCGAGTCGGGCGGCGGCGACGGCTTACGCGTACGAGCGACGGGTGTTGCACGGGCCTGCATGGCATTACCCACGCCACTCGTGGCAAAGATGGTGCAAATGTCAGATGCGGAGCTCGTTGGCGCGCACTAACATCCCCTCTAGGCGAAATAGGCAAATCTCACCGGGGTTCACATGTACGCGACCACGGCAGCGCTTCCGAAGCATATCAACACCGTGATCATCGGTGCGGGACAGGCCGGACTATCCGCTGGCTATCATTTGACCCGGCTCGGGTGCTCATTCGTCATACTCGAGGGTCACGACCGTGTCGGCGACTCGTGGCGGCAGCGTTGGGATTCGCTACGGCTCTTCACGCCGGCGCGATTCGACGGGCTGGACGGCATGCCCTTTCCCGCTCCGAAGCACTCGTTTCCCACCAAGGACCAGATGGCGGACTACCTGGAATCGTATGCACTGCGATTCCAGCTGCCCGTGTTTGCCAACGCGCGCGTCGATCGCGTCTGGCGCGAGCGCGGCACGTTGATGGTGGCCACGGGCGACTCGGTGATCGAGGCGGAGAACGTGGTGATCGCGATGGCGAGCTACCAGGCGCCGCGCATTCCGGCGTTCGCGAAGGAGCTGGCGAATGAGGTCACGCAGCTGCATTCGCTCGACTACCGCAACGTGTCCCAGCTGCGCGCAGGCGCCGTACTCATCGTGGGTGCGGGGAACTCGGGGGCCGAGATTGCGATCGAGTCTGCCCGCGGCGGGCACAAGACGTATTTCTCCGGACGAGTGACGGGGCAGGTGCCCTTCCGCATCGAGGGCACCGCCTCCCGCTATGGGCTCGCGCCGTTGATCTTCCGTGTCGTCTTTCATCGCGTGTTGACTGTCGATACGCCGATGGGGCGTGCGGCGCGCCGGAACACGCTCACGAAGGGTACGCCGCTCATCCGTACGCGCGAGAAGGATCTGGTGGGCGCGGGAGTAACGCGCGTACCCCGGGTCCAGGGCGTGCGCGATGGACTGCCGTTGCTCGCCGATGGGCGCGTGCTCGATGTCGCGAGCGTCGTGTGGTGCACGGGATTCAGCCCGGGGCTGTCGTTCATCGATCTTCCGATCTTCGATGACGCCGGCGAGCCGAGGCAGGCCAGCGGCATCGTCACGGAGCAGCCGGGACTATTCTTCGTCGGCCAGCACTTTCAGTACGCGATGTCTTCGACGATGGTACACGGCGTCGGGCGCGACGCGAAGCGGATCGCCGATGCGATCGCTGCACGTGCCACAGCCGGAGGCGTGGCCCTCGCGAAATAGGCTGGAACCCGCGCCGCGGGCTGCATATTCGTCAATCATGCGAATTCTCATCATCGGTGCCACGGGCACCATCGGGCGGCCGCTCGTCACCGCATTGCAGGGGCGCCACGAGCTCGTGCTCGCGAGCCGGCAGCAGTCACACGAGAAGGTCGATCTCTCGGATCCCGCGTCCATCCGCGCGCTCTTTCAGCGAGTGGGCAAGCTGGACGCTGTCGCGTGCGCGGCCGGCGAGGCGAGGTTCAAGCCGTTCGCGGCGCTTACCGACGACGACTATGCCTTCAGCCTGCACAGCAAGCTGATGGGTCAGGTGAATCTCGTGCGCTACGGTCTGACGTTCGTGAACGACGGAGGGTCGTTCACGCTCACGAGTGGCTCGCTGGCGAACGAGCCGATGGTCGGCAGCGGAGCGGTCAGCCTGGTGAACGGTGGACTGAACTCGTTTGCGCGAGCGGCGGCGCTCGAGGCGCCGCGCGACATTCGCGTCAATATCATCGCCCCGCCGTGGATCACGGAGACGCTGATCGCCTACAAGATGGACCCGACAGGCGGGATGCCCGCGGTCGACGTCGCACGCGCGTACGTCGAAAGCATCGAAGGAAAGCAGAAGGGCGCCGTGATCTCGCCGACGTTCGTGAGCTAGTGGCCAGGCTGAACTGGTTCGAGCGCAAGTTCGCCTTTGGCTTTCCCGCCGAGCTGTACCCGGAGATACTCGAACGGCTTCGCGGTACGCCCGTGCGGCTCGCGGCGCGGCTGGACGAG
>JBBSEY010000225.1:0-4022 GCA_038239265.1 Gemmatimonadales bacterium | reverse complement strand
TTCGCTGTCCTGCGCGCGCGTCGCGTGCAAGCCACTCGTGAAACTCTCCATTCGCGGTCGCGGCCTCGAGCCGGTGCTCGCCCGCGTACACCGCGAGCCGCGCCAGCGCATCCATCTCCCGCTCGCGCCGCTCCTCCCTGCCGCCCCCGAGCTCAGTCGTCTCCATGTCCCTCTCCTGGTTCGGCCGCGCGCGATCGCAGCGCCGCCGCAATGTCTTCGGACTTCATGTATCGCGTTCCCCCCGCGTCGCCCGAGCTCCTTCGAAAAAACGCGAGCAGCGCCTCACGCTCGGCGCCCGTGCATTCGCTCACGTGGCGGAGCGCCCGCTCGCGCAGCCGGCTCCGCGTGCGCGAGAGTCGCACCTTCCCTGCGGAGTAGTTGATGCCCAGCCAGGCGACGATCTCGCGCATCGGCACCGCGTTGCTCACCCACGTCAGCATCTGCCGCTCCTCCGCCGACAGCTCGGCACCGAGGATCGTGGCGAGCCGCGCGATGGCGGGAGAGAGCGTGGCGGCATCGGAGTCGGCCGTGCCATCGCCGCGGCCGCTCGCCTGCACTGCGCTCTCCGAACACGTCTCGAGCACCATGCGTTCGCTCGTCGCCTCACTGCTCGATGTCGCGGCCTCGTCGCGCAGATCGCGCCGCGCCGCGCGGCGACGCGCGCTCAGCATTCGGTTTCGAAAGGCGCGCTGCAGGTACGAATGAACGTCGCGCACATTATCGCGCGCCTTCGTGCGCTCGGCGTTGTGATCGGAGATGAGCGCCATGACCACGTCGGCGAGCACGTCGTGCGCGTCCTCCTCCCAGCTCTCGAGCGAGACCCCCGCGCGTGCCGCGTAGCGGGCGAGGAGCGGCTCGAATCGCGCGTAGAATTCGCGGAGCGCCTCGAAGCTTCCCCTGCGCACCGCGGCAACGAGCTCCGCGTTGCCCGTCGCCCGCCAGCGCATGCGCTCTGCCAGCCGCTCGCCGCGTCCGTCGTCCGATCGATCCCGTGTGATCATCCGTCCCCTCCCCTCGGTCAACGCGTGCGGCATCTCTCGCTACAGTGAAGACGCCGGAGGGTTACACGGCCCCGATGCGCTGGCGCGGATGGCGCTCGAGCCACGCGCGGAGCCGGCTCGCCAACCGCGCGAGCTCGGCGTGCGAGGGAGGGTGCCGGAGCAAACGCGCGCTGGCGTTCGCGGCGCGTGGCGCGCGCATCCCCGCGTGGCGCGCAAGCGCGAGGAGGGAGAGGACGTCGCCGAGCGCGTCGGCGCGCGACTGGAGCGGTGGGGCGTCCGGCGCCGGCGCGGGGGGCACGGAGCGCGGGCGCGCGGGGGCCACGCGGAGCGGTGCCGCCGCCTGCCTCGCGCGCGCCACGCGAACCATCTCTTCCCGGCTCGGACGCTCCGCGCTCGCGGTGAAGCCGAGGTTCGCGAGCGCTCGGCCTATCGCGGAGGTTTCGGTGTTCTCGAGACACGCGACGGCATTGACGTCGCCATCCCCTTCCCGCTCGAGCGCCCACCCCGTTGCGGCGGGACTCTGCTCCTCGACCGTACGATAGACGCGCGCGCGGAAGATCACGGCGGTCGCATCGCGCTCGACGAGCGAAGTAATGATGCGTCCTGCGGGATAGCGCTCATAAAAGAGGGTGATGCGACGGGCGACAGGAGCGTATCGATTCAGATCGTACCCATGTTCGGCTTTGGGCATGGCGGTGGTCCTCGGTGCGTTCGGCAGATACATCCAGGGAGCGCACGTTAAACCGAATAAAACCCGAAGGCAATAGGCACGATTTAAGCCTCATGCATATCAACGGTTTACGTCTCGCGTTATTTCGCGACCAGCCCCTTCAGTAGCTTCACCATCTTCACGTCGTACGGGTCCGGGGTCGCATCGTCGTCGGCGATCTCGAAATTTTCCTGCGGCGTCTCGAGAATCAGCGGCACCTTCTTCGCGCGCTTGTCCGCGAGCAGCCAGCCGAACGCCTCCTTGCCGATCTGCCCCTCTCCGATCAGCATGTGGCGATCCTTGTTCGAGCCCAGAGCGCCCTCGCTGTCGTTCAGGTGAAAGAACGACGGCGGCGCACCCGCCGCCTCCCCGAACTCGTCGAGGATCTTCGTCAGCGCCGCCTTCGACGCGCTGATGTCGTGCCCTGCCGCGAACAGGTGACAGGTATCGAGCCCGTAGCCCGTGCGCTCGCGCAGCGACGCCGGCACATCCTCCAGCATCATCCCGATCTCCTCCGGCGTGCGCCCCATCGTGAGCCCCGCGCCCGCCGTATTCTCGATCAGCACGCGCTTGTCCCCCTTCACCGTCTTGAGCGCGTGCGTGATCGCCTTCGCCACGCGCTTCGCCGCCGACGCGCGATCGCCGCCCGTGGCGGCCCCCGGATGAAAGCAGAGTTGCCCGATGCCGAGCGCCGTGGATCGCTCGAGCTCCTTGGCGAGCCCGTCACGGGCGCGCCCCCACTTCTCCTCGTCGTTCGACGCCGTGTTGAGCACGTAGGCCGAGTGCACGACGACGTTTTCCGGCTTGATGCCGCTCTTCTCGAGCGCAGCCTTGAAGCGCTCGACGCGCTCCGGTCGAATCGATTGCTTGTCGCCGTAGTATTTCGGGATGGTGGTGAAGATCTGAAGCGCCGTCATTCCGGCGTTTCCCGCGCGGAGGGCCGCCATGTCGATCCCACCATTGTCAACCGTGTGTGCGCCGAGGAGGAGTGGCATGAGTCCGTGAGTTGAGAGCTTGCGTGCGACGGCGTGCGCCTTGCACCTTTTCCATCTCTACTTTGCGCTCCGCACCCCCATCCCGGTGATGCGCGCGCCCCTCTAGAATAGCGATTCGTCGTCATGTCTGTCGCCACCAAGCCCGCTCGGGCTCCCCAGAATTCGGCGTCCGCGGCGCCCGCGCCGTCCTCTGCGGCTCCGCTCGTCTCGCCGATCGTGTCGGCCTTCAACGGCCACCGCCTCACGCCACCGCCGGTGAACGAGCCGGTCCGCAGCTACGCTCCGGGCAGTGCGGATCGCGCCGAGCTCAAGGCCCGGCTCGAGTCGATGTCCAACGAGGTCGTCGACATTCCTATCGTGATCGACGGACGCGAGATTCGCACCGGGGATACCACGAACGTCGTGATGCCGCACGCGCATCAGCACGTGCTCGGTCAGTGGCATGCGGCCGACGTCTCGCACGTCGCCCAGGCGATCGACGCTGCCGAGCGGGCGCGCGCCGAGTGGGGGAACTGGCCGTTCGAGGAGCGCGCGGGGGTGTTCCTGCGCGCGGCCGAGCTGCTGTCCACCCGCCATCGCGCGACGCTCAATGCCGCGACGATGCTCGGCCAATCGAAGACGGCGTTCCAGGCGGAGGTCGACGCGGCGTGCGAGCTCGCCGACTTCTGGCGCTTCAACGTGCACTTCGCCGAGAGGCTGTACGCGGATCAGCCGATCAGCGACAAGGGGATCTGGAATCAGACGGACTATCGCCCGCTCGAGGGATTCGTTTACGCGGTCACGCCGTTCAACTTCACGGCGATCGGCGGCAATCTCTCGACGGCGCCGGCGCTGATGGGAAATACCGTGCTCTGGAAGCCGTCGGCGACTGCGATGCTGAGTGCGCACTACATAATGCAGATCCTCACCGAGGCGGGGTTGCCGCCGGGTGTGATCAGCTTCATCCCGGGCGACCCGATCGCGATCTCGAACGCTGTGCTCTCGCACCGCGACTTCGCGGGGCTGCACTTCACGGGGAGCACCACCGTCTTCAACCTGATGTGGAAGCAGATCGGCGCGAACACCTCCAACTATCGGACGTATCCGCGCATCGTCGGCGAGACCGGCGGCAAGGACTTCATCGTGGCCCACCACACGGCCGATGTCGAGGCGCTCGCGGTCGCGATCATCCGCGGCGGCTTCGAGTATCAGGGGCAGAAGTGTTCGGCCGCCAGCCGCGTCTACATTCCGAAATCGCTGTGGGGCGAGGTACGCGACCGTGTCGTGGCGATGATGAAGGAGATCACGGTTGGCGACGTGCGCGACTTCCGGCACTTC
>JBBSEY010000224.1:0-4289 GCA_038239265.1 Gemmatimonadales bacterium | reverse complement strand
TGCCCACGACCGTCGTCGACGCGATGCGCGACTATCTCCTGCACCACAACTCGAACTCGCACTGGTCGTACCCCACGAGCATCGAGACCGACGCGACCATCGACGCGGCTCGCGCCGCTGCCGCCGACTTCCTCAACGCCGCGCCGAACGAGATCGCTTTCGGTGCCAACATGACGACGCTCACCTTCGCGCTCTCGCGCGCGCTCGCGCGCACGATGCGCGAGGGTGACGAGATCGTCGTCACGGAGCTCGATCATCATGCCAACGTCGCGCCGTGGGTGCGCCTGGCAGCAGAGCGGGGCGTGATCATCAGAACGGCGCGCATGGATATCGCCACCGGCACGCTCGACTGGCGAAGCCTCGAAGCACAGTTCGGCCCGCGCACCAGGCTCCTCGCGATCGGCGGCTCGTCCAACGCGCTGGGCACCATCAACGACATCGCGCGCGCGACCGCGCTCGCGCACGCGCACGGCGCACTCGTGTTCGTCGACGCGGTGGCCTACGCGCCGCACGCGCTCATCGACGTGCGCGCGATCGACTGCGACTTCCTCGCGTGCTCCGCGTACAAATTCCACGGTCCGCACGCCGGCCTGTTGTACGGCAGGCTCGCGCTCAGGTCCGAGCTCGATGTCGCCAAGCTCGCCCCCGCGCCCACTCAATCCCCGGATCGCTGGGAGACGGGGACGCTCAACTTCGAGGCGCTCGCGGGGACGACGGCCGCCATCGAGTTCCTGTCGTCACTCGGCCGCAGCAGCGGGGCCGGCGAGACCCGTCGCGAGCGGCTCGCGCACGCGTTCCACGCGATGCACGAGCGCATCACCCCGCTCTTCGCCGAGCTCTGGAGCGGCCTCGCCGCCGTCCGCGGCGTCAGGCTCTTCGGACCCGCGCCGAACGATGCGCCGCGGGCGCCGACCATCGCCTTCACCGTCGCCGGCGTCGACTCGCGCGAAGTCGCCACGCGCCTCGCGAGCGAGCACGGCATCTTCGCGCCCAACGGACACTTCTACGCGGCGACCGTGGCGGAGCGCTACGAGGTGGGCGACTCCGGCTGGGTGCGTGCGGGATGCGCCTGCTACACGAGCGCCGAAGAAGTCGCGCGGCTCGTGAGCGGCGTTCGCGCTATTTCGCGGGCGCCGTAGCCTTCGCCGCCGCGACCTTCCCGGTCCCGACGAACGGCTTCTTGCGCGACACCTCCTTCTTCTCGAGCGCGGCGAGAAAGGGCTCGTACACCGAGCCCGGGCTCCACAGCACCCAGCCGTCGTAGCCCGCGTCGTACACCGCGCGCTTCTGCTCGAGCAGCTCTGGCGCGCCGTACTTGGGGGTCATCCCCCTGAGCGAGAACGCCTGCAGCCACGGCCGCACGTGATTCCCCGCGTTGACCCCGATCTTGAGATCACGCTCGTGCGCCCGATGGATCGCCGCATACACGATCTTGTACGGCTCCGCATTGGGCTTCTCCACTCCGAACGACCCGTGCGGATAGTGCGACGGATACACCATCGGCAGCAGCACGTCGCTGTGCGGCGCGAGCTCCTCCCACTGCTGCCCGATCTCGAGCGCCCCCGGCACCGTCGTCACGAGACCGAAGATGTCCGCCGTGCATCGCGCTCCTGCCGCACGCACGCGCGGACACGCCGTCTTGAAGAACTCGGCCAGCGCATGGGGCTTCGTCACACCGTTCGCATCCCTGAATACCTGCGGCGGCAGGCTCTGGTACGGCTCGGGAAAGCGAATGTAGTCGAACTGCACTTCGCCGAAGCCCATCTTCGCCATCTCCACCGCCACGCGCATGTTGTACTCCCAGATCGCGTGATCGTATGGATCCACCCACGTCAGCCCCTTCTTGTCGCGCCACGGCGTGCCGTCAGGCTTCCGGATCACATGATCGGGATTGTTGCGCGCGGCCACGGAGTCCTTGAACGTCACCATGCGCGCGATCGCCATGATGTGATGCGCGTGAAGCGTGTCGAGCAGCTCCTTCAAATGCAGCACCTTCCCCGCGTTCCCCGCATTGCGCTTCACCATCGAGTCCGCGCTCTCGAAGTTGAGCCCGAACTCATCCTTCATGTCGATCACGAATGCGTTGATCTCCGTCGAATCCGCGATCGCGACCAGCTCGTGCATCCGCTTCGGGCTCTGCGATGCCCACCGGTTCACGTACAGCGCACGTACGATCTGCGAATCATCTGCAAACGACTTCGCGAGCGCATCCGCCTTCGTTGATCCCTTCACGATGGTGGTGTCTGCTACCGCGCCCGCGGCGGTGACGGTGGCGTGCGTGGATTCCTTGTCGGCGGCCGTACGGTTTCCTTCACCTGCGCCGCAAGCCGCGAGCGCCAGGAACAGGAGGGAAGAGCTGCGCATGTCGGGGGGTGTGCTCTGCTGAGGTTGGAGCCGCGACGTTGCGGCGCGGCGACGGTAAACTACGACGAAGCTGCCGCTTCCGTCACAGGCTATATTCCGCACCGCATGCCAAGTCTCTCCACCCCGCTCGCCCTCCTTCTCCTCGCCGCCGCCGCCGCCGGCTGCCGGCAGCAGCGCAAGACGCCTCCAGCGGGCGAGTTTCTCGTGCTCGCCGGCGACTCCACCTTTTGGGTGCACACGGGAGCCGAGGGGATCCGCGCGCGTGGGTCGCCGCTCCACCTGGCTCGCTACCGCGGCCGCTACTACGAGGTCTACATCACCGATGACGATCGCTCCTACACGGACGCGCTCATCGTCGGTCAGCAGATGTACCGTCGCGATCTCCTGAGCGACGACTCGGCGCTCGTCTTCGAAGACACCACCATCACCCACGTCGCCCGCTGGTACGGCCGTTCGCATCCGAGCGATCACCCGCTCGAGGACGAGGAGAGTCCGGACGCTGAGCCGCACGTCACGGCGCAGAGCGAGCTCAATACCATCGCGCAGCACGCGCAGTATCTCTCCTACGAATACAAGGCCGACCTCTCCGTCACCGGCAGCGAAGAGTGGCACACCGCGCGGCGCGGGGTCGTCGACCTGCGCGATGCCGCGGCGCCCACCGTCGCCGACATCTTCGGGACCAGCAACGGCGAATACATCCTGCGCCGCGGACGCACGCTCTTCGCCGAAGCGCGCGACTCGCTGCGGGCCTCGCGCGGCTCAGTCTCGCACGAGGCTGCGCGGGCCATTGGCGACTTCCGCTTCGACGACGCGAGCTTCAACATCGCCGAGGTGAACGGCGAGCCCGCCGTGAAGTTTTATGCCCCCGGGCACGGCGCGCGCGCCGGCGGCTATGCGCTTCCGCTCCCCGCGATCCCCATCTCGGCGCCCGGCTGGTGGGAGGACGCCCGCGACGGCCTTCCCCTCACCGGCACGAGCAGCGACATCGCCTGGAAGCACGCTGGCTATCGCGTGGTTGCCCGGCCCACGCGCGAGGACAGCGCGCTCCTCTCTCTCGTCGACAGCGCCGGCCACGAATGGAAGATCGCCGCGCTCCCCGCGCTTCCGCGACGGATCTTCTGGGTCGACAGCGCGAGCGCCGACAGCGCAACTCGCCACGCGCTCGCCCGCGCCTTCGACGAGGCCGCGCTCTATTCCGACGAGGTTCGCGCCGCCTCGGCGCATCTGCCCACGGGGCACGCGCCGAGACTCCGTCTCGCATCGGCGACGCACCAGCGCCCGCACCCACTTGCGCGACGTTCCAGGCTCAAGCGATGACTCCATCAGCAAAGACGCCGCGCCAGTCGGAGGCCGTGATCGCCGATCTCATGATGCCGCAGCACGCCAACGGGCTGCGCATTCCCTCCGTGTTCGGCGGCGTCATCATGAGTATGGTCGATCGCTGCGCGGCGCTCAGCGCCATGCGCCACGCAGGCGGACAGGCAACCACGCTCTCGATCGACAAGATTCTCTTCAAGGAGCCGATCTGGGTGGGCGAACTGGTCGAGATTCGTTCTCGCGTCGTTTTCGTTGGGAGAACGTCAATGGCGGTGCTCGCGAACGTCTACGCCGAGAACATCGCCCAGGGCACCCGGCGCCACGCCAACGAATGCTGGCTCACCTTCGTGCACCTGGGGCCCGACGGGAAACCCGCTGCCGTGCCTCAACTCATCCTCGAGACGGCGGACGACCGCCTGCTGCACGAAGTGGCCGAGCGGCGCCGTGCGCAGTCGCTGGCCGAGCGCCGCTAGTGTCCTGTAACAGAAATTAGTTGACACATCGTGGGGAAGATGTATGTTGGTCCATCGCTTCCCTGGAGTGTGTCATGGCGTCTTCCTTGTTGGTGCCCGTGCACCTCAGCACGGCGGAGCGCGCGACGTTGGAGC
>JBBSEY010000223.1:0-4290 GCA_038239265.1 Gemmatimonadales bacterium | reverse complement strand
GGTCACGCGGAGGGATACAACGACTGGAGCCTGATCTTTCCTCAGGCCATTCAGGATCTCGATGTGATCAAGGGGCCGACGAGCGCCCTCTTCGGCAACTTCGCATTGTCGGGGATCGTGAACGTGCGCACGCTCGATCGACTCGGCGGAACGCGTGCATGGATCAACGGTGGATCGGCCGGGCATATCGAAGGCACGGCGCTCTCCGGCTTCGGAAACGACACTGGCGCGAGCGCGCACGGAGTCGTCGGCGCGCGATACGTACACGAGGGTGGGTGGCGTCCGAACAGCGACTACGATCTCGGGCAAGGGCACGTGCGCCTCGTGCACGACTTCACGCCGAATACCACCATCGACGGCGGCGTCGAGCTGTACGGCTCGCGATGGAAGTCGGCGGGCTATCTGAGCGAGGGCGAATATCAGGCGAAGGACTACGACATCATCTCGAATCGTGCGGACCAGGGGCACAAACTCCATGCGCAGGAGCGCGCGAGTCTCCGGGTGCTGAGCGGCAACAGGCTGTGGCGCTCCACGCTCTACGCGACGCAGGGCGACTGGCGCCTCTTCCTTACCATTCCGCCCGCCGGTGGCCGCTTCGAAGGTAATGGCAGTCAGACCGAGGAAGACGACAGTCGCTTCGGCTTCGGCGCCACGTCGGCGCTGACGTGGCAGCTCTCGCGCGCCGAGCTCACGGTGGGAGCCGAGGGACGTTTCGATCAATCCCACTATCAGAACTGGTTCACCACGACTCGCTCCCGCGACTCCGCGCAGGCGTTGACCCACGCGCATCAGTTGGGCGGCGGCATCTTCGCGCAGGCAGGCATCGATGTCACCGATCGCCTTCGCCTCGATCTCGGCGCTCGCTACGACGCGATCGACACGCACTCGGGGCCCGACGGCGAAAATCGCACGCAGGACTCGCACGGCATCTTTTCGCCGAAGGCCGGCGCGTTGTTCGGGATCGTCGATGCGCTCGGCGTCTACGCGAACGTGTCGCGAGGCTTTCGCGCCACCGACGGCGTGATCGCTGATCCTTCGCTCCCGTTCATTACCGTGTGGGCGTACGAGAGCGGATTGAAGCTCGCCGTCGGCAGCGTCGATGCGACCGCCGCGCTCTTCAGAATGGATGTGAGCAACGAGCAGACGTTCAATCCGCTCACGAGTGGCTCGAGCAGCGGCGGCGCAAGCAGGCGTCAGGGGGTCGAGCTCTCGCTTCACGCGCCGATGTCGAGGTCGCTCACACTTTCAGGCGACTGGACCTTCAACGACGCCCGCTACAAGCGCCTGATCGCAATCGCGGAAGACGACGAGACGCGGGTCGACACCCTTTCGGGAATGCGTGTCTACAACACCGCGAAGTACATCGGCTCGGCGGCGCTACAGTGGGCGCCGCCCGGATCATTGTGGTCGGTGCGCGTAAGCACGAACGCGGTGGGACCGTACTCGCCATTCGACGAGCCGGGAGTGGTACTTCCCGCGTACGCGCTGCTCCACGCGAGCGCAACGCGCAGGATCGGCAAGGCCGAGCTCGAAGTTGGCGTTCGGAATTTGCTCGACAAGCAGTATCCCGAGCTCGTTGCGGGCGGCCTCGTCTCTCCCGGGCAACCTTTCGCGGTGTTCGGAACCGTGCGCTATGACTTCGCGATTACATCCGGTCGACGATCTTCGCCTTGATCGATTCGTACTCGGAGTCGGTAATCAACCCTCCAGCGAGCATCTCCTTCGCGCGCTGGAGGCGGGCGACCGGGTCATCGCCGGCGGCGCCGCCGGCGCCCGCCGGCGCGCCCATCGGCGCACCGCCGCCACTACCGAATTGAATGCCGCCGGACTTTGCGCGAAGCTCGTCGAGATCGCGCACGCGCCGCTTCTCGCGCCACGACTGCTCCTGCCCCTGCGCCGCACGATAGACCTGCACCGCCTGTTCCTTGCGAAGCCCCGGCGTGCCGATCGCTCCCATGCTTTGCGCCGACGAGGCGAGGTCCTGACGGCCGCGTGTTGCGATGGTGAGGTCGGCTCCGAAGGTGCCGACGCGAAGCTGCGCGTTCTCGATATCCTGCCAGCGCATGTCTACCGGCGAATAGCCGCCAAAAATGCCGCGATGGATCTGGATGAGGCGCCCGGTGGTCGCCGCTACGAGAATGCGGCGGTGCAGGAGCGCGAAGAGGCGGCGCTGCACCGCATAGGCAACGAGCGACTCACCGGGTACGAGTAGCGCATTGAGGTGCTGCACCGCCTGCACGAGTCGTGGATCGTCCGCCCCTGGCGGAACCGCGGGAGAGATCGATTGCGCCGGAGGCATGCCCGTCGCCGCCGGCGTCGATGCGGCCGCTGCGCCCGCCCGCGACGCCGTCTGCTGCCGGCGCCGCAACTCGTCGATCACCTCCTGCCACGACGACGGTGAGAGCGACCCGTCTTTCTCGAGCGCACGCAGCTCCGCATCCGTCATCGACGAATATCTGTTGGGGCCGCCCGGTGTGGTCATCGTGAAACCTCGCAGAAGGGATCCTGATCGCGCCGTACGCGCAGTCTATACGATGGCGCCGTCGACGCACGGCTGACAAGAGAGACGACTCCGGGATGTGACTCGCACGCGACCCGTGGCGTCCGGCCCCAGTGCCGCGAAGGGTTGACAGAACTCTCCCGGCGGCCGAGTATAGCAGCGTATCCGTGGTCGATAGCCCAACCGTTCGGAGCACTCATCGTCATGACGTTCGTGCGACTCGCGCTTATTCCGCTCTCCATTATTCGACTCTCCCCGAGAGGCGGCGCGCTCGCACACGGCTGACGGTCACCCACCGACACCACGCGAACCGGCCCCTCGGACTTCCCGAGGGGCCGGTTTGCATTCCACCCGGATTCTTCCCACGCATGAACACACGCATTCACCTCTACGACACGACGCTCCGCGACGGCACCCAGCGCGAAGGTCTTTCCCTGTCCGCATCGGACAAGGAGAAGATCGCCGCGCGACTGGATGCGTTCGGCATCGATACAATCGAAGGTGGATGGCCAGGCTCGAATCCCAAGGACGCCGAGTTTTTTCGCCGTGTGGCCGCCAAGCCGCCTCGCCGCGCGCGCATCGCCGCATTCGGGAGCACGCGCCGCGTGGGGGCGAGCTGCGCGGACGATGCCAGCCTGCAGGCGCTCGTCGCCGCGAGCACGCCCGTCGTCACGATCGTCGGCAAGAGCTCGGCATCGCACGTCACGCTCGTGCTCGAGACCACGCGCGAGGAGAATCTGCGCCTCATTGCCGACACCGTCGCCTACTTCTGCGCGCTCGGCAAGGAGGTCGTGTACGACGCCGAGCACGCCTTCGATGGCTTCGCCCTCGATGCGGGGTACGCGCTCGAGACGCTCGAGGCCGCGTGCGACGCGGGCGCGTCCGTGCTCGTGCTGTGCGACACGAATGGCGGGAGCGAGCCACGCACCGTCGCGAGCACCGTCGCGGCGGTGGCAGGCCGCGTGCGCGCCCGTCTCGGCATTCATCCTCATAACGATCGCGGTCTCGCGCTCGCGAACGCCCTCGCCGCCATCGATGCGGGCTGCGTGCACGCGCAGGGGACCGTGAATGGCTACGGCGAGCGGTGCGGCAATCTCGATCTGCTCGCGCTCATCGCCAATCTGCAGCTCAAGCGGGGGATCCAGTGCGTTCCCGACGAATCGCTCGCCACGCTCACCGATCTCTCCAACTACGTGGCGTCGGTGGCGAATCTCGCTCCCGATGCGCATGCGCCCTTCGTGGGCCGCGCGGCGTTCGCGCACAAGGGTGGCATCCACGTCGCGGCCGTGGCGAAGGAGCCCGCGATGTACCAGCACATGGATCCCGCCCGTGTCGGCAACCGAATGCGCGTAGTCGTGAGCGAGCTTTCGGGGCGCGCGAACGTGCGATTGCGCGCAGCCACGCTCGGCCTCGATGCTCGGCCGGTCGAGCGCGCGGTACTCGAGCAGGTGAAGGCGCTCGACCACTCGGGCGCCCCGCTCGAGGCCGCCGAGGGAACGTTCGAGATGCTGGTGCGCCGCGCCACGCCGGGGTATGTCGTTCCGTTCGAGCTGCTCGAGTACACGGTGGTCGTGGAGCGGCGCCTCGCCTGTGGCTCGCGCGCGCGAGCGACCGTCGAGATGCGCGTCGGCGGCACGAGCGTGCGCACGGCCGCCGAGGGCGAGGGCCCGGTGCATGCCCTCGACTGCGCGGTGCGTCTCGCGCTCGCGCCGCACATCCCGGCGGTGCTCGGGACGAAGCTCGTGGACTACAAGGTTCGGATTATCGATGAGCATCTCGGCACCGCCGCC
>JBBSEY010000222.1:0-4343 GCA_038239265.1 Gemmatimonadales bacterium | reverse complement strand
TGTATCGCACCGTCGCGATCTGATACGCGCGCGCCGCCTGCTGCGCGGTGCCGCGGCTCGCATCCATCTGCGCCTGCGCGGAGCGCAGCCTGCTCAGCGCATTCAACGCATCGAGCTCGGCGAGCTCGCGCGTCTGCTGCAGCTGCGCCCGCGCGGTTTGCAGCCCCGCGCTCGCGATCCGCTCGTCGCCATGAATATTCCCCCCGGTAAAGATCGGCAGCGAGAGCGTGCCGCCGACGGTCCAGTTCGATCGGAAGTCCGACCACGACGGGAACACCCCCGACGGATACGCCACGCGCCCGAAGGCCGATGCGAGCGCAAGCGCGGGAAGCCGCTCCGCGTGCGCGACGGTCACCGCGCTCTTCTGCGCGGTCACGTTCTCCGACGCCTGTCGCACGGGCGCGCGACTCTCCGCTGCCGTGTCCGCTGCCTGCGTCAGCAACGTCGACACCACGCCCGCGGGGGCGGCAGTCGAATCGTCGAGCGAGGTCGTGAGCGCCACCGAGTCCGCTTGCGGCAAATGCAACAGCTGCTTGAGTCGCACGTACGCAATGTCGCGATCGGAGCGACGCTGAATCAGAATCGGTACCTGATTGTCACGCGTCACCTGCGCGCGAAGGAGGTCGAACTCGGCGGCGTTCCCTACCTGTCGCCCGAGCTTCGTCTGCGCGAGCGTCGTATCCGCCTGGGAAAGCGTGGCGTCCGCGATGCGCACGAGCTGGTCCGCCAGCTGCGCATCGTAGTACGCTTGCGTGACATCGAGCGTGAGCTGCGCCTTCGCGGAAGTGACTCCGATCGCCGCGCTCCGCTTCCCCGCATTCGCCGCGCGATACTGGGCCGTCACACGGCCACCGGTGTACACGTTCTGCTGAAGCGAGAGCCCGAGATTCCACTGGTTCGCCGCACCGAAGCCGAGATTCTGCAGTGATCCGAACGGACTACTCCCCGCGCCGCAGCCGAGTGCGGACTCGAGGAGGGTGAGGCGCTCATCCGTCGTGCCATCGGGATTCGGAGTGAAACTGCTGCACGTCGGCGGCCCCGCGCTATCGCTGCCGAAGCTCGCCCCCTGGAACTGCGATTTGAGTGTGCGCGTGTAGCCCGCACTGCCGTAGATCTGTGGCAGGAATTGGCTGAACGCTTTGCTCCGCTGCCCTTCTGCGCGTGTGACCCCCGCCCGTGCGATCGCGAGATCGGGGCTCTTCGCTTCGGCGCTCGCGAGCGCGTCGTCCAGCGACAGCCGGCGGATCTGCGCTCCCGCCAGTGAGTCCGCGCGCTGCGCCTCTGCGCGAGGCGCAGCGACTAGCGCGGCGCACGCAGCGAGCGTGAGCAAGGGAAGAAAGGCTCGTGTATTCGTCACGCTCAAAAAGTAACGCGTCGCAGAAGGTACGGGGATGCGAACGATCCGCGATGCTCGTACGCATCGCGGATCGTGATGGACCGCTCGTTCAGCGAACGATTGGACCGGGAGCGAGTGGTCCTAGTAGGAACCCTCGCGATCGCCGCCCACACCTGCCATCTCTTCATCCGAGTCTTCGTCCTCGTCCGACGACGAGGCGCTCTTCGACGCCGACTTCTTCGTCGCCTTCTTCGCCCGCGTACGCGTGGCAGGCTTCTCGTCCTCATCGGGGCTCTCGGCGTCGATGTTGATCTCGCTGACCGCCAGCTCCGTGAGCAGCTTGTCCGTCAGCTCCTCTTCATCGAGCGTCTCCTGCAGCAGATCGGCATGCGACGCTTCCCCGAGTTGGCGCGCCCAGGTGCGCACGCAACCGTAACCCGCCATTTCGTAGTGCTCGACGTGCTGTGCGGCAGCGATGAGCCCCGCATCCAGAACGTCGGCCTCGGGCTTTTCCTTGATCAGCTCGGAGCCTTCCTTGAGTAGCCCTTCCATGCCGACGCACTTCTTGCCGCGCGGGCTCTCGTCGAGCTCCTTGAAGATGCGCTCGAGTCGCTTGATCTGGCGCTCGGTCTGCTTGAGGTGCGTGTTGAAGGCCTTCTTGAGCTTCGGACTGGTCGCGGCCTTGATCATCTTCGGCAGCGCCTTCGTGATCTGCGTCTCCGCGCTCCAGAGATCCTTGAGCTCGTCCACGTAGAGCTCCTTCAGCGTTTCCATTTCCATTCTGCTATCTCCTCGGCGAGGCCTCATTCGGCCGTTATCGTAGCTCTTGCCGCCGCGATTTTCTGTGCGCGGCGGTGCTGGCGGGACCGAGAATAGCAAGGCACGTACCGAATCGAAACAGATGGCACGGGCAGTACGCGGCTGCGCATGTGGCGCCCGGATGCGACGATGGCGCGAAAGCCATCTTCGCGCCATTTGGTGAGTCCGCGTGACGATGGTGAGCGTCAGCCGCGGTTTTTGAGATCGTTGAAATAGCCCCAGGTGAAGCCAATGACGGGAATTGTAAAGAAGAACCACCATGTCATCGCCCCGTAGAGAGGCATCCCCGGAAACGTCTGCGAATACGAGAGCTTGGTGCCGTTGTAGGTCACCCACAGAAACGCGAACAGCACGATCGAGAAGATCCAGCCGCCCACCAGCATCACTCCCTGCGTTCGCCTCGTCATCGCGCCCCTCGCATTGATTTTCGCGGGCGCCCGCGCGGCCCCGTCATCCCGCACAAGATAGCTTTGCGATGACCCTACTCGCAAACGGAAGGCGCCTCCGCGATGATGCACACATGACTGCCGCCACCCAAACACCGCCGGCCGCATCTCCGCGCCGCGCGCCTGGCCCCAAAAATCGCTATCCTGGCGAGCTCTTCTGGAAGCTTAATCGCGATCGTCTCGGGTTCATGCAGGAGGTCGCGCGCGAGTACGGCGATCTCGCGCGCATCGACGTTGTACGCACCTCCCTCTTCCTCGCGACACATCCCGCGCTCGTCAAGGACGTGCTCGTCACCAACAATCGCCTCTTCGGTCGCGGACGCGGACACCTACGCATGAAGCTCCTCCTCGGCGACAGCCTGCTCACCACTGACGGCGAGCAGCATCGGCGACAGCGGCGTCTCGCGCAGCCCGCCTTCCATCGCCAGCGCATCGAGGGCTATGGCGACACGATGGCCGCGCGCGCCGAAGAGCTCGCGCTCCGCTGGAAGGACGGGAGCACCGTCGAGCTGCTCGACGAGATGATGGGCCTCACGCTCGTCATCGTCGCCAATACACTGTTCGGAGCGACCGTCGACGACGAAGTCGAGGAGATCGGCTCCGCGCTCACCGCCGTCTTCGAGATGTTCGGCTTCGCGCTCATGCCCTTCTCGGAGCTCTTCGACCGGATTCCGATTCCTACCACGGTGCGGTTGCGCAGGGCCCGCGCACGCCTCGACTCGACCATCTATCGCATCATCGCCGAGCGGCGGGGGAGCGGGCGCGATCACGGCGACCTCCTGTCGATGCTGCTCATGGCCCAGGACACCGGCGACGATGGCGACGGCGGCTCGATGACCGACGTCCAGCTGCGGGACGAGGCGACGACACTCTTCGTCGCGGGACACGAAACCACCTCGAACGCGCTCACCTGGACGTGGTACGCACTCTCTCAGAATCCGGACGCGGAGGGGAGAATGCACGCCGAGCTCGATGCGGTGCTGGGCGGCCGCCGGCCCACCGCGGCCGATCTCCCGCGCCTCCCCTACACGCGAGCGGTGCTCGCCGAGTCGATGCGTCTGTTTCCGCCGGTGTGGGGAATGGGGCGACGTGCACTGGCGCCGCACACTCTGGGCGGATTTGACATTCCACGAGGCTCCCTCGTCGTGGTAAGTCCGTTCATCACTCAGCATGACGCCCGATTCTTCCCGGAACCGGAGCGCTTTCTACCAGGACGATGGCTAGGAGAGCAATCTTCGGAACGACCGCGCTTCTCGTACTTCCCGTTCGGCGGCGGATCTCGCCAGTGCATCGGGGAGCAGTTTGCGTGGATGGAGGGGGTGCTCCTGCTCGCGGCCATTGGCCAGCGATGGCGATTGCGGCTCGAGCCCGGGCACAGGGTGGAGCTCAATCCGCTCATCACGCTGCGTCCAAAATATGGAATGCGAATGACGCTGCACTCGCGACGCTGAGCTAGATGCCGACGCTCCTCTCCATCGTATTCGTCCTCTCCGGAGCGGCCGGGCTGATCTACGAGTCGATCTGGACCAGATATCTCGGACTGTTCGTGGGGCACGGCGCGTACGCCCAAATCATCGTTCTCACGATCTTTCTCGGCGGGATGTCGCTGGGGGCGTTGGTAGTCGGACGACTCTCGGAGCGGCTGCGCGACCCGCTCTCGACCTACGCCTTCATCGAGCTCACGATCGGGATCATCGGCTTCCTCTTTCACGACATCTTCGTTTCGGTTACGAGCTCCACGT
>JBBSEY010000221.1:0-4393 GCA_038239265.1 Gemmatimonadales bacterium | reverse complement strand
CCGAGCTGGAAGCCGCCATCCATCACTACTTGGACCAACACAACAAAGCGCCAACGCCGTTCATCTGGACCAAGAGCGCCGATGAGATCCTCGCCAGTGTCGCCCGTTTCTGTCAACGAACTTCAGCATCAGGACACTAGCAATTCGCCTTTACGATACCACTGAGTACTACGCGATGCTGCGAGTGATCACGCGCCTGACCATCTCCGCCGGATGCGGCGCGCGGTGTCGGGGCTCAGAATTCGGATCGCGAGATACACGACGAATCCGATTAGCGCGATCTTGGCGGCGAGAAGGAACAGCCCCAGGAGCACCACGAACAGGAAGCCGAAAATCCCGAAAATGAGCTTGAGGGCGATGAGCCCCAGAATGGCCATGAGGCCGACTGCGAACACTGTGCGTAACATGACTCTGGTCTCCCCTTCAATGCGATGGCCCTCTGATCCTGCTTACAATACGACCTGCCGCCGCGTGAGGTTTCAGCGGATCCACCAACCGCGGACTGCCCAGTGAGAACTGCCGACGTCGTCATCCTGGGTGCTGGGCTCATCGGGCTGGGGGTAGCCGCCGAGGCTGCGAGCCGGGGGGCCTCGGTGCTGCTCGTAGGCGAGACGCGCTTTGGAGAAGCGTCGCCCGCAGGGGCCGGAATGCTGGCGCCTGGCGCCGAAAGCGATGAGCTCGGGGTCGACTCGGTGCGCGACTTCGCGGTGGCGGGCCGCGACCTGTACCCGTCGTTCGTGGGCGCGCTGCACGCAGAGACCGGAATAGCCGTTCCCTTCGACCGAAACGGCATCCTCGAGCTGTGCGTCGACGGTGAGCCGTCGCACCGCCCCGATGGAAGCGAGTGGATCGACGCGTCGAGGCTCCGCAAGCTGGAGCCGAACATTGCGGAGTTCGCCGGCGCCGTGATGCATCCGAACGATGGCTCCGTCGACAATGTCATGCTCTTCGTCGCAATGAAAAGACGCGTCGAGATGCGCCGCTCGATCACGCTCGTTCCCGCCGGGATTCGCTCCGTGAATGTGACCGCTTCCAGGCCTCGGGTGATTCTCGAGGGCGGGGATGTGCTCGAGGGCGGCTCGCTGGTCATCGCGGCCGGGGCGTGGGCGTCGCTGCTCGAGGGCCTTCCCCGGCCGCTCCCCGTTCGCCCCGTGCGCGGGCAACTCCTCGCGCTCGAGGGCACCCTGTCCCGCCACGTGATCTACGGTGGCGGCGGATATCTCGTGCCCCGTCGTCACGGCGCAGAGCCGGAGCTGTACGACCGCACGATCATCGGGGCCACAATGGAGGAGGTCGGCTTCGACAGCCACACGACGCCGGAAGGTCTCGCCTATCTCCGCAACGTCGCGCTCCGCATCCTGCCCAGGGCGAGCACGTCGCCGCTCGTCAGGCACTGGGCTGGGCTGCGCCCCGTAACCCCCGACCGGCTTCCGATACTGGGCGCCGATCCCGACAACCCGAAGCTCCTCTACGCGTGCGGCCACGGGCGAAACGGCATTCTGCTGGCGCCCATCACGGGCCAGGCAATCGGTGCGCTGTCCGTGGGCGCGCAGTGCGGCTACGATCTCTCTCTCTTCGCGATAGATCGCTTCGCTGAATAGGGGTAACCGTCTATATTTCGTTCACAGGTTAGCATGACTATCACCCGGCGGGTCCTACAGATAGCTTGGGCCTGACGCGTGCGCCTCCCGCGCGCGCCGCGTTTTTTGGATCAGAGGCGCATGCACGATTCGCTGTACCAGATCCTGGGCAGGCACCAAGCCCCAGCTCTTCCCGAGCGCAAGCCGGCCTGGCTGAAAGTGCGGGCCCCCGGCGGTCCGAACTATCTCCGCATGCAGCAGCTCATGCAGGACCTCCGCCTCCACTCGGTGTGTGCCGAGGCGCACTGCCCGAACATCGGCGAGTGCTGGGAGCACGGCACTGCCACCTTCATGATCCTGGGTGACGTCTGCACGCGGAACTGCGCCTACTGCGCGATCGCGCATGGCAAGCCGCCCTCCTACGACGTCGAAGAGCCCTCGCGCGTCGCCGCGGCAATCGCCGAGCTGGATCTTCAGCACGCAGTCATTACCTCCGTCGACCGTGACGATCTCCCGGATTTCGGCGCCTACATCTTCGCCGAGACGATCCGCCAGATTCACGCCCAGCTGCCGGGGTGCTCGGTCGAGGTGCTCGTTCCGGATTTTCAGGGGCGCGAAGCGTCCATTCGCACCGTTCTCGAGGCCGCGCCGGAGATCTACAACCACAACACCGAGACCGTCCCGCGCCTCTTCAAGCGCTGTCGCCCCGGCGGACGCTACGAGCGCGTGCTCGAGATCTTTCGCGTCGCGAAGCGAATAGCGCCGCAGATCCCTACGAAGACGGGGCTCATCCTCGGCATGGGCGAGACGATTCCCGAGGTTCTTCAGACGATGCGCGAGCTGCGCGACGTCGACGTCGACATCCTCACGCTCGGTCAATATTTGCGCCCCTCCGCGCAGCATCACCCGCTCGACCGCTACTACACGCCCGAAGAGTTCGCGCTGCTCCGCAATGCCGGCCGCGCGATGGGCTACCGGCACGTCGAGTCTGGCCCGCTCGTGCGCTCGAGCTACCACGCGTGGGAGCAGGTCCAGGCGGCGGGCGTCTGATGGCGCGCGCGAGCAAAGCGGTTGCGGTGACCTCCGACACTCCCGACGCGACAGAGACCAAATCGATGGCGAAGAAAAAGTCCGACAGCACCGACGACTCCGCGCTTCGACTCTCCCTCCTTCGCGAGATGCTGCTCATGCGGAGATTCGAGGAACGCACCGCCGAGGCCTATGCCCTCGGCAAGATCGGCGGCTTCTGCCATCTGTACATCGGACAGGAAGCGGTGGGCGCCGGCGCGATCTCCGTGCTCCGCCCCGACGACTACGTCATCACGAGCTATCGCGATCACGGGCAGGCGCTCGCTCGCGGGATCACGCCGCGCGCCGTGATGGCGGAGCTCTTCGGACGCATCGATGGCTGCTCAAAGGGGAAAGGCGGCTCGATGCACCTGTTCGATCGCAACACGAACTTCCTCGGCGGCCACGGAATCGTCGCGGGGCACATTCCGATCGCCACCGGGGTAGGCTTCGCAATCAAGTATCGCGGCGGCGACCAGGTCTGCCTCTGCTTCTTCGGCGAGGCCGCGGTGAACAACGGCGCCTTCCACGAGGCGCTCAACATGGCGGCGCTCTGGCAGCTGCCGGTGATCTATCTCGTCGAGAACAACCGGTATGGAATGGGCACGGCGCTCGAGCGCGCGTCATCGGTGAACGACATCGCCGAGCGTGCGTGCTCGTACGACATGCCGAACGAGGTGGTGGACGGTCAGGATGTGATCGCCGTTCGCGAGGCGGTGTCGCGCGCGATCGCGCGAGCGCGCGGGGAGAACACGCCCACGCTGATCGAGGTGCGCACGTATCGCTTCATGGGCCACTCCATGTCCGACGCTGTGAGCGGCACCTATCGTAGCAAGGAGGAGCTGGACGAGTACATGAAGCGCGATCCGATCGCGGTGCTGCGCGCGCAGATGGAGCAGCGCGGCGAATGGTCGGACGACAGGATGGCCGCCATCGATGACGAGGTGCGCGCGATCGTGGAAGACGCGTGGAACTTCGCCGACGAGAGCCCGGAGCCGCCGCTCGAGGCGCTCACCGAAGACGTGTACGTCGACACGACGAGCGACACGGACACCGGCGTCGCCGGCGGAGAGCGCTGAGATGGCGATCATTACCTATCGCGACGCGCTCAACCAGGCGCTCCGCGAAGAGATGCAGCGCGACGATCGCGTCTTCATCATGGGCGAGGAAGTCGCGGTCTATCAGGGCGCGTACAAGGTGTCGAAGGGATTGCTGCAGGAGTTCGGCGAGATGCGCGTGGTCGATACGCCGATCACGGAGCTCGGCTTTGCGGGCGTGGGTGTCGGCGCCGCGATGGTGGGGCTGCGCCCGGTCATCGAGTTCATGACGTGGAACTTCGCCCTCCTCGCGCTCGACCAGGTCGTCAACGCCGCGGCCAAGATGCTCTCGATGAGCGGCGGGCAGTTCAACATCCCGATCGTCTTCCGCGGCCCCAACGGCGCCGCGCTCCAGCTCTCGGCGCAGCACTCGCAGTCGTGGGAATCGTGGCTCGCGCACATTCCGGGGCTCAAGGTCGTTGCGCCGGGCACGCCGTACGATGCGAAGGGGCTGCTCAAGAGCGCGATCCGGGACGATAACCCGGTGATGTTTCTCGAGGGCGAGATGCTCTACAACATCAAGGGCGAGGTGCCCGAGGGCGAGTACACGATTCCCCTCGGCAAGGCGCAGGTGAAGGGCGAGGGCGAGCACGTCACGATCATCTCGTACGGCAAGATGATCAACGTCGCGAATCAGGCCGCGGATCT
>JBBSEY010000220.1:0-4464 GCA_038239265.1 Gemmatimonadales bacterium | reverse complement strand
GCGCGAGGTTTCGCTCCCCGCCACCCGCGAGCCCGATCCCCGCGTGCGCGCAGTCGCCTTCGCGACGATGGCGCGGCACGCGGACTCCGCCGAGAGCCATCCGTGGCGCCGCGAGTTCATGGAATACGGGCTCACGGATGCGGACGTCATCGTGCGCGCGACCGCGATCGGCTCGCTCCAAGGGCACGCGACCGCGGCCGAAGCGCCGCTCGTGCTCGAGAGCTACCGCCGCTCGGAGGGCGACACGCTCAACGATGCGCGACTCGCCGCTGTCCGCTTCTTCATTTCGGCCTGGCAGCGCGACAGCGCGCACTTCGCCGACTCGACGATCGCGGCGATACGCGCGCTCCCCGTGCCCTCGGACATGCTCACGCGCAACGCGGCGGACTCCTTCTCGCTGCTCGAGCGCTGGCATCGCGCCCCGCACCCTGCTTCGAAACCCGCGTCGTGGTACGAGTCGATCGTGCGCACGCGCATCCTCCCCGCGCTTGGCGGCAAGCTTCCGCGCGCCGAGATCGTGACGGAGCGCGGCACGATCACGCTCGAGCTCTATCCGGTGGAGGCGCCGCTCACCGTCGAGAACTTTCTCACGCTCGCGGCAAGCCACTTCTACGACGACGGGCGCTTCTTTCGCGTCGTCCCGAACTTCGTCGCCCAGGATGGTGACCACCGCGGCGATGGTTCGGGCGGTCCCGCCTATAACATTCGCGATGAGTTCAATCCGCATCGCTACGAACGTGGCTCGCTCGGCATGGCCCTGTCCGGCCCTGACACTGGCGGCAGTCAATACTTCATGACGGTCGCGCCCGATCCACACCTCGATGGCCGGTACACGGTCTTCGGCCGCGTCGTCGGCGGCTTCGAGGCGCTCGATGCGCTCGTGCAGGGGGACCACCTCGAGCGAATTCGTGGTCTGTAGCGCCACGTCCCCCCTCCGCGGGGTACGATGAGGATGCGCCAAACCCGCTGGTCGATCGTCGCTCTTTCGTTGGCATTGGCCGCCTGCTCCCCGCGCGCCCACCCGCTGGTTGGTGCAATCACGCCGCAGCGGGTTCCGGTCGCGGAGCTCCCTTCCGGGCACCGGAAAATCGTTTTCGCGTGGGATTATTTGCAGCCGGAGCTCCGCATCCGCGGCGACGGCGTTGCGCGTATTGCGGCCCCCGACAGCGCTCGCCTCGATTTCTTCGTGAGCGGGCAGGGCACTGGTCACGCGTTGCTCGTGGGCGATGACATCCGTCTGCAGGATGGGCAGCAGTCCATGCGCGACTTCCTGCCCCCGGCGCCGCTGCTCTGGGCGGCGCTCGGCCGGCTTCACGTTCCAGCGGCGGCCGACACGACGGTTCGCGTTGACTCGGACACTCTGAGGGTCGACATTGGTCATGAGCCAGGCTGGCGAGCGACGTTCGATGGTGATCAGCTTCGCCGGCTCGAGCTGATCGATGGTGGTCGTATACCGCAGTGGGTCGCGCGTCCTGCGGCGGGCCCGATTCGATACGAGCAGCCTCGCCTGCGTCGCACGCTTCTCCTGATGGTCACGCGCGTAGACACGGTTCCCGGATTCGATGCTTCGATCTGGCGGTAGACTGTTGCTGGGATTGAGCGGGGTGCTGCTGACGGGGTGTCTCTACCACTTCGCCGGCGGCGGCCTGCCTCCGCACATCAAGACGGTAGCGGTGCTCCCCTTCGAGAACGAGACGCCGCAGCCTACGCTCCAACGCGAGCTCTACGACCTAATGCGCCGCGACGTCGAGAACCGCCTCGGCCTTCGTGAAGCCGCCGAAGGAAAGGCGGATGCGATCGTGCGCGGGAAGATCCTCCGTTACGATCCGGACATTCCCGCTGCATATTCCGCGGATCGAAATGCGCAGGCGACGTCGACGGAACGGAAGCTCCAGATCACGCTCGATGTCGAGATCGTCGATCAGACCACCGGGCGCACGCTGTGGACGCGCAAGGGGATGCTCGAGGAGGGAACGTACGCGGAGCGCTCCGAGGCCGATGGACGCCATCAGGCGCTCACGAAGGTCGTGAACGACATCATCGCCGGAGCACAATCGCAATGGTAAGACGCTCGCGAGATGGGAAATCCACGTACGGCTGCCTCGTCTTCGTACTCCTCATCGGAGCCGTTCTGTATTTCGGTTTCAATATCGGAAATGTCTACTTCCGCGCCTATCAATTTCAGGACGCGATGACGCAGGAGTCCCGCTTCGCCGCGCGCAACGGCAACGAGATCATCATCGCGCATCTGCGCGCGCAGGCCGACTCGCTCGGGTTGCCCGAAGGGGCGAAGAAGATCCAGATTCGCCGCAAGCCGAATCAGATCTGGATCTGGAGCGAGTACATCGAGATCGTCGACCTTCCGTGGAAGCAGACGGAGATAGACTTCAATCCGCACGTCGAGAGGGTCTTCTGAGCGTTCGCGCCCCCGCGCGGAAGGTGATGTCCTGGAGCGACGCGGTTCGCTGGCGTGAGGGAGAATCGGGGCTGGTGGTATTCACCAACGGCGTCTTCGATCTCCTGCACCCCGGACACGTCGATCTGCTTACGGCCGCTCGCAACCTCGGCGATCGCCTGATCGTCGGTCTCAACACCGATGACTCGGTTCGTCGCCTCAAGGGACCCGAGCGTCCCGTGCGCTCCGAAGGCGAGCGCGCGTACGTGGTCGCGGCGCTCGAGTGCGTCGACGCCGTCACGGTGTTCGACGAGGACACCCCGCTCGAGCTCGTGATGTCGATTCGCCCCGATGTTCTCGTGAAGGGCGGAGACTATACTCCGGAGACCATCGTGGGTCGAGCGGAAGTCGAGTCGTGGGGCGGTCGCGTGCACGTCGTTCCGCTCACTCCTGGTCAATCCACCACCCGCATCATCGAGGCGCTACGTGCCGGTTCCTGAACCTTCCGCGCGCGTCGGTCGCGCGCTCGACGCGCTCCGCTCAGTCGACCTGAAGCGAAACGCATCGCCCTACGCCGAGGGCTCCTGTCTCATCACGTGCGGAAACACGCGCGTCCTTTGCACCGCGAGTGTGGAGGATGGCGTCCCCGGGTGGAAGCGCGGCAAGGGTGAAGGGTGGATGACCGCCGAGTACGCGATGCTACCCAGAGCGACGCACACGCGCACGACGCGCGAACGCGCGCAGATCGGCGGCCGCACGCAGGAGATTCAGCGGCTGATCGGGAGGAGCCTGCGCGCGATGCTCGATGACTTCAAGTTTGGGGAGTTCACGATCAAGGTGGACTGCGACGTGCTGCAGGCCGATGGTGGCACGCGCACCGCGTCGATTACGGGCGCGTGCGTCGCAGTCGTCGATGCCTTCGACTGGCTTGTGCGCGAAAAGAAGATCACATCGTCGCCGGTGAAGCGGCGCGTCGCCGCCGTGAGTGTGGGGGTCATCGATGGCGAGGCGCGACTCGATCTCGACTATCCGGAAGATGTGCGAGCCGAGGTGGACATGAACGTCGTGATGACCTCCGAGGGGAAGTACGTGGAAGTGCAGGGTACCGGCGAGCATGGCACCTTCGATCGCGCTGCGCTCACGAACCTGCTCGGTCTCGCGGACGGCGGAGTCATGTCGTTACTCCTCGCGCAGAAGAAGGCGCTCGACGAATGAGCGACACGTACCTCCTCGCGACACGCAGCCTCGGCAAGCTCTACGAGCTGCGCCCGATGTTCTCGGCGGCCAGTCTCGATGTGATCGATCTCGATGGTGCGGGGATCCCCGAATCACCGGCGGAGGCGAATCTCGAGGAGTTCGACTCATTCGAGGAGAATGCGCTCGCGAAGGCAAAATGCTTTCGGGCGAAGAGCGGGATGATCACGATCGCCGACGACTCGGGGCTCGAGGTGCAGGCACTCGGCGGTGCGCCTGGCGTACACACGAAGCGGTGGAGCGGGCGCGCGGATCTCGAGGGGCATGCACTAGACATCGCGAACAACGAATTTCTGCTGCGCAAGCTCGGTAAGGCGACGGACCGACGCGCACGCTACGTCTGCGTGGCCGCCATCATCGACGATAGCGGGCACAGAACGTTTCGTGGTGAAACGGAGGGCGAAATCCTCGAGCGGCCGCGTGGCGAGGGCGGATTCGGATACGATCCGCTCTTTCTGTCGTCTGATCTGGGCATCACCTTCGCCGAGGCGGAGCGGGCGGTGAAGGAGCGGGGGAGTCATCGCGGGCGAGCGTTCGCGCAGCTGATCGCGTGGCTCGCGGCACGCGCACGAGGTGCAAGAACGTGAGCGTGTGCGGTTGACCCGGACCGCCGGTCACAGTAGGTTTTGCGTTTCCCGGGGCGTAGCGTAGCCTGGTATCGCGCCTGCTTTGGGAGCAGGAGGTCACCGGTTCAAATCCGGTCGCCCCGATCGAGATGGACCCCGAGGGGGGAGCAGGTACCGACTTGCGTCACCGGAAGCGCCAGTAGCTCAGGTGGATAGAGCAACAGCCTTCTAAGCTGTGGGTCGGAGGTT
>JBBSEY010000219.1:0-4475 GCA_038239265.1 Gemmatimonadales bacterium | reverse complement strand
TCGGCGGCGGCTACGTGCTGCCGGGCGACCTCTCGGCGAAGGATCGAGAGACGGTCACCAAGCTCTTGACTCAGATCATCGGCGGCGCTCCGGCCGGCGCGCCCGCGCCGCAGCAGCCGCTGACGCTCGGCCACTCGGACGTGCAGGCGCTGCTCGATCTGGCCAAGAAACCGCCCCCCATCCGCGACAAGATCATCGCGCAGATGCAGAGCGGGCGCCACGCCGCCAATCTCGACAAACCGCAGAGCGTGTCGGAGCTGCTCGAGATCGCCACGGCCCAGGGCGACATCGAGCAGGCGGCGAACCAGGTCGGGTACGAGCTGCCCGACAAAGTCACCGACATCGTTCCGATCGCATCGCGTCCGGTGCACGGGCAGATCCTCAACAAGAGCGGCAAGCTCGTGCCGGGGATGAAGGGCAAGTTCGAGTTCGAGACGCTGGACCAAGTCGACGCGTTCCGCGTCCCACACGTGAACATTCAGTGGTACGCGGTGAAGTCGGGAGCGCCGGCGGGCGCGGCGCCGGTCGACAAGGAGCGCACCTCGTACATGGAGCTGTACGGGGACGGCGTGTTCAACGATCGCGAGTTCACCGCGACGTTCGACAAGATCGGCACCTACGAGATCCACGCCTTCGTCAATCACAATTTCTATCTGCCCGCCCACTTCGCCATTCCGGTCGAGGTGAAGACGGAGCACGCGCGTCTGCTCGAACAGGAGCAGGAGAGCGGCGCCGGTGCGTTCGGGAAGACGACCACCGCCGCGAAGCCATACACGTTCGCCGACGTCGAAGCGCAGGCGAAAGGCATTCAGACAACGGTCGACATCGCGACCGGCATTGGCGGAATCGCGCTCGGTGCGTCGGCGCCGCGTATCAAACTGACGGTTCCGAAGCTGACCGAGGAGGAAGCGAAAGGACTGCGCACCGAGGGCAAGCTCAGCGCCGAGACCTTCGGCACTCCCGGCGGCAGTCTCGCCTCCAGCCGCCGCGCGATTCAACAGGAGATCGATTCGCTCAACCGTCTGATCACGCAGTACGGCACCACCGGCGGCAGCGACGACATGAAGGAATGGGCGACGAACCGCCGCGACCGGCTGGTCGCTACGCGCGACAAGCTGGGCGAGATCTCGGGCTCCACCGACAACAAGCCGATCGCCGTACAGGGAAGCTACGTCACGCGCACCGCGGGCCAGCGCAACGGCGCCCTCAAGCTCGCGGCCTGGTTCACGTATGAGCCGGATGCGTCGGGCAACGGCGGCACGTACCACGGCCACCTCTTCGATCATTCCGAGATCGTCCGCACCGAGGACTTCCACTTCCGCGCCTCGGACTCGAGCTACGAGCGGATGATGGAGAGTCTGTTCTTCGATCTGTCGCGCACCTACCCGAACGGCACGATGAGCTTCGCGTTCCAGCTGTACGACGGGCTCAAGGCCTCGCAGCGCTTCATTCGCCTCGAGCGCGTGACGGACACGCCGATGCAGGACATCCGCAACGTGGCGTTCTCCGAGCCGGTCAGCATCGTGGTGAACATCGCCGCGGCGATCCTCACGATCTTCCCGCCCACCGCGCCGCTCGGTATCGCCATCAGCCTGACGTACAACGGACTCAACGCCGGCCTCAACATGGCCGACGCCATGCGCACCGACACGGTGCACGCGAGCAACTACATCGACATCGGATTGGTGGCGCTCGACGTCATTCCGCTCCTGGGCAAAGCCAGCAAGGTCCTGAAAATCGGCAATACCGGGTACCACGTGCTGAGCGCCGGCCAGCACGCGGGGATGGCGTACATGTTCATCGAGAGCACCTACCTCCAGGTGCGCCAGCTGCGCGACGGGATGGTGACGGACCTCGCCAAGCTGCGCGAGGAGATCGCGTCACTCGAGGCGACCAACCAGTCCGATCCGCATCTGGCCGAGAAGCAGCGCGAGGCGAAGGATCTGGAGGAAAAGATCCGCACCGCGGCGGTCGACATCTTCACCGAAGCAGCGCTGCATCAGGGGATCACGATGGCGGCGCAGCACGCGATCACCCGCGCCGTCGCCAAGCACGTTGAAGGCGCGTCGGGATCGCGCCCCGCCACGGAAGAAGAGGAAGGACGCCCGCATCCCGGCGACGAGGGGCGTCCCGGCGGTGGTAAGCCGGAAGGAGAACCGGGGATTGTCCGAGCGCCCGACGAAGCGGTGCGCGGCGGGGGCGTGCATGCCGCGAGCGATCCGGTGCTCGCGCGCGCGCTGCCGGCCGATCTGCAGGGAAAGATTCCGGTGCTGCGCGGTCCGCCGCCGGAAGCGCACGGCGTCGAGGTCCACTACAAGACCGACGCCCTCGGCCTCATCACGGAGATCGAGATCCGTGCCGGCCCGGACGCGCTCCCGCATCAGATCGAGCAGCACCTCGGCGTGGTGCGCACGATGCAGCGCTACAGGGGCATCGGTGGCCGCATTCGCATCCTCTTCGAGCGCATTCGCGCGCTCGTTGGGAGTCGCGGCGCGTTCCTCCCCGGCTCGAAGCTCTTCGAAGCCAGCCTCGAGGTGGAGAAGCTTCCGCTCATCATCGCCGAGCGCGCGGAGCAGCTGAGCAAGCACGGGCTCGAGCCGGATGTGCGGCGCGATCTCGAGGCGGATCTCGACCACCTGCAAAAGGAGCTCGAGCGCCACGAGCGCACTGTCGCGCAGGGTGAGGAAGAAGCAGGCGTTGGCTTCGTCGCGCAGACGGTGCCGAAGTCGAACGCGGACGCGCTCGCCGCCGGGTATCCGGCGCTCACGGGAGCGAATGCGGCGCCCGGGCACTACTACTATCGTACTCCTGCCAACACGTACGAGCTGCGACTCTTCGCCGGGAGTACGGAGAAGCCGAAGCGGTTGGCGCGCGTCAAGGAAGGAGGCAAAGAGGTCTGGCGCGTGGTCGAGCGTCCGGAGGAGCCGCGACGCTTCGAGTCGTTCCTGGAGGTTCAGCGCGCGAACTTCGGCGAGCCACTCACCGACAATCCGCATGTGGAGGCGGCGCTCGCGCGGCGGTTCGCGGGGAACGCGACGGATCAGGGTGGAATCGCGATCGCGCGGCGCTGGGGAGACGCATTGAAGACGCTGCACGAGGGCGCCGGCAAAGGCGGCCCTGCCCTGCTCGATCGCCTGCTCGACAACCTCGGCTCCGCGACGACCGACACGTCGTATGGCAAGTTCCGTCGCGAGGTGCGGAACGCGATGGTCGATCAGGCGACGGCCAAGGCGACCCCGCAGGCGCAGGTCGAGCGCATCCGCACGCTGATCGACGCGCTCCCCGACTCTCGCTCGCAAGGGGAGGTCTTCACCGGCTTCCGCGAGCAGCTCGCGTCGAATAAGGGGAGTCCGATCAGCTTCATGCAGCCGATCGCGGGCGCGGAGACGCGGATCGGCAAGGATCGCGTTGCCGACGGCGCCGTCAACATCACCGCCAAGCAGACGGGCGGGCCGCAAGCGGGACGCTATCTTGCCGAGGACAAATCGGGGCCGGGCGCATTCGATCCGGATCAGGCGAAGGCGTACCACGACCGGCTGAGGGAGGGCGGCAACGCGATCAGCACCGTCGATGGTGAGAAGTACAAGGGCGTCGTCTACAGCTTCGATAGTGAAGGCAGCGCGCGCGCGGCGATGTCGACGCTCGGCGGCCTCAACAAGAACATCCACGTCGGCTTCTTCGACGCAAAGGGAGGATTCGTGTGGCTCAGGTGATCAATCCGCCTCTGGCCATTTCTCTCGAGGCGCGGCTGGCGATCGGTGGGCTGAGCGACGCGGCGGCCATCGCGGCCGCCGCGCTGCGCGGCGCGGACGTCCCGCGCATCGCCAAATGGTCGGTGCCCAACACCGCCCGGCGAAAAAAGGTGATGCCCGGCCAGCTCCCGGACGAGCTCGCCCCGGAGGCCGCGCGCTCCGAGCATGCCTCGGCGACGATGGAGCTGCAGGACGGCAGCCTGGGCTCGCTTTTTCTCCCCGATGAGGAGGCAGAATGGGCCTTCACGCTCGACGCTCAGCTTCCGAAGGATGATCCTGAGAGCGCGCCGCGTATTTTGGCCGCGCTCCGTACCGTCTGTCGCGCGCTCCTCGCCGAGCCTCGCGTCACGCGCACGTCGCTCACCTTTCAGGGCGCGGGCGCACTGTGCATCCCGACGGTGCCGATCGCCGGAGGGCGGACGTATCTCGTGAGCTGCACGAAGCGCGACGTCGCGGAGGCCTACGACGCTCCGGACATCTTTTGGAGCTCGGGCTGGAGCGCCACCGAGTGGATTGGCGAGCGCGCGATGGTCGAGCGCGCGATGCACACCATGGGGAGCGTCGACTATCTCGCGGACGTCCAGCCGAGACAGTGGGCGCTCGCGCGCGCGGCCAAGGCGCATCGCTGCGAGTACGCGCTGCCCGTCGTGCAGCCGGAAGAGCAGACCATCTATCGTGCGGGCTCGCCCGCGCTGGCCCTGGTCGGCTATGCGGACGCCGAGC
>JBBSEY010000218.1:0-4534 GCA_038239265.1 Gemmatimonadales bacterium | reverse complement strand
CTCGCCCTCCTGGAAGTAGCGATCGGCGCTCCCGTCCTGCATGGCCGACAGACTTCCCATCCCTCGGATCATCTTGAAGCGGCGCCCCTCGAGCAGGAACGACTCGCCGGGACTCTCCTCCGTTCCCGCGAGCATCGATCCCATCATCACGCTCGACGCACCCGCCGCGAGCGCCTTCACGACATCCCCCGAATACTTCACCCCGCCATCGGCGATTACCGGCACGTCACCGGCACCGTCCACGGCATCCATGATCGCCGTGAGCTGCGGCACGCCGACGCCCGTGACCACGCGCGTCGTGCAGATCGAGCCGGGTCCAACGCCCACCTTCACCGCGTTCACGCCTCGCTCGACGAGCGCCATCGTCCCCGCCCGCGTCGCCACGTTCCCCGCGATCAGCTGAATCTCCGGCAGCATCTCGCGAATGACCGACGTCGCGACGAGCACTCCCTCGCTGTGTCCGTGCGCCGTGTCGATCACCAGCGCATCGACCCCCGCGTCGAACAGCGCCCGCGCGCGCTCCTTGAAATCGCCGCCCGAGCCCAGCGCCGCCGCCACGCACAGGCGCCCGTGCTGATCCTTGTTCGCGCTCGGATGCTGGCGGCGCTTGTGGATATCCTTCACCGTGATCAGGCCGCCGAGCCGCCCGTCCGCGTCGATCACCGGGAGCTTCTCGATGCGATGCCTGCCGAGGATGCGCTCCGCCTCATCGAGCGTGGTGCCGACGGGAGCCGTGATGAGATTCTCCTTCGTCATCACGTCCTGCAGCGGTCGGTCCAGCTGCCGCTCGAACTGAAGATCGCGGTTGGTGATGATCCCGATCAACTTGTTGTCCCGATCGACGATCGGCACACCGGAGATCTTGAAGCGCATCATTAGCGAATTCGCCTCTCGCAGCGTCGCCTCGGGGCCGAGGGTGATCGGCTTGAGGATCATCCCGCTCTCGGAGCGCTTCACGCGATCGACCTCGGCGGCCTGCCGGTCGATCGACATGTTCTTGTGGATCACGCCGATCCCGCCGGCTCTCGCCATCGCGATCGCCATCTCCGACTCCGTCACCGTGTCCATTGCGGCGGAGACGAGCGGAATGTTGAGTGAGATCCCGGTGGTGAAGCGGGTGCTCGTGCTCACGTCCTTCGGATGCGTGACGCTGTGTCGCGGTGCCAGCAGCACATCGTCGAAGGTGAGCGCCGGCTCGGCGCGCACACGCGACGCCTGCGGGGTGTCCTGATGACGAGACGGCCCGCTCTCCGGCGATGACGATGCGGAGACGGCGGGCCGTGATGGGATGCGAGTGCTGGTTGCCATAGCGAAAGCTAGGGGACGACCAGGAGAGTGTAAAGTGTCGTCCGCCTAGGCCGCGGACACGTTCGGCCCGAGCAGCGATTCGAGATTGTCGCGCACCGCACGGTAGCAAATGCAAGAAGCTCGTTCGAGGCCGGCGCGGTTGGTGATCCTGATCGTTCCGCGGGAATATTCGATGAACCCGGCTTTCTGCAAGATGCCCGCGGCGAGCGTCACGGCGGGGCGATGGACGCCCAGCATGAACGAGAGGAATTCCTGGGTGAGCGAGAACTCGTCGCTTTCGGCGCGGTCGTGCATCATCAACAACCAGCGTGCACAGCGCGATTCGAGTGAGTGCAGGCGATTGCATGCACCGGACTGCCCTGCCTGATTCAATAGTGAAAGCGTGTACCGGGAGAATGGCTCGCGTATGCGCGGATTCTCGTCGACCAGCGACTGAAAGCGCGCGGCTTTCATACGATACGCACTGCCCCGCAGCTGAACGAAGGCACGTGTGAGCGTCGACTCCGCATGCAGGAGCGACGACACGCCGACGAAGCCCTCGCGTCCGACCGAACCGACTTCGACCGCACCGTCCGCCGATACGATGATCAGGGAAACCGAACCCGTCGTAGGAAAGTAGACGTGCTCGATCGCAGTGTTCGGCTCGTGCAGCACGAGTCGCAACGTAAGCTCCACCGGCTCGAGCAATGGCGAGATGAGCTCGAAGTCCGCGGGGTGCAGCGCTCCGAGCAAATGATTGCGCGTCGGAGCGGCATCAGCAGTTGAAAGAAGTTTACTCGTCATGCGAGCGGTCCGTGAGGCTGACATATGTAGTCTAAATTACGTAAACATTTGATTTTTGGCAAGAGTGTATGGTGTTTTACATCTCGAGTCGTTATTACTCTTAAGACAGCCTTAAGTCGTCTATCCTGACTAGCCGAGTCGTACGAGAGGGTGATAGCTGGGCACGCTACTGGATGGAGGAACGCCGCATCATGTCGATCGACCGCGCATCGAGCGTGACTCTGCAGGAATCCGACGGAACGCTCGCGGGGAGCCACATGCTCGCGGGCCTCCCCGCCGCCGAAGCGGACGCTCTCCGCGCTGCGGTAGAGCGCGTACGTCCACGCATGCGGCAGCTGATCTTCGAGCAGGGGGCACCCGTTGATCACGTCTATTTCCCGCAAAGTGGCGTGTTTTCGCTTTTAGCGGAGATGAATGATGGCAGCGTCGTAGAAACGCTTACCGTGGGAAATGAAGGGATGATCGGCCTCCACACCGTACTCGGAGCGCAGCACAGTCCCACGCGTGCAATCTGCCAGATCAGCGGATGGGCGCTGCGAGTCCCCGTCGATGTGCTCATCGGTGCGGCGCCCAGAGACGGCGTGCTTTTCAAACGCATCGTACGTTACGCGCAGGCGCGACTGAACGCCCTTTCGCGTTCGGTGGCGTGCAATCGGCTTCACTCTGCTCAACAGCGCTATGCGCGATGGGTGCTTACCACACATGATCGCGTAGAATCGGACGAGTTCCCGATTACTCAGGAGTTTCTCGGCCAAATGCTCGGGGTTACGAGGCCGACGGTTTCGGTGGTGGGACAGGAGCTGCAGTCGCTGGCGCTCATCCACTATGCGCAAGGGCGACTTACCGTGGACAATCGTTCAGGCCTGGAGCGAATTTCCTGTGAGTGCTATGCGACGACTCGCCGCGCGTTCGCCGAGCTGATCGGCGTAGAGCGTGGTGGGTAAGCGTTTTGCATCGCAACGCGATGCGCCCGATGGCGCAAGAGCAAAATACGACAGCAATGAAGCGGTAGTCGCGATTGATCCCGTGACATCGCGCGAAAGGAGTTCGGCGGATGACAGGTCACGATATTTCGGGAGGGGCGAGCCCCGAGTGGTCGGATTCGGAGCAGTTTCGTATTGACGTGCAGCGAAGGGAAGAAGAAATCGAGTCTCCTAGCCGCGAGGAGAATGAGCGCGAGGCTGCGCGTCGCAGGGGTCGCGCACGCCGGCGAGCCGGGGCCGCCGGCCATGATCCGGAGGTCGGTCGCGCGAGCCCCGAGCTCGCGCAAAGCGCCTTCGCCGCGCTCGCGGAGAACGTCCGCGACTACGCGATCTTCCTCATGGACGCCGATGGCATCATTCGGTTCTGGGGAGAGGGTGCGCGACTGCTCAAGCGTTGGAGCAAGGAGGAGGCGGAGGGAGGCCACCTCCGTATGCTGTATCTCGACGGCGGCTCTGAGGACGGCACCGCGGAAACGCATTTGCGGCAGGCGTCAGAATCGGGAGAATACGTGGGCGAGGGGAGCCGTGTCCGCGGCGATGGAACCACGTTTTGGGCGCGCGTCACCCTCACGGCACTAATAGATAAAAACAACACGCTGCTCGGCTTCTCGAAAGTCACGATCGACCTGACGACGCAGCGCAATCTCGACACCGATCGCTCCGTGGCGCGCGAAACTCGCGCTCACTCGGAACGCCTCGAGATGACGGCTGAGATCGAGGTGCTCAAGGAAGAATTGGCGGTGCTCACGAAGGAGCTCGAGAAGCGGGATAAGCCCCTTCCTGATGACGAGCCTTGAGCTGATAACTCTCGTGACGCTCGACGGTTGCCAGCGAATCCTGCCTCCATTCGGCGGCGCGAGCTAGCTGTTGTTGATCAAGACGTTGTTCACAGTGTAGCGAGCTTTTGCTGAGGGGTCGCCCCATGGATTCCCATGTGGGGCCGCGCGGTGTTGTAATAGCCAAGATAGTGCGAGAGAGCGGCCGTTCGCTGGGAGCTCGTGCGATAGGCCTGGGCGTAGGCCCACTCCGCGAGGAGGGTGCGGATGAAGCGCTCGGCCTTGCCGTTGGTGCGCGGCGTGTACGGGCGCGTGCGTAGATGGCGTAGCTGATGCTGCGCCACGACCGCGGCGAAGCAGCGCGAGCGATAGGCGGAGCCGTTGTCGGTCATGATGCGCGAGATCTGAATGCCGCGCCGGGCGAAATACCGCAGGGCGCGCTGGAGAAATCGGGACGTCGTCTCTTGCGTCTCGTCGGCGAGGACTTCCGCATAGGCGAGTCGCGTGCAGTCGTCAATCGCCACATGCACGGCCTCCCAGCCAGGACGTGTCAGGAATTTTGTGTGTGAAGCGATTGGGTGAAGCTCACGCGTGATCCGTGAAGCGACTGCCGAACAGGATGGCCAGATGGGGCATCGCCGCTTTCCACGCATGGTTCCCACGCTTCCACTTGATCAGGATGTT
>JBBSEY010000217.1:0-4556 GCA_038239265.1 Gemmatimonadales bacterium | reverse complement strand
GACGAATCTCCAGCGTCACGTGGGCGGGATGCGCACGCCGGTCGAGAAGCGGAAGACGCCGGAACAAGGCGCAGCGACGTCGGTGCTGCTCGCGACATCGCCGATGCTGGAAGGCCTCGGCGGTCGCTACTTCGAGGATTGCAACGAGGCGGAGATCGTGACGCACCGCGATCCCGAGAACGGGAAGGGAGTTGCTCCCTACCCACTCGATGCGGACAACGCGGATCGACTGTGGGATGCGTCGATGCGGATGCTTGGCTAGCTCCGCTCCTCGTCGTTGCCCCTAGCGCCGAAAGACGAAGTACACCGCCCCCCCCATGCACAGCGCCGCCCACAGGTAGTTCAGCTTCACCGGCTCCTTCATATACAGAGCTGCGAAGGGCACGAACACCGCCAGCGTGATCACCTCTTGCATGATCTTGAGCTGCCCCAGCTCGAGCTGCGTGCTGCCAATGCGATTCGCCGGCACCTGTAGCGCGTACTCGAACAGCGCGATTCCCCAGCTCACGAGAATCGCGATGTACAGAGGCTTGTCGTGCAGATTCTTCAGATGCGCGTACCACGCGAACGTCATGAAGCAGTTCGACGCGATCAGGAGCAGCGCCGTCTTCGCGATTACCGGCATGAAAATCTCATTGGGAGGTGAGCGAACGACTTCGCGCGAGCGGGTAATATAAGAAAATCCCGCCCGCATCCCGCACGACTCGCCGACCTCGGATTCAGCCGTGCCGCCTCGCGCCAATCATCGTTCGTCCCAACTGCTGCGCGCGCTACGGCTCCCTGCGTTCGTACTCGCCGTGTGCGCCCTCGCCGCCGCGCGCCGCGCCCACGACCCCGTGATCGTCATTCCTGCACCCGTTCGCGATTCGCTGAACAGCGTCTGGACACAGGCCAACAAACACTGGAACGAGCTGGGCGATCAGAACATGCTCACCCAGGCGCTCGGCACCGGCGGTCGCCCGACACAAAAGGAATATCTCGGCTGCCTCATTGGCGACACGAACGCCGACACCTTCCACGTGATCGGCTGGGTCCCCGCGCACGACATGAAGCGCTTCCAGTTCGCCGTCACCGGCAGCTGCGATAGCGTCCCCGGCGTGATCGGCACCTTTCATACGCATCCCTATCGCGCGGCGACCTCGGGCGATAGCGCGCTCAAGGAGCCCGGGCTTTCGAAGCAGGACCTGATGACGTTCATGGGCGGCACCGATCGCGCTCTGATCGTCCTCTGGGACGTCGACTCGCTCGACGTTGCGCTTCGCGCTCCCGACGGGCGTGTGGTGCACCCGGCGCTCCTCGTCCCGCGCTGAGACTTCCCACGCACCCCCGCCCGGCTACGTTTCGACTCATGAGCTCCCCTGTCGTCCTTGACTCTCCGAGCGCCGCGCTCGAGCGCGAGAACGAGCTCATCGCGTGGCTCAACGCCCACGATTCGCTGCTCCTCGGCTTCAGCGGCGGCGTCGACTCCGCCTACCTCGCCTGTGTCGCCATCGAGGCCGTCGGCGCTGCGCGCTTTCTCGCGGTGATCGGCCGCAGCGCGTCGTATCCAGCCGAGCAGTGGCAGGTTGCGCGAGCTGTCGCGTCGGCTGCCGGCATAGACGTGCTCGAGGTCGACACGCACGAGATGGACGATCCGCGCTACGTGGCGAATCCCATCAATCGGTGCTACTTCTGCAAGTCGGAGCTCTGGCACGTGCTGGAGCGCGTGCGCGTCCAGCGCGGGATCGCGACGATCATCGACGGCACCAATGCGGACGATCTCTCCGATCATCGACCGGGGAAGCAGGCAGCAGCCGAGATGGGGATTCGCTCGCCGCTCGCGGAGCTCGGCTTCACCAAGGCGGAGATTCGCGAGCGCTCGTGCGCGCGCGGGATCCCGACCTGGTCGCAGCCGTCCTCACCATGCCTCTCCTCACGCCTGCCGTACGGCACCCCGGTCACGGTCACCCGCCTCTCCGCGGTCGAACGCGCCGAGCGCGCCCTGCGCGCGCTAGGCATCACGGGCAATCTTCGCGTTCGGCATCACGGCGACGTCGCGCGCGTCGAGATGGATCCTGGCGAGCTCCGCGAATGGAGCGTGGCCGAGCGCGCCGCACGGCTGATCGATGCGGTTCGTGGCGCCGGTTTCGCAACCGTCGAGATCGACACGCGCGGCTTTCGCTCGGGTTCCCTCAACGTGCTCGCCGGCGTCGTCCCCGGTCCCAGAATGTGTGCGCCTCTTTCTGGCTCTTGAGCTGGGCGCGCGAGAGCGGCGGGCCATCTGCCACGCGACCGCGCAGATGAAGAAGGCCGCGCCGGAGGCGAGCTGGGTTCGCGAGGAGAATCTGCACCTCTCGATCAAGTTCTTCGGCGAGTGCCCAGCAACGGCGCCGGCCGAGCTCACGCGTATCCTCGCCGCCGTTGCCGCCGCCCAGCCGCTCATCGACCTCCGCATCAGCGGACTCGGCGCCTTTCCAAACCTTCGGGCCCCTCGCGTCGTATGGATGGGCGTGCAACACGATCCGAGACTCGAGCTCCTGCACCACGATGTCGAGGCCACCTGCGTCGCGAATGGCTACGCGCTCGACGCGCGCGCCTTTCGCCCGCACATCACGCTCGCGCGCGTGCGCGAGGAAATTCCGCTGATCAACGCACGTGCCCTCGCGCATGCGGCGCGGGCCGTGGAGTACAACGGGGTGCATCAGCTGTCGGAGCTCTCGCTCCTCGAGAGCATGCTCACTCCTGGCGGTCCTCGCTACACCAAAGTCGCCTCGATTCCACTGGGAGGTTCGTAAGCCATGGGGGGATGCTTCAAGTCGATCGGTTGTTTCGTCGTGGCTCTCGCCTTCGCCGCCGGCGCGTGGTTCACGCGCGACTACTGGCTTCCGTATCTGCACCGCTTCACGCAGCCCATCCCGGCCGCTCCCGCGCACGCAGCCGGCACCTGGGAGCCGGCCACTCCCGCTGGTGCCGCGCGCGCCCGCGCGGTGATCGAGCGGCTCGGCTCGCGCAACGGACCGGTCTACGGCAACGTGGAGGCGGGCGACCTCATCGCCTTCATCTTCCAGCAGCTCTCGCATCAGCTCCCCGCGTCCGCGCGCGACGTCGAGGCTATGGTTAGTGGTGACCAGCTGCTCGTCCGATGCACGATGAACCCGAGTGACCTCGGCGATCTGTCGTCGCTCGGCCCGCTCGGGAAGGTGCTCGGCGATCGCGAGCAGGTGCAGTTCGGCGGTACGCTCGACATCGTGAAGCTCGGGCTCGCGGAGTATCGCGTGCAGACGTTCCGCATTCATGACTTTTCACTGCCACATGCAATGATGCCACGGCTCATCAAGAGCTACTCGAAGGGGGCGCGTCCCGCGGGGATCGCGGACGATGCGCTGCCGCTCATCACGCCCGTTCACATCGGCGACGTGCGAATCGCGAAGGGGCAGATCACGCTGTACAAGGTCGTGCGGTGAGTCCGAAGATCCTCGTCGCAGACGACGAAAAGGGAATTCGCGCCGCGCTCGGCCAGCTGCTCGAGTACGACGGCTACGAGGTGCACGCGGTGCAGAACGCGCTGGATGCGATCGCCGAGTATGAGAAGTGGCAGCCGGATCTCGTCTTCATGGATGTGAAGATGGGCGGGATCGATGGGCTCGAAGCGCTCAAGAGAATTCGGGTCATCGACCCGGCGGCGATCGTGGTGATGATCAGTGGCCACGGGACTATTCAGACGGCCGTCGAGGCGACGCAGCTCGGCGCGTACGACTTTCTGGAGAAGCCGCTCGACACCGATCGCATTCAGGTCACGCTGCGCAATGCGCTCCAGCACGTGGTTCTCCGCGAGGAGAACAGCCGCCTTCGCGCGAGCATCGAGTCGCGCTACGAGATCGTCGGAAAGTCGTTCGCGATCCGCTCGCTCATCGAGAAGATCGAGCGTGTTGCGACGACGCCCGCGCGTGTCCTGATCACTGGCGAGAACGGGACGGGGAAGGAGCTCGTGGCGCGCGCCGTGCACCGGCTCTCGCCGCGCGCCGCAAAGCCCTTCGTCGAAGTGAACTGCGCCGCGATACCGAGTGAGCTCATCGAGAGCGAGCTGTTCGGGCACATCAAGGGCTCGTTCACTGGTGCAATCGCGGATCGCACAGGGAAGTTCGAGCAGGCGAATGGCGGCACGCTCTTCCTCGACGAGATCGGCGACATGAGCCCGAGCGCCCAGGCGAAGGTGCTGCGCGTGCTCGAGGATGGCGTCGTCAATCGCATCGGCAGCTCGAAGACGATCTCGGTGGACGTGCGCGTGCTCGCGGCGACGAACAAGTATCTCGAGGCCGAGATCCGCGAGGGGCACTTCCGCGAGGATCTCTACTATCGATTGAACGTCGTTCCCGTGGTCGTCCCTCCGCTGCGCGATCGCCGCGAGGACATTCCGCTGCTCGTGCATCACTTCGCCGGAATACTCTCCGAGGGAGAGGGGATGCCTCCGCGCACCTTCAGCCAGGACGCCGTCGATCGTCTCAGCGCCTTCGACTGGCCCGGTAATGTGCGCGAGCTCAAGAACACGGTCGAGCGCATTCTCATTCTCTCGAGCG
>JBBSEY010000216.1:0-4574 GCA_038239265.1 Gemmatimonadales bacterium | reverse complement strand
GCGTCGACGTCGCGCGCACGAGGTGCTCGAGATCCGCGCGCTCAGCGGCGCTGAGCGAGAATGCCATAGCGGAAGTAAACATGCACGCCGTCGCTGCAAGACGGATGCTATCAACATCTCAGATGTGATCCACTAGTCGCGAGATCCGCCCGGTTAGCCGCCCGAACGAACGAGGTTGCCAGCCGCTCGAAGGCCGATGCACTCCGCGCCGTCATCTCGAGGACGTCGGCATGACTGAGCGGAGTGGGGCTCAGCCCTGAGGCGACGTTCGTAATACAGCTGACGGCTGCGACCCGCATCCCCAGGGCGCGCGCCATCAGCACTTCCGGTACCGTCGACATCCCGACAGCGTCGGCGCCGAGTCTTTCGAGCATGCGAATCTCTGCCGGCGTTTCGTACGCGGGACCAAGGAGCGCCGCGTACACGCCGCTCGCAATCGGAATTCCGCACTCGAGCGCGGCACCACGGAGCACGCGAATGAGCGCGGCATCGTATGGCGCGGACATGTCGGGAAAGCGCGTCTCGCCGGGACGCGCGGGACCGAGCAGCGGTGTGCGCGACATGAGATTCAGATGATCCTCGATGATCATCAGATCGCCCGGGCGCAATGTGCGATTGATCCCGCCCGCAGCGTTGGACACGAACAGCGTACGCACGCCGCACGCATGGAGCACGCGCGCCGGAAGCGCGACCGTTTCGAGCGTATGCCCCTCGTAGAGGTGATATCTCCCCGCCGCCACGATCACGCGCCGGCCGCCGAGCATCCCCGCGACGAATCGTCCCGCGTGGCCGGGAACGTTCGATGGCGGGAAGCCGGGAATTGCGCGAAATGGAATCGGGATCGCACCCTCTACCCTGTCGGCGAGCCCGCCGAGTCCGGAGCCGAGGATGAGCGCCGTCTCTACCTCGCCGCCAACCTTCGCGCGCACCATCTCCGCCGCGCGCTCGACCATCTCCACGTCGCCACTCATAGCTGCGCGAGGAGCGCCGGCAGCTCGCGATCGAATGTGTCGAGCATGGTGCGGCGCTCGTGCCACGACGCGAACGCGCTCTCGAAGCCGTTGCGCGCAATCCGGGCGAGCTCGTGGAAGGTGAAGCCGAGCGACGACGCGGCGTGCACATACTCGTCGGTGAGGGTCACGCCGCTCATGAGCCGATTATCGGTGTTGAGCACGACGTTCTGCCCGTGATCGAAGTACGTGCGCAACGGGTGCGTCTCGTACGACTTCGCGGCGCGCGTCTGCACGTTGCTCGTGAGACAGATTTCGAGTGCGATACGACGGTCGTTGACATACTGCTCGAGGGCATGATCCTCGAACAGCCGCGTGGCGTGCCCGATGCGGTTGGCGCCGCAGACGTGAACGGCCTGGCGCACGGAGTCCGCGCCGTCGTCCTCCCCCGCGTGCACGGTGACCGCGAGATCGTGCGCTCGCGCGTACGCAAACGCCTCGCTGTGCCGCGTCGCGGGGTGCCCGCGCTCGCCCCCCGCGAGATCGAAGCCGACCACGCCGTGATGCTTGTAGGCGACCGCGAGGCGCGCGAGCTCGCTCGACACTTCGGGCTCGAGATGTCGGAGCGCACAGATGATCACGCGTCCGACCGCGCCGCTTTCGAAGGTTCCGGCGGCGATTCCGCGCAACGGGGCCTCGACCGCCTCGTCGAGAGAGAGCCCTTGTTGCGTATTGAGAATGGGCGAGTAGCGAATCTCGATGTAGCGCACTCCCTCGCGCGCCGCATCGACCACGAGCTCCCTCGCAATCCGCTCCAGCGCCTCGGCGTCCTGCATCACGGACAGCGTCACCGAGAAGCGCGAGAGATAGTCCTCGAGGTTGTCGGCGTTGCGCACGATCATGTACTCGTTGAGCTCCTCCACGTCGTGGGCGGGGAGCGTGACGTCGCGCTCCGCCGCGAGCGCGACGAGCGTCTGTGGGCGTACGGAGCCGTCGAGGTGGCAGTGCAGCTCGGCCTTCGGCAGGCGTGTGAGCAGATCGCGCCAGCTCTCGGTCACAGACTATTCCGTCGCGTCAACGGCAATTTCGCCTCCGGCGATCGCTCCGGCCGCGCGCGCGGGGACGAGGCGGAAGATGGAGCCGCCATGGATCGTGGTGTCGGGAAGAATGGGGAGGCCGCGGTCGTCGGTGATGATCTTGCCGCCATTCGTCACCTCCTGCGCCGCCACCTCGCTCCACAGTCGCACCGCCTCGAGCGCGGTCGAGCCGACCGCGAGCTCGATCTTCGCCGAATTCACGAACACGGGAATGATGCGTGTCATTGCGTCCAGTGATGGGTGGCGATGTATGCGGACGAACGCGCCGCCGCTGGCACGATGGACCAGTTGCGCTGAAAGAAATCCGCGGGATCGAGGCGTGTGCGGCGCTCGACCTCGGCGATGAGGAGATCGCGAATCTCCGTGGTGCCATTGTACACCTCGGGCGCGTCGCGCAGCATGGCATATCCGCCCCCACCGGAGCGCCGATAGTTGTTGAGCGCGAGCGTGAACATGTCGGTGTCGCGAACTGCCTTTCCCTTCACGCTGAGCGCCGTGATCCGCTGCCCGACGGGACGCGACAGATCCATCGTGTAGTCTGCGCCGGCGACGATGTCGAAGTTGTATCCCGGAACGTCCGCGTGCACGGCTGGCTCGCCGGTGCCATACGTACCATAATAGCGGGCGCTGTACTCGAGATACGCGCGAAGCTGTGCACCTGTGATGCGCACGGCGGACAGCGTGTTGTCGTACGGGTACAGCCGCGCGATCTCGCCGACCGTCACCGGGCCGGCATTGATGCTCGCGCCCACGTCGAATACCGCCGTCGACGCGAGATCGCTGTGCGCGGTTCGGCGCTCGACCTCGAGGATGAAATCCGTGAGCGGCGTGTCGATCACGCGGCCGGAGTCGGCGCTCCATCGAACGTCCGAGGAGCCGATCCTCATCGCGACATAGCGCTGCGCGGCCTCGTGCGCGGCGCGCACCACCGCGAGCACCGGCGCGCTCTCCGGATGGCCCGCCGACTGGAGCAGCGACGAGCGCTTGCTCGCGACGCGCCAGCCGTCGGGGCGCTGCTCGAGATGCAGCGCGGCGATCGCCACGCTCTGCGCCCAGTTCTTCGGCTGCATCAGCAACACCCCCGCGATCACCGTATCCGCCATCTGCTTGTGCGAGTGTCCGTACACGATGAGATCGATCCCGGGCACCGCGCGTGCGACCTCGGCCGCCACGTTCTCGCTTGGCAACCGCGCGGCCACCGTGTCGTAGCTGGACGGCTCACCCAGCCCTGTGTGCAGCACGACGATTATCACATCGGCACCCTCACGTCGCACGGAATCGACCTGCGCGCGCACGGCGGGAACGATCGCGCCAATGCGCAACCGCCCGGCGAGATTGTCCTTGTCCCACGCGTTCGATCCCGGCGTGGTCGCACCGATGATCGCGATGCGCACGCCCTCGCGCTCGACCATCGTGCGGACGGGAAAGGGCGCCGGTCCGTTCGCGGCATACGCATTGGCGGCGAGCAGAGGAAAGCGCGCGCCCTTCGCCGATGCCGCGAGGAAGGGAAGTCCGTAGTTGAACTCGTGGTTGCCCACCGCTGCCGCATCGTAGTGCATCGCGTTCATCGCCGCGACCACCGGGTGGACCGCGAACGACTCGCGCCGCGCGGCGACGTACGTGAGTGGCGTCCCCTGCAGCATGTCGCCGGCGTCGACCAGCACGACGCGTCCGGGGTTTGCGACGCGCAGCGAGTCCACGACCGTCGCCGCGCGCGCCAGCCCGCGCATCGTGTCGGCCCGGTTGGCGTAGTAGTCCCACCCGGCGAGATGGCCATGCACGTCGGTCGTCGCCGCCACGAGCAGCGTCACCTCGCGGGGTGCGCGAGCCCGGCTCGCCGCCGCCGCGAACGATCCGAGCGGGAGCAGCACGAGCACGGCGCGCGTCAGCGATCGCATCGCAAAAAGTTAGCGGCCCCGCCCTGGCGGTGCGAGTGTGCCGCGCCGTTGACCGCGGCACGGTGCCAGCGCAACTTCGATGCATGGGTTACATGATCGTGACGGCCTCTCCGCTTCTATTTCGCCCGTGCGCTAGCGAACATTTTCCCGCAGACAGGATGCGATGCCGTCGTTGATCGTCGGCGTCGCCGGCGGTTCCGGATCGGGAAAGTCCACCGTGGCGCGAAAGGTGGCGGAGCTGCTGACGGACATTTCCGTCGCGTCGGTGAGCATGGATGCGTATTACCGCAGCATGACTCACCTCACGTTCGACGAGCGCAAGCAGCTCAATTGGGACCATCCAGATGTGGTGGACACGGAGCTGTTGGGCGATCAGCTCGAGGCGCTTGCAGACGGCGCGGCGATCGACAAGCCGGTGTACGATTTCGTGACGCACCTTCGCTCCCTGCGAACGGAAGCGGTGGCCGGTGCGGAGGTCGTGATCGTCGATGGCATTTTGCTCTACTGGAATCCGAGAGTGCGCGCGCTCTGCGACATCAGGATCTTCGTGGACGTCGAGGCGGACATTCGGCTCGTACGCCGTATTCGTCGAGACATGCGCGTGCGCGGACGTCTGCTGCAGGACATTC
>JBBSEY010000215.1:0-4579 GCA_038239265.1 Gemmatimonadales bacterium | reverse complement strand
GCGCCCATTGTGGCCACGAGCCGGAAGCGCTCGCGCGCGACCAGCTGGCGGAGCGTCATGAGACGGGGCGGCTCGTCACCGCGTATACGAAGAGATTCACACCCATGCGGAGCGCCGCCTCGTGCAGCGCCGGCGGGTCGTGATAGACCTCAGGGTCTTCCCATCCATTTCCGAGGTCGCTCGAGTAGCTGTAGTACACGACGAGCCGGTCTCCGATGAAAATGCCGAAGCCCTGCGCCGGCTTTCCGTCATGTACGTGAATTTTCGGAAGGCCCTTCGGAAAGTCGTAGACGATGTGATAGATCGGATGGGCGAGCGGCACCTCGACCAGCGGGCGATCTGGAAAAACGCGCGCGATCTCGCGGCGAAAGCTCGGGTCGAGTCCGTAATTGTCGTCGGCGTGGAGAAAGCCGCCATGCTCCAGATATTGGCGCAACCGCACGACTTCCTCATCCGAGAAGTGGACGTTGCCGTGTCCCGTCATGTGAATGAACGGGTAGTCCCAAAGGCGGTCGTCCATGAGCGTGACGCGCGCCTCGGTGCGGCCCACCGGAAGCGTGGTGCGCGCAGCGATCGCCGCGAGGAGATTCGGAAGGCTCGATGGATTGCCGTACCAGTCGCCGCCGCCATCGTATTGCAGCCGCGCGATGGTCATGCGCGGCATGCGCTCGTGCGGCCGCGCCGCCGCGAGCGATCCCACAAGCAACAGCACCATCGCGAATGTGAGGAGCGAGCGGCGTGGGGGCATGATCACAAGGTAGCGGTTCCGGTGAGGTGTCGATCAGTCTTCTTCCTGCGCGAGCTTGTACGCCGCATTGCGCGTGATCCCCTCCTCGGCCACGAGCGTCCTCGCAACGTCGCGTGCGCTGAGCCCGCCCGCCCGCAGCGCGCGCGCCCTCTCCCGCGCCGCGTTCTCATCTACGACTGGCGGCGGCGCTCCCGCGATCACGAGCACGACCTCACCGCGCGGCGGCGCCTCGTCATAGTACAGCGCGAGCGCGTCGAGCGTTCCCCGCCGCAGCTCCTCGAACTGCTTCGTCAGCTCGCGCGCGACGGCTCCGTTGCGCGCGCCGCAACCGATCGCCGAGAGATCCCTGAGCGTCGCTGCGACCCTCGGCGCGGCCTCGTACAGCACCGCCGTATGTGACAGCGACGCAATTTCGGCGAGCGCGCTCGTGCGCTCCGCTCCCTTTCGCTCGAGGAAGCCGAAGAAGGTGAAGCGTTCCGCCGAGATTCCGCTGGCGACGAGTGCGGAGAGGAGCGCGGATGCGCCGGGAATCGGCACGACGCGCACCCGCGCCTCGATCGCGGCCGACACGAGACGCGCGCCCGGATCCGACAGGAGCGGTGTCCCCGCGTCGGAGATGAGCGCCATCGACTCGCCCGCGAGTATGCGCGCCACGAGCGCATCCGCCGTGCGCGCTTCGTTGTGCTCGTGGTACGACAGTAACGGCGTCTCGATCTCGAAACGCGCAAGCAGCGGGCGCGAGTGCCGCGTATCCTCCGCGAGTACCACCGACACACTCCTGAGCGTTTCGATCGCGCGCGCCGACAGATCGCCCAGATTGCCGATCGGAGTCGAGACTAGGTAGAGCATTCCCGGCGTGTCGCTCATCGGCATTCACGAATGAAAAACGGGTCCGGACGCAGAGATGCGCCGGACCCGCAAAGTGCAGCCTCGAACCGCCGCGTGGAAGCGGCGGTGTGAATCGGTTACGCCGTGGTGGGAGCCGCCGCGGACGCCGCGAGGTGCTGCTTCAACTTCGCGTCGTACTCGCGCTTGGGATGTGCGCCAAGGATCGTGTCCACGACCTTGCCGTTCTTGAAGAACAGCACGAGCGGGATCGACCGTACGTTGAAGCGGATCGCCGACTTCTGATTGCTGTCGACATCCACCTTCGTCACCTTCACCTTTCCCGCATACTCGGCCGCGAGCTCATCGAGCACGGGTCCAATCGTGCGACAGGGACCACACCACGCCGCCCAGAAATCGACGACGACGAGCCCCTCGCCCTTCTCCACTTCCTGCTCGAAAGTGGCATCAGTTACAGCCAACGCGTTCGACATGCCTCAACCTCCACAGCGGGCCTCGCGAGAGCGTTGCCCCACGTTAAATTTGTGCACTCACACCATACAGGGAGCGCGAATCTCATGCCACCCACTCCTCGTCGTGGAGCGCGCATCGCGCACATTGGAATCGCCGTGCGCGCGATCGACGAGATGCTTCCCTTCTATCGCGATCTTCTCGGCCTCGACGAACGGCCGCTCGAAAATTCGGACGGTGCCAGAATCGCCGGCCTCTCCGCGGGATCGCTGCTGGTGGAGCTCCTCGCGCCGCTTTCCCCCGACTCTCCGATCTCGAAATTTCTCGAGAAGCGGGGACCAGGTATCCATCACATTTGCTTTGTCGTTGCCGATCTGGACGCCGCGCTCGCCCGCTGCCGGGAGAAGGGAGTCCGCCTGATCGACGAGTCACCGCGCATGGGGGCCGAAGGAAAGCGAATCGCCTTTCTCCACCCTGGATCCACCGGCGGCGTGCTCATCGAGCTCACAGAGGACTAACGCGTGCGCAGAACTGCGCGTTCCCGTTTTTCAGCGCTTTTGCTGGTTGGAACAGAGGTCCTGGAGCGGGGCCAGCTGCACGTCGAGAATGTACCAGCGCTCCGACGGTCCCTGCACCGCGGTGATCTTCGTTTCGCGCGTCTGTCTGCCACGCGTGATCTCGACCGTGTAGTCGTGCTCTCCCGGCTTGGGCGTGACGTCCGATCCGATCTCGTACCGGTCGTGTGTGAGATAGCACATCATCGTGAGCTCGCGCTTCTCGAGCTGCGAGCGATCGACGACGTCGCGCGCGGCCCCGCGCTCGCTCCCCCAAATCGAGGAGAATGCCTGCAGATCCTGCGCACGCGCCGCGGCCAGGAACTGCTCGACGGCCAGCTTCGGCGACGCCGCTCCGGTCATCGAGCCGCGACCGCCGCCGCCACCACCGCCACCGCCACTGCTGCATGCGGCAATGGCTATCAAGACGCCGGCCGCGATCGTGCTCACCTTTAAGTGCTTCACCGAGATCTCCGCTGTCGTCGTGGGCGAACCTAACTACGCATGGCCATGCCAGCAACTCACCAGCGTCTCTATATAAACGTCGATCATGTCGCGACGCTTCGCCAGGCGCGCCGCACCTACGAGCCGGACCCCGTCGCCGCCGCCGCGCTCTGCGAAGACGCAGGCGCCGAGGGAATTACCGCTCACCTCCGCGAAGACCGCCGGCACATGCAGGACGACGACATCGAGAAGCTCGCATTGTCCGTTCGCACGGTGTTCAATCTCGAGATGGCGCTCACCGAGGAGATGCTGGCAATCGGCGAGCGGCTCCACCCCTACCAGATCACAGTCGTACCCGAGCGGCGCGAAGAAGTGACCACCGAGGGCGGGCTGGATATCTCCCGCGAGCCCGGGAAGCTCCGCGACGGGCTCGCGCGGTTGAAACGCGCGGGGGTGCGTACCAGTCTATTCATCGACCCGGACCGAGGAGCGGTGCAGCGATCGCACGACCTGGGCGCGGACGCGGTCGAGCTGCACACGGGGAGCTACGCGCATCACTCGACCGAGGAGCACACCGTGCGAGCGTTGATCGACGCGGCCGAATTGGGCCGGTCGCTCGGACTCGCGATGCATGCGGGACATGGACTCACGGTTCGGAACGTTGGCCCAGTCGCGGCAATCGACGCCATCGAGGAGCTCAACATCGGACATTCGATCGTAAGCCGCGCGATCTTCGTGGGGTTGGCGCAGTCGATCGCAGAGATGCGCGCGGCGATGGTCGCCGCCCGGCGCGGCGCGCGTTGACCAGCCCGGCGGGAAGGCCTAGTTTGCCCGTGCGCACACGACCGGAGCGTAAATGACGTCGCCTGATGGACTGCTGCACTTCTTCGTTCTCGAAGCGACCGACTACATCGATCGCCTCGAGTCTGCGCTCACGTCCTCGGGCGACGAGGGTCCGGACTCGAGCGCTTTCGGCCGCTACGCGCGCAATTTGCGCGGCAGCGCCACGATGTCGAGGCAGATGGGAATCGCAGAGGTGGCGAGCGCCCTCGAGCGGCTCGCGCGGGCGCTCCGCAATCGGGCGGTCAAGTGGGACGTCGGCGTCAACGCCGCGGTGGTAGCGGCCGTCGACGACCTGCGCATTCTGGTTCGCGCGATCCGCACGCCGGGCGCCGATGAGAGCGGCCGCGTGCGCGCACGCGTGGAGGAGTTGGGCCAGCTCGTTCCGGCGTCCGTCAGCGCGTTCGCAACCCCCGCACAAAGCCAGCCCACGGGCGCGATCACCTTCCTCGCCCGCGAGGCCGCCGAGCTCGCGCGCGCGCTCGACCATCTCGTCAGCGCCCCAGACGACGACACCGCGCGCGCGCACCCGGCCGAGCGCGTACGTGCACTTCGCGGCGTCGCGGAGCTCAAGGACATTCCCGCGCTCGGCGAAGTCGTCGACGCGATCGAGAACACGCTCAAGACGCTCGAGCTCTCCAGCGTGCATGTGGCGAGCACGAAGCAGAAGACGCTGCTCACCGCCTCAGCCGCCATC
>JBBSEY010000214.1:0-4587 GCA_038239265.1 Gemmatimonadales bacterium | reverse complement strand
GCATCGTCGATGACGGCGAGTTCCTCGAGGTGCACTGCGACTACGGCGCGAACATCCTCTGCGGCTTCGCGCACCTCGGCAGCTACGGCGTCGGCATCGTCGCCAATCAACCCGCCGTGCTCGCGGGGGTGCTCGACATTCCGGCATCGATCAAAGCCGCGCGCTTCATTCGCTTCTGCGACGCGTTCAACATTCCGATCATCACGTTTGAGGATGTGCCGGGCTTCCTTCCGGGGGTGGGACAGGAGCACGGCGGCATCATTCGCCACGGCGCGAAGCTGCTCTACGCGTACTGCGAGGCGACGGTCCCCAAGCTCACCGTGATCACGCGCAAGGCGTACGGCGGCGCGTACGATGTGATGAGCAGCAAGCACATTCGTGGCGATTTCAACGTTGCGTGGCCCACGGCGGAGATCGCGGTGATGGGGCCGAAGGGCGCGGTGGAGATTCTCTTCAAGCGCGAGATCGCCGAGGCCGATGATCCGGAGATCGCGATGGATGCGAAGGTGGCCGAATATCGCGAGCAGTTCGCCCATCCGTACATCGCCGCCTCGCGCGGCTATCTCGATGACATTATCGACCCGCGCGACACGCGCCCGCGCCTCATCGATGCGCTCGAGACGATGCGCGCCAAGCGCGACACGAATCCACCTCGCAAGCACGGGAACATCCCGCTCTGATGCCGCGCCCAAGCAGCACACTCCGGCTCGGCGAACGCGTCCCGACCTTTCTTCTTCGCGACGCCATCTCCGACAGCACTTTCGATCTCGAGTCGCTGCTCGCGGCGCACCGCGGGCTGCTGCTGGTCTTCCATCGCGGCATGTGGTGTCCGAGCTGCCGCCGCCAGCTCACCGAGCTCGAGGGAGCTTTGCCGACGCTCGAAGGCGCCGGAATTCGCGTTGCCGCGGTGCTCGCGCAGGCGTGGTATCGCGTGCGCGTCTCGCTCGAGAAGCTCGACAATCCCTACCGCTTCCCCATTCTCTGTGACGGCGACCGCACGGCCGTGAAGGCGTACGGCGTCTGGCATCCGCTCGGCATCGACGCCTTCAACAGCGCGCATCCGGCATCCTTCCTCATCGATGCGTCCGGCACGCTGCGCTATTCGTTCGTCGGCAGCACGCAATTCCAGCGCGCGCCAATGGGCGATATCCTCTCCGTCGCCGAACGCGAGCTGCGTGTTCAATAAGATCCTCATCGCGAACCGCGGTGAGATCGCGCTTCGCATCGTGCGTGCGTGCCGGGAGATGGGCGTCGGATCCGTTGCCGTCTACAGCGATGCCGACGGGTCGGCGCCACATGCGCGCGAGGCCGACGAGGCGGTGAACATCGGACCGCCGCCTTCGCGCGAGAGCTATCTCCGCGCGGACAAGCTCATCGCCGCCGCGAAGCGCACGGGCGCGCAGGCGATTCATCCCGGGTACGGCTTTCTCTCCGAGCGCGAGCACTTCGCGCGCGAGGTCGCCGAGGCGGGGCTGGCATTCATCGGGCCGCCGGCATCGGCAATCGCCGCGGTCGGGAGCAAGACCGCTGCGCGCGCGCTGGCCGCGACGGCGAACGTGCCGGTGGTGCCGGGCACCACGGAGCCGCTTCGCGATGCGGGCGAGGCGGAGGCGGTAGCGCAGAGTCTCGGCTACCCCGTGCTCCTCAAGGCCTCCGCCGGCGGCGGAGGGAAGGGGATGCGGATAGTCCGCTCCGCCTCCGAGCTGGCGAGCGCGCTCGAAGGCGCGAAGCGCGAAGCGATGACGTCGTTCGGCGACGACGCGGTATACGTCGAGAAGTACATCGCCGGACCGCGTCACGTGGAGATCCAGGTGCTCGGTGACATGCACGGGACGATGCACTCGCTCGGCGAGCGCGAGTGCTCGATCCAGCGCAGGCATCAGAAGATGATCGAGGAGGCGCCGAGCATGGCGGTGTCGCCGGAGCTGCGCAGGAAGATGGGCGATACGGCCGTGCGCATGGCGAAAGCTGCAGGATATGTGAATGCGGGGACCTGCGAGTTCCTGCTCGCCGCCGACGGAAATTTCTATTTCCTGGAGATGAACACGCGGCTCCAGGTCGAGCATCCGGTGACGGAGCTCGTGAGCGGGCTCGATCTCGTGCAGTGGCAGCTGCGTATCGCGGCGGGGGAGCGGCTGCCGACCACGCCAATGATGATCGAGCCGCGCGGCTGGGCGATCGAGTGCCGTATCACGAGCGAGGATGCGGGGAACGACTTTCTACCATCGACGGGGACGATCTCTTTTCTGCGCGTGCCCGGCGGACCGGGCGTGCGGTGGGATGGTGGAGTGGGGGCGGGGAGCGAGATCGGCCTCCACTACGATCCGCTGCTCGGAAAGCTCATCGTGTGGGCGGGCACGCGCGCCGAGGCGATCGCGCGCATGCGCCGCGCGCTGCTCGAGCTCACGATCGTCGGCGTCGACACGTCGCGCGACTTTCATCTGCGCGTGATGGACGACGCCGACTTTCAGCGTGGCGCGATCGACATCCAGTGGCTCGAGCGACGGCTGTCATCACTCACCGCGGGGGGCGCCACGCCGGATGGTGAGCTCGCGGTCGCGATCGCGGCCGCGCTGCTGGCCGAGAGCGAGCGCGCGGGGCGGCTTACTCCGGTGAGCGCGACGAACGGTGCCACGAGCGCCGCGACTGGCATCGATGCCTGGCGCGAGGCCGGCATCCGCGACGGACTTCGTCGGCGCTAGTGACTTCCGTCTCCGTGACCGTCGAGTCGATCGCCGCGGGTGGCGACGGGGTCGCGCGCGCCGAGGGATTCGTGGTATTCGTCCCCCGATCGGCGCCCGGCGACGTGGGCATAGTCGACATCGCGATGCGCGGCTCGTTCGCGCGCGCGGAGTTCATGACCCTCGAGCTCCCGGCGCCGAGCAGGGTCGAGCCTCCCTGTCCGCACTACACGATGGATCGCTGTGGGGGATGCCAGCTGCAGCAGATGGAGTATGGCGCACAGCTCGAGGCGAAGAGCGGGATCATCCGCGACTCGATCACGCGTATCGGCAAGCGCTCGATCACCGCGCCGGAAGTCGTGGCGAGCGAGAAGCAGTGGCGCTATCGTCGCAAGCTCACGCTCGCCATGCAGCGGAGCGGCGCGCGCTGGATCGCCGGCCTTCATCCATATGACTCGCCGCGCAGGATCTTCGCATTGAACGACTGTCCGATCACGGACGAACGCGTCGTCGCCATCTGGAAGGAGATATTGGCGGCGCAATCGATGTTTCCGATCGCATCGACGCTGCGCGGCGCGGTGCGCAGCGACGACGCTGGCGCGACTTTCGTGCTCGAAGGGGGCGATGTTTGGCCGGAGGCGCCGCGCTTCTTCGAGACCGTGCCGTCGCTCAATGCGCTCTGGTGGATTCCCGACAAGAAGCGCCGTCGCCTCATGCAGCAGCGCGGCGATTCCAACGCGCTCGGCGCATCGTTCGTCCAGGTCAACGCGCCGGTCGCCGCGCAGATGCACGACTACGTGCTCGCGCGCGTGCTCGCGCACGAGCCGAAGAAGGTGATCGACGGCTACTCCGGCGCCGGACAGCTCGCTCTCGCGCTCGCGCGAACGGGGATGCGCGTGTCTGCGATCGAGCTCGACTCCGAGGCTTCCACGCACGCCGCGGTGAATCTCCCGGCCGGCTCGACGTCGATATCGGCCAAGGTCGAAGAGGTGCTCGGTTCGCTCCTCCCCGCCGACGTGGTCGTGCTCAACCCTCCGCGCACGGGCGTCGACGGCCGCGTCACCGAGATGCTCGAGCAGAGCGATCCGGCTCCACACGCGATCGTATACGTGAGCTGCAATCCGGCAACGCTCGCGCGCGATCTCTCGCGCATGCCGCGCTACCGCATCGCCTCCCTCCGCGCGTACGACATGTTCCCGCAGACGGCGCACGTCGAGACCGTGTGCGAGCTCGTTCCGGTGACCGCATGATCTACGTCGTCGAAGTGAACGGACAGCGCTACAATGTCGACGTCCAGACCGGGGCAGTAACAGTTGACGGAGTCAACTATCGTGCATCACTCCAGGCTATCGCCGGAACTCCCGTGCGAATAGTCAGCGTGAATGACGCCGTGCATCGCATGGTGCTCCGCGAGCGCGTGGCGCGCGGCCGGTATCGTCTCTGGCTCGACGGCCATCGCTATGATGCCGAGGCACTCGATGCGCGCGCGCGCGCGATCCGCGACATGCAGGCGTCGGTCGCAAAGCCCGCCGGTCCTGCGCCGCTGCGCGCGCCCATGCCCGGGCTGATCGTTCAGCTCCGCGTGAAGGCCGGCGACACGATCGCGGCCGGCGACGGGCTGGTTGTGATGGAGGCAATGAAGATGGAGAACGAGCTCCGCGCGCCGGCCGCCGGGAAGGTGAAGGCCGTACACGTGGCCGTGGGCGCCGCGGTGGAGAAGGGCGCGCTGCTGGTCGAACTGGAACCCTGAGCCCAGTCGTGCGCGCTTACCCTGGCGTTCAACGCAGCGACGTCGTGTCCCGCACGAGGCGCCCCCAGCCGATCTGCCCCGCGAGCTTCGCGGCCTTCGACCACGGAACGGTGGACTTCGACGCGATCAGCGACTTCGCGGTCTCGGTCACCGACG
>JBBSEY010000213.1:0-4614 GCA_038239265.1 Gemmatimonadales bacterium | reverse complement strand
CCGATCCTCGAGTGCACGATCCCGAGCGTCATCGACAAGACGGCCGCGCCCGAGGGACAGCACCTCATGTCGATGTTCATCCAGTACTTCCCGTACAACGTGAAGGGCGCCGACACACCGGAGGCGTACAACGCGGCAAAGGAGAAGTTTGCCGATCGCTGCTTCGACATCCTCAACGAGTACGCGCCGAACTTCAAGAAGTCCGTGATCAACCGGCAGGTGCTCTCGCCGCGTGACATCGAATCGCGCTTCGGGCTGACCGGGGGCAACATCATGCAGGGAACGATGTCGCTCAGCAGCCTCGCCTTCATGCGGCCGCTCCCCGGCTGGGCGCAGTACCGCACGCCGATCAGGAACCTCTATCTCTGCGGGGCGGCAACGCACCCGGGCGGCGGCGTGATGGGCGCGTGCGGCTACAATGCCGCGAAGGAAATTCTGAAGGACTAGTTCAGCGCCATCGGCTTGCGAAGCGCGACGATCGCCGCGCCCACCTGCCATCCGCACATCAGCGACACCGCGCCGAGCATCTCAGGGGTCGCCTCGTCGAAGAAGATCACGCCGACGAGGCCGCCCGCGGCCGCGATCCACGCCAGCACGGCGAGCCACCGCGGCCGACCGACCGTCATCCACTCCGCTGCGCCGAGCAGGAGCGCGCCGAGCGCGATGAGGTAGTTCCCGAAACGCGCCGCCATCAGGCCGACGGGGTGCATCAGCTCGAACTGCCTCGTGACCGAGGCGTCACCCGCGGCGAGCGCGCCTGCCATCCGCCACGCGGGTCCGGCCATGAACGTCGTGTTGAGCGAGTCCAGCGCGATGCCCACGGTGATGACCGTGAGCGCCGCGATCACCGCGCTCGTGGTCTGGCTGTTCGACGGCGCGCCGACGAGGCGCACCCAGATCCCTGCCAAAATCAGCCCGGTGCCGCCGAGCATGCAGAGATGCATGGTCCGCCAGATGGGCATCGCCCCGATCATGCCGAGCTCCATGGAGCCGTCACCGTGGAGGATCGGGTGCATGGCGGCGCCGCCGGCAAGGAGGAGCGTGCCGAGGAGCAGTGCGAGGGCAAGCGGACGGGTGAGCTGGTTCACAACGAAGCGGTTGTGCGAGTTTGGTTCGAGACCGATGTTGGACGCATGCTGCTCACTATTATGAGGCGACGTGCAACATACCGGAAGCGCGCCGTGGGGCGCCACTCGTGAGCGCGGGCGCAGCGCGGCTGGAAGGCCGGGTATGCGTCGTGACCGGCGCAACGGCGGGGCTCGGGAAGGAGACCGCGCTCGGCCTCGCAAGAATGGGGGCGACAGTCGTCATCGTCGCGCGCGATGCGGCGAAGAGCGCCCGTACCGTGGAGGAGATCGAGCAGGACGTGCCCAGTGCGAAGGTCGATGTAGTGCTCGCGGATTTCGCGTCGCTCACGGCGGTGCGCGCGGCTGCGGCGGAGATCGGCAAGCGCTACCGCGCGATTCACGTGTTGGTGAACAACGCCGGAGTCGCGAACAAGCATCGCACCGTGACCGTGGATGGCTACGAGCAGATCTTCGCCGTGAACCATCTCGCACCGTTTCTCTTCACGCGAGAGCTCCTGCCTCTGCTGCGTGCGGGCGCGCCGTCGCGGATCGTGAACGTGGCGTCGGTGGCGGAACGAAACAATCCGATCGACTTCGATGATTTGCAGAGTGAACGGAACTACGGTGGCTTCCGTGCGTATGGAAAATCAAAGCTCGCGAACGTGCTGTTCACGTACGAGCTCGCCGAGCGACTCGCCGGCACGGGCGTCACGGCGAATTGCCTGCACCCGGGCGCGGTTGCCACGGACATGCTGAAGAAGATCCCGTGGCTGCTGTACGCACTCATTTCTCCATTCCTGCTCACGCCTGCGCAGGGTGCCGTCACGCAGCTCTTTCTCGCGAGCTCGCCGCAGGTCGAAGGGGTGAGTGGCGGGTACTACGTGAAAAGCACCGCCGCGCGCTCGTCGTCGCGCTCCTACGACCTGGGCGCGCGCAAGCGGCTGTGGGACGTCAGCGAATCCCTCGTGGATTCCGCGTTGAGCGATAGCTAGCCGTGATTGATAAAGAGGTTGTTCACTGAGTCATGACGGTACAAGCTGGGGGTGCTTAGGAGGTCCACTCCAACCGGCACTTGCCAGAGGACTCAGTGAACAGTCATAAGAATGCACGATTTACCGCGGCGGGGCGAGCAGTGCTTGTCCGTCGCGTGCTTGAGAACGCGGAACCGATGGTGGCAGTGGCCGAAGGAATGGGGGTGAGTGAGCGTACCGTCAAGAAGTGGGTGGCTCGCTATCGGCTCGAGGGGAGCGTGGGGCTGGTCGATCGTTCGAGTCGTCCACACCACTCGCCCCGCACGTTATGCCGGACGAAGCGACGGCAGATCCAGCGGTTGCGTCGCCAGCGTCGGAGCTCTTTGTACATCGCCCAGCATCTCGGGCTCCCGCTCTCGACGGTGGTGCTCGTGCAACGACGCCTCGGCCTCAATCGGCTGCGGCGACTCGACCCGCCGCAGCCGGTCGTCCGCTATGAGCGTGCCCGGCCCGGGGAGCTGCTGCATCTCGACATCAAGAAACTCGGGCGGATCGGCCGCGCGGGGTCGTCCGGCCGCCGCGTGACGGGGCAACGCGGGCACGGGTATCGGCACGCAGGCCTGGGCTGGGAATTTCTCCACGTCGCCATCGACGACTACTCGCGCGTGAGCTACGCGGAGGTGATGCCGAACGAACAACAAAGCTCCGCTGTGGCTTTCCTCGCTCGAGCCGCCGCGTGGTTTCGCCGACACAAGGTGGCGCGCATCGAGCGCGTGATGACCGACAACGGGAGTGCCTATGTGAGCCATGCGTTTGGTGCCGCCGTGCAGGCACTTGGGGCGCGGCACGTGCGAACTCGTCCCTACACCCCGCGGACGAATGGCAAAGCCGAACGCCTGATTCAAACGCTCCTGCGGGAATGGGCGTACGTTCGGCCCTATCGCTCATCCTCCGTCCGCAGTCTTGCGCTCCATTCCTATCTCGCGTACTACAACACCCAGCGCCGACACACGGCGCTCGCCATGCAACCGCCAGCGAGCCGACTTTGATTCGGTGAACAACCTCTCTATCAACAACAGCTAGCCGAACAACATTCAAACGACGCAATGCTTTCCACAAAGGTCTCCCGTTCGTGTGCGCTCGCGGTGCTTTCGTGGTTCTCCCTCGCGGCTACCTCGTATTCGCAGGCCGTGGCGTCCAACGCAGGGCCTCGGCTCTCGGCACTCAAGGTGCTCGACCCCGCATACATGGACACGACGGTGAAGGCGTGCACCGACTTCAGCGCCTTCGCGAATGGCGGCTGGCTCGCGCGCGACACCATCCCCGCGGCGTACTCGTTCTCCGGCGTCTCGCGCGACATGGCCGACCGCAACGAGCTCGTGGTCCGCTCGGTGCTCGACGACGTACTGAAAAAGCGCGCGAGGCTCCCCGCCGGCAGCACCCAGCGAAAGCTCGGAACGTTCTACGCCACCTGCATGGATTCGGCGGCCGCCGAGCGCGCGGGGATCGATCCGATACGCCCGGAGCTGAAGGCGGCGGCGGCCGTTACGACGCGGTCGCAGCTGCTCGACGAGATCACCACGTTGCAGGTGAGCGGGCACAATGTGCTCTTTCACGTCAGCCCCGACGTCGACGCGCACGACGCCGCGCACTACACGGTATGGCTCTCGCAGGGCGGGCTCGGGCTTCCGGATCGCGACTACTACACTCGCGAAGGCACCGGCGCCGACTCCGTGCGCACGAAGTATCTCGCGCACATCGCAAAGGTCCTGGCGCTGTCCGGGGAGACCGCTGCCGACGCCGCGCACGATGCCGCGAACGTCCTGGCGCTCGAGAGGAGCCTTGCGACCGCGTCACTCACTCGCGTCGCGATGCGCGATCCGTCGGCCACCGACCATCCGATGAGCGCGCGGCAGCTCGCATCGCTTGCCCCGCACGTGCGCTGGGCGCACTACTTCCACGGTGTCGGCGTGATGCGTCCGGTCGCGAAGGTGATCGTCGCGCAGCCGGACTTCTTCAAGCGTGCGGACTCGCTGCTCGCGACGGCGCCGCTCACTCACTGGCGCGCGTACCTCCGCTATCACGTGCTTTCGTCGGCGTCGCCGTGGCTCAGCACTCCGTTCGTCAACGAGAGCGTCGCCTTCAGCGCGACGTTCAGCGGCGCCAAGGCGCTGCTTCCGCGGTGGAAGCGCTGTCTTCGCGCCACCGACAATCGAATGGGTGAGGCGCTCGGGCAGGCATACGTCGCAGAGACGTTCCCGCCCGCCGCCCGCGAGCGCGCGCGTCAGGTGATCGAAGACATTCGCTCCGCGTTCGGATCGCGACTCAGGAAGCTCGCGTGGATGTCCGACACGACGCGCGAGCGTGCGCTGGAGAAGCTCGCGAAGATGAACAAGAAGGTGGGATATCCCGACAGGTGGCGCGACTACTCGAGGCTCGACGTGCGCGAGGGCCCGTTCATTCGCAACGATCTGCGCGCGAATGCCTTCGAGTGGAATCGCATCTCGAATCGGCCGGGGATGGCGGTGGATACGAGCGAGTGGGGGATCACCGTGCCCACGGTGAATGCATACTAT
>JBBSEY010000212.1:0-4635 GCA_038239265.1 Gemmatimonadales bacterium | reverse complement strand
TGAGCGTAGATGGAACTGGGGCTCACCGCAAGCTGCGCGCTGCCGCCGTGTGCGCTGGCCGTCACTTTTCCGTCAAACTACATTGCAACCACATGGCACAGCACCCGAAATCGGTTCTCTGGATCGACGATGAGGCTGATCTTCTCGAGTCGCACCGTATCTTCTTGCGGGAGAAGGGTTTCGAGGTAGAATCCGCGAGCAACGCGGACGACGCCGTCGAGATGCTCAGGCGGCGCACGTACGGCATCGTGCTGCTCGACGAGCAGATGCCCGGCAAGCGCGGTCTCGAAGCGTATCGCGAGATTCGCGAGCTCGACCCTCTCCTTCCGATCATCATGGTCACGAAGAGCGAGGAGGACGCGACGCTCAAGGAAGCGATCGGCGTGGACGTGCGCGACTACCTCGTCAAGCCGATCAATCCGCGGCAGGTTCTCGCCGTGATCACGCGCGTGCTCGATGGGCCGCGCATTCGGCAGCAGGCCATCGCGCGCTCGTTCGTCGAGCGCTTTCGCGCGATCGAGCTCGATCGGCAGGCGCCTCTCGACTGGCGCGGCTGGGTGTCACGCTACAGCGAGCTCGTCGAGTGGGACGTGAGTCTCGCCGAAGCGCGCGAGCAGAGCCTCTACGACTCGCTTCAGTCGCTCTATCCGGACATGCGGCGCGAGTTCGCCATCTTCATGCGCGATGCGTATCCGGGGTGGCTCAAGAATCTCGAGGGGGATCGGCCGCCGCTGTCGATCGACATCGTCAGCGAGTTTCTCCTCCCGATTCTCGAGCGCAATCGTGCGGCGGTGTTCGTCGTCATCGACTGCCTGCGACTCGATCAGTGGGCGGTTCTGAGCCCGCTTCTCGCGCCGTTCTTCGAGATCGAGATGACGCATCACTTCTCGATTCTGCCCACCGCAACTCCGTACTCGCGCAACTCGCTCTTCAGCGGACTGTTCCCGAGCGAGATCGCGGCGCTCTTCCCCGACTGGTGGGGCGAGCGTGAGGACGAGTCGCTGAATGCGCACGAGCGCGGGCTGCTCGAGGCGCAGTTCGCCGAGCTCAAGCGTGCGATCCCGGTGCGCTACGAAAAAATCTCCAGCACGGCGGATAGCGCTGAGCTCGAGCGTCGCGTCTCGAGCGCCATCGCGCGCGAAGGAGTGAGCGCCTTCGTCTTCAATTTCGTCGACCTGCTCACGCACGGCCGCTCGGAGTCCGCGATCCTGTACGAGGTCGCGAAAGACGAGATCGCACTGCGCCAGATCACGAAGCAGTGGTTCGAGCGCTCGGTGCTCTTTACGCTCCTGAAGGATGCAGCGCGAAAGAACATCCCGGTGCTGATCACGAGCGATCACGGCTCGATACACTGTCTGACGCCCGCAACGGTGTTCGCCAAGCGCGACGCGACCGCGAATCTGCGCTACAAATTCGGCGAAGATCTCCGCGCTGAGAAAGCGGACTACGCGCTCTCGTTCGGGAATGCGGATGACCTCAAGCTGCCGCGCCGCGGGAACGGCGCGAACACGCTGCTCGCCGTCGGCGACACCTTCTTCGTCTATCCCACGAAGCTGCGCGAGTATCAGACGCGCTATCGCGGCTCCTTTCTGCACGGTGGAGTGACGCCGGAGGAGTGCATCCTGCCGGTGGCGCTCCTCACGCCCAGGCGATAGTGGATCTCCGCTCGTACCGGAGGATCACCCCGTTCCTCAAGCCGCACGCGTGGCGCATGGCGGGGAACATCTTCTTCAACCTCGTGGGCGCCGCGCTCGACGGTTACGCGTTCGCGCTCCTGATCCCGTTTCTGAACGCGCTCTTCGGTCTTCCCGCACTGCCGATCAAGAGCGGCTGGGTCACCGAGTTCCTGCAGTGGACGATCGGACGACTGCTCGATCCCAACGATCAGATGGGATCGCTGCTCCACGTCATCCTCATCCTCCTCGCCACCGTCGCCGTCAAGAACGTCTGCGTCTGGGCCGCCGGCACACTCGGCGCCCAGCTCCAGGAGTACATCACGCGCGACCTGCGCGACGCCGTCTATCGCCACCTCCAATCGCTGCCGATCGGCTGGTTCACGCGCACGAAGGTCGGACAGATCATCTCGCGGGTGCTCTCGGACACCGAGCAGACGAAGACGCTCGTGACGCAGCTCGTCACACAGGCGATCTCCGCCGCCGCGATGGTGACGATCTACGTCGCCTACCTCTTCGGCATCTCGTGGCGGCTCACGCTGCTCGCGCTCGTCGTCGCACCCGCGCTGACCTTCGCACTCCAGCCACTCCTTCGCAAGCTGCGCCGCGGATATCGCCGGCTGCGCAACGATCACGGCGAGATGATGAGTGTGCTGCAGGAGAGCGTGAGCGGGATCCGACTCGTGAAGTCGTTCGCGGCCGAGGGGTACGAGGAATCGCGCTTCATTGGCGCGAGCCATACGTATTCGCGCGGCCTCGTGAAGATGGCCAAGTTCGCGCTGATCGGTCAGCCGATCACCGAGACGCTTGGCACGCTGATCGTCGTGTTGCTGTTGTGGACCGGCGCGAAGTGGGTGCTCGTCGATCATACGCTGCAGGCCTCGCAGTTCCTCGTCTTTCTCACCTTCGTGATGCGCATGCTGCAGCCGCTCAAGCAGCTGTCGCAGATTCCTGCGATCGCGCAGAACTCCTTCGCGAGCGCGGACCGGCTGTTCGAGGTGCTCGACATGCCGACGGAGACGTCGCTGGACGAGGGCACGAAGGTCGCGAAGAGCTTCGATCGCGCGCTCGACTTCGACGACGTCTCCTTCGCGTACGACGCGGGCACCAATGTGCTCGCGGACATCTCGTTCACGGCGCGCAAGGGAGACGTGATCGCGCTGGTCGGCGCGAGCGGGGCGGGGAAGAGCACGCTCGCAGATCTCATCCCGCGCTTCTACGAGCCGACCGCCGGGCGCATCCTCCTCGACGGCACCGATACGCGCGACATCGTGCTCCCATCGCTGCGCGCGCTCACCGGGGTCGTGAGCCAGGAAACGGTGCTCTTCAACGACACCGTGCGGGCCAACATCGCGTATGGCCGCGGCGCGAAGTATTCCGATGCGCAGATCGAGGCCGCGGCACGCGCGGCGAACGCGCACGGTTTCATCTCCGAGCTGCCACAAGGCTACGCGACCCTCCTGGGGGAGCGCGGCGCGCGGCTCAGCGGAGGGCAGCGCCAGCGCATTGCGATCGCGCGCGCGCTACTCGTCGATCCGCCAATCCTGATTCTCGACGAGGCGACCTCCGCGCTCGACACCGAGAGCGAGCGGCTCGTGCAGGAGGCGATCGACCGGCTGCTCGCGGGACGCACCGTGATCGTGATCGCGCATCGCCTTTCGACGATCGTGAACGCCACGGAGATTCTCGTGCTGGACCGCGGACGCATCCTCGAGCGCGGCACGCACGAGGCGCTGCTCGATCTCCGCGGCGCGTACCACCGGTTGCACACTCTCCAGTTCGGAGACAGGGACTCGCACCCGGTAGAGGAACATGCGCATCCTGTTTTATAGCCAGGGCCCGGAGTGGAACGGCAGTGCGCGTGCGCTGGCGGCTTCGGCACGCGGAATGAGCGAGCGCGGGCACAACGTCACGGTGGTGTGCCCCCCGGAGAGTGCGCTCGAGCAGCATCTCGAATTCGGCGCATACGAGGTCGTCTCGCTCTCGACGCTGCTCCCGTGGCCGATCGCCGCGATGCGTCTGCGCAAGCTTCTCCACGATCGATTCATTCAGGTCGTGGTCGTCAACGGCGATCGGGAGCAGCGGATCGCTGCGCTGGCGACGAGGCTGGCCGAGCGTGCAGCCGTGCTCAGGAGGGTTGCGATTGGCGAGAAGCAGCGGCTCGGCCCAGCACTGCGCTTCGCCTTCAGGCTCGCGCCGACTGGGCTGATCTTCGGATCCGAAATGGACAAGCGAGACGCGCCTCCAGCATCGCTCACGCGCTTTCCGCCAGCGGTCGTCGCGCTCGGCGTCAACGCGCAGGCGTACGACGCGATCCGCCCCGCATCGCGCGCGAGCATCGGCGCCCCGGGCGGGACGCGACTCCTCGTGTGCGTCTACGATCGCACGGGCCGCTCGCGCGCGGCGGCCGTGCTGCGCGTGATCGCGCTGCTCGCGCCGCGGCACCCCGAGCTGCGCCTAGCGCTGGTCGGCGCCGGCTCCGACGACGAAGATCTCCGCATGCACGGGGCTGCGCTCCGCATCACGGGCGCGGTGAGTTTTTTGGGAGAGCGAGACGACTATCTCTCGGTGCTGAGCGTCGCGGATCTCGGCTGGGTCGTCGCCGACGGCGACAACGCAGTGTTCGCGCTGCTCGATCTGCTCGCGTCGCGAGTGCCGGTGCTGGCCGAAAGAGGAACTGTGGCCGAGCAGTACGTGCCGGATGGGATTGCGGGGATTGTGCTCCCGCGTGGCGAGGCGCCCGACATCGCCGCGGCGGTCGCGCTCCTGCTCGGCCACGATGATCGTCGCGCGGCGATGGGCGGCGCCGGGCGAGCGCGGGTGTCGCGCGATTACTCGGAGGCGAAGATGATCGACGCCTTCGAGGCGGCCGCGACGATCGCGAGCGATCGCGCGCGCTGGTGAGTGGCCGGAAGGCGCCGAGCATCGGAGATCGCGCGCAGTACGTGGTGCTGCGCGGACT
>JBBSEY010000211.1:0-4650 GCA_038239265.1 Gemmatimonadales bacterium | reverse complement strand
TGCTTGCGCGGGGTCGCGCCCCGCGAGCGTGACTGTGGCGTACCAGTGAGTGCGACGAGCGAGTTCGCCTACACACAGGCGCCTGTCGGACACCGGCTGCACGCGGCGGCCGAGCTGGGCGCCGTACAGCTGCAGGTCGCGGATCTCGCGCGCTCGATCGCGTACTACGAAGGGGTGATTGGACTGCGCGTCACCGCCGCCAATGTGTCTCACGCGGTGCTCGCCCCGCACGGCGATGACAGGCCGGTCGTCGAGCTGCATCATCTCCCCGGCGCTTCTCCCGTACCTTCTCGCGGCAGGCTCGGCCTCTATCACTTTGCGATTCTCCTCCCCGACCGCGCCTCGCTTGGCCGCTTCATCGCGCATCTCGCGGCGATCGGCGCGCATGCGGGCATGTCCGATCATCTCGTGAGCGAGGCGGTCTACCTCATCGACCCGGATGGTCTCGGGATCGAGGTGTACGCAGACCGTCCGCGAGAGTCATGGCGTACCGCGAACAAGACGCTCGAAATGGCGACGCTCACCCTCGATGCAGCCGGTCTTGTGCGAGCGAGCAAGGGTGTCGCATGGAGTGGTATGCCCTCGGGCACGCGCATCGGACACGTACATCTCTTCGTGAGTGATCTCGACGCCGCCGCGCGCTTTTATCACGAGGGGCTCGGGCTCGACAAGGTGCTTCTGGATTTGCCGGGAGCGCTGTTCATGTCGGCAGGTGGCTACCACCACCATCTTGGCACGAACAGCTGGGCCGCGGGCGCGCCGCGCGCCGGGAAGAGGGATGCTCGATTACTCGAATGGAGCGTGGTACTTCCGACCGATGCCGACGTCGACGCAACGGCGCGCGCGCTCGAGAACGCCGGGGCCCGGATTTCGCGCGCCGATGGCGATGTCGTGGCAGAGGATCCGTGGGGCGGCGCAGTGCGAATCACCGCGACGCAGGCGCGGTGACGATGTGGAAAGAGCCACCGCGAGCGTGTCGCAGTGGCTCTCTCTCGAACCGATAGATATGCCTTCGCGCGGTGCCGAGCGTTACGGCTGCGTCGCGCCCACGAGCACTGGCTGCTCACGATAGAGCGCCGGGAAGAGCTTCTTCAAATTCGCGACTTTCGGTGCATCATTTATCGCGATGTAGCCGTTGTCCGGGTGGAGCGTCTCGTAGTCCTGGTGGTACCCCTCGGCGTTATAGAACTGCTGCGCCGGCTTCACCTCGGTCACGATCTTGTTCGAATACGTCTTCGCCTTCGCGAGCTGATCGATGTAGGACACCGCGGTCGCCTGCTGGGCGGCGGAAGTGTACCAGAGCACCGAGCGATACTGCGTGCCGTGATCGGGCCCCTGATAGTTCAGCTGGGTTGGATCGGCGGCGACGGAGAAGAAGACACGGAGCAGATCCGCATATGAAACCTTGGACGGATCGAAAGTAACGCGCACCGATTCGGCGTGTCCCGTGGAGCCCGTGCTCACCTGCTCATAGCTGGGGTTCTTGAGGCTGCCGCCAGTGTAGCCGGACACGGCGCTCGTGACTCCCTTCATGTGCTGAAAAACCGCCTGAACTCCCCAGAAGCAGCCGCCCGAGAAGATCGCCAGCTCTTCACCGGCCGCGGCCGCAAGTCCGGCGCCGACCTCGGGAGCGGGCGCCACGACCGCTGCGCTCGCTCCGCGCCCGCCCAGTGCCACGAATGCAACGACGGTCACGCCGACCACCGTGATACCGCGTAAAATAGACCGAATCATGTGAGCTCCCGTGTTTCGTGCGTTCAGCGTACTAACCATGATGTATACGCCGAAGTTTCCATTTTGGATCTTCGAGGAGGCCTTTCGAGACTACTGTACGGGGAGCTTACCCTTCCTCTTTGCGAAGTCCCCGGCGCGCACCACGGTGAAGCTCCCTCGCACCAGATACTTTCTGATCGCTGCATTGACCTGCTCGATCGTCACCGCTTTCACCTGCCGCTCGAGATTCGCGTCGTATTGAAACGTTCGATCATGCGCGCGCCGCTCCGAGATCTGTGACGCGAGCTCGTCGTCGTTCGAGCGCTCCTGCGCGTATTCCTGCAGCCAGCCACTCTTCGCCTTGGTGAGCTCCTCGGTCGTCACTCCGGTCTTGAGAGCCCGCGCGATCTCTTCGTTGAACGCCTGCATCAGCCTGCCGGAGTTTTCCGGTGCGTAGATCGCGTACGTCTCCCACTGACCGCTGCTGTCCGCAGCGTTCGCCGCCATGAAAGAGCCGACGCCGTAGCTGATCCCTTCCTTCTGCCTGATGCGCGTCGCGAGCCGGGAATCGAGCGATCCGCCGCCGACGATGTAGTCGCCCATCAACAGCGCCGCGTAGTCGGATGCGTCATCGCGAATGCGCAGGTTCAGTCCGGCGACCAAGAGCGCGTTCGCCTTGTCGGGCGTTTCGATCACCGTCGTCGAGGAATCGACCGACAGGTAGGGCTCCGGGATGCGCGCGAACTTCTCCGGCGAGCTCCAGCCGCCGAACAGTTTTTGCGCGGCGGCGCGCACCGCCGTCGAATCGATGTCGCCGACGAGCACCAGATCCCCGGAGGCGGCGCCGTAGAAGCGCCGATGAAACTCGCGCACCTCCGCCAGCGACGTCGCGGTAACCGACTTGATCTGCTCTTCAATCGTGGGAGTATAGAAGGGATGCTCAGGCGGATGCGGATTGATCTTTCGTGCGAAGGCGTTCGACGCGAGCGCCTGCGGATCCGAGCGGTCCTGCTCGAGCCCCGCAATCCGCTCCTGCTTCAGCTGCTCGAACTCGGCGCTATCGAAGCGCGGCTGCTGCGCCATCTCCGCCACGAGCGCGAGCACCGCAGGGATGCTGCTCCGAACGGTTTCGATCGTGAACGTCGTTCGCGCGACATCTCCACGCACACGCACGGACGCGCGCAAAACGTCGAGGCTGTCCTGCAGCTGCTGCCGAGTGAGGGAGCGAGTGCCGCGATCCAGCATCTGCGCCGCCAGCGAGCGCGCACCGCGGTGCCCCTCCAGCGATTGCTCGGAGCCGAAGCGCAGCACGAGCCGCCCCCGCACTGCCTCACCGCGAGTCTTCTTGGCGAGCAGGCTCACGCGCATTCCGTTTGCGAGCCTCGTGATTTGCGTGCGAGCATCGATATTCGCCGGCGCCGCATCGAACGCTTCGCCGACGCCGAGCGCGCTGTCGCCCTTGTAGTCGCGCACGAGCGCCGCGATGTCCACCCCCGCGGGAATCTCCGCGCGATCGGGCTTGGCCGTTGGGTAGAACAGCCCCACCGTCACGTTCGACGGTTTGAGATAGGCGAGGGCAGCGTGCTGGACATCCGCCGGCGTGACGCGCTTGATCCGGTCGCGATGTACGAAGAGCAACCGCCAATCACCCGCAGCCTGCCACTCGCTGAGCGCGAGCCCGACCTGATCCGAATTGTTGAGAAGGAGGTCGATGTCCTTGAGCAGCGACGCCTTCGCGCGCTCGACCTCGGCCACGGTGGGTGGCCGCGTGCGGACGCTATCGATGCTCTGCAGCAGCACCGAGCGCGCCGTTTCGAGCGAACCTTCCTGCCGCACATTCGCAAAGGCGATCAGCATTCCCGGCTCGCGCAGCTGAAAGTCGAATGCGCCGGTTGACGACGCGAGCTTCGGGACGACGAGCGCCTGATAGAGCCGTCCCGACGGCTCGCGTCCGAGAACTTTCGCGAGCACGTCCACCGACGCAAAATCGGGGTGAGAGAGCGCGGGGACGTGGTACACTGCCGTAACGACCTGCACATCGCCGACGCGGCGCAGCGTGACGGAGCGCTCCCCATCCTGCGTCGGCTCGGCGGTGTACGTCGGGTAGAGGATGTTGCCGTGGTCCAGCGTACGCACCGGCTTCGCAATCCTCGCAAAGAGCGTTGTGATCTCGCGAAGCGTGGCTGCCGGATCGAACTTCCCCGCGACGAGCAGCACCGCGTTGTCGGGCTGGTAGTACTTATGGTAGAACGCCTGCAGCCGCTCGATCGGCACGTTCTCGATGTCCGCTCTCGCGCCGATCGTCGAGTGCCCGTAATTGTGCCAGAGATAGGCCGTGGAGATCGTGCGTTCGAGGAGAATGCTGAAGGGATCGTTCTCGCCTGCCTCGAACTCGTTGCGCACCACGGTCATCTCCGAGGATCGATCCTTCTCGGCAATGAGGCTGTGCGTCATGCGATCCGCTTCGAGGGCGAGCGCCCAGGTGAGGTTCACCGGATTCGACGTCATCGTCTCGAAATAATTGGTGCGATCGAGCCAGGTCGACGCGTTCCACCGTGCACCGTGCCTGTCCATCTCGGTCGGAATGTCGTGTCGAGTGGCCGTGCCCTTGAACTGCATGTGCTCGAGCAGATGGGCCATCCCCGTCTCGCCGTAGCCTTCGTGCCGCGAGCCGACCATGTACGTCACGTTCACCGTGACAGTCGGCTTCGACTGATCCGGGAAGAGCAGCACGCGCAAGCCGTTCGAGAGGCGATACTCGGTGATCCCCTCTACTGACGTGATTCTCGTGGCAGGGCGCTGAGCCCGACCGCTGCTGGCAAGTGAGAGCAGAAGAACGAGACCGGTACCAACTGAGTTTCGCATTGTGTCCAGAGATGAGAAGAGGTCGCGAACGCAATTCAGAGATTCGGTCGCGACCACAACCCGTCAATGCTT
>JBBSEY010000210.1:0-4720 GCA_038239265.1 Gemmatimonadales bacterium | reverse complement strand
GTCGGGAGTTACAACGGTTGGCGTGCAATGGTACGTCGGATGCACTGCGGTGTACATAATCGAGTCGCACAACTCCAACCGAGGCATGAGAGCACGATATGAAAATTCAACTCGCCAAGCTGGCAACGCTGGTCGCCATGATCGCGACGGTTGCCGCATGCAGTCACAACGCGAAGCCCGGCCGGGACGACAATGGACCGCAGCCGGAGTCTCGTCTTCGAGTCGAGAATCGCGCCTTTCTCGACATGACGATCTACGTGCTCAGCGCTGGCGGCGGCCGCCAGCGCCTCGGCACCGCCACCGGGAACACGACCGCGGAATTCGTCATCCCGAGCTACATCATCGGTCCGGCGAACTCCATCCGCATTCTCGCCGAGCCCATCGGCTCGACTCGCGCTCCGGTCAGCAACTCGCTTTCCGTGCAGCCGGGCCAAACGGTGACGTTGACGATACCACCCAATCCCTGAACGCTGAACGCAGAAAGATGCGAAACGGCCACCGGATTTCGGTGGCCGTTTTTCGCACTGTCATGCCGAAACGAAGATCAGGTCTTCATGACCACCTTCACGCAGCCCTCTTCCTTGTTCTTGAAGATGTCGTAGCCACGCGGTGCATCATCCAGTGTCAGATGGTGCGTAATGATCTCCGACGGATCGATCTTTCCGTCCTCGATCGCCTTCAACAGCGTCGGCATGTATTTCTGCACGTCGCACTGACCGTTGCGAATGGTGAGTCCCTTCCCGAAAATCGCACCATACGGGAATTTGTCGATGAAGCCGGCATAGACGCCGATGACCGAGACGCGCGCGCCCTTGCCCGCGGCCTGGAATACCTGCCGCAGCACGTTCGCGCGATCCATCTCGAGCTTGACCTGCTGCTTCACCTTGTCGAGTCGCGCATCCATCGACGTTCCGTGCGCCTCCATTCCCACCGCGTCGATGCAGACGTCGGGTCCGCGACCGCCCGTCATCTGCTTCAGCACCTCGACGAGATCCTCCTCCTCGCTGTAATTGAGCGTCTCGGCGCCCGCCTTTTCGGCGAGTGCGAGGCGCTCCGGAAAGCGATCGACCGCGATCACGCGCTCCGCGCCGAGCATGAAGGCGCTGCGGATGGCGAACTGGCCGACAGGTCCGCATCCCCAGACGGCGACGACGTCACCCTTCTGGATGTCTCCGCGTTCGGCAGCGGCGTAGCCGGTGGGGAAGATGTCGCTGAGGAAGAGCAGCTTGTCGTCTGGGACACCCGACGGAACCTTGAATGGGTTGGCGTCCGCGAAGGGGACGCGTGCATACTCCGCCTGGCCGCCCGCGTAGCCGCCGTAGATGTGCGAATAGCCGTAGATCCCCGCGCCCGCATAACCGTAGAGCTTCTCGGCGATCTCGCTCTTGGGGTTGGAATTGTCGCAGAGCGACGTTTTCCCCTGCTCGCAATTGAAGCAGTGACCGCAGCCGATACTGAATGGAACGACGACTCGATCGCCGACGGCAACCTTCTTCACGTTCCTGCCGACCTCGATGATCTCGCCCATGAACTCATGGCCGAGGATGTCGCCTTTCTTCATTCCGGCAATGTATCCGTCGTAGAGATGGAGATCGGAGCCGCAGATCGCAGTGCTCGTGATCTTCACGATGCAGTCGCCTGGGGAGAGGATTTCGGGATCGGGGACCTGCTTGACCGCGACCTTGGTAGTCCCCTCGTAGCAAAGCGCTTTCATGCGTCCTCCTCGTAGCGGCCTTCGCCGGTGGGCTGTCCCTCGATCGTGGCAAGCTCGCCGCTTTCGATGAGGCACTTGAAGCGGCTCATGTCTTCGCGAATCTGCTGTTCGGGCTCCTCGCCGAACATCTTCGCGATGAGCTTGCCGAATGCGCCCGCGGGCGCGTCGTACGCGAGCGAGACCTGGACTTCGGTACCGCGACCGCCGGGTGCATCACCGAAGCGCACGGAGCCCGAGTTGTCGACGTCGCTCTCGCCAACGGAGCGCCAGGCAATGCGCGAGTCCGGCTCGTCGCTCGTGATCTCCGCGTTCCATTCGACGCTCGTTCCCGCGGGCGCCTTGGCGATCCAGTGCGAGCGGCGCGAATCGAGGACCGTCACCGATTCGAGATGCTTCATGAAGCGAGGAAGATTTTCGAAGTCGCGCCAAAAGGCATAGACCGCCGCGCGCGGAACATTTACCGTCACCGTGCGCACGACCTCGGTTCCCTGTACTGAAGCTGCATTGACAGTCATGCTGATACGTCTCCTGAAAGTTTTTGACGTGTGTGGTGCACGACAAAAAGCAGGAGGCGTACCACTCGCGCGCGCGCTTGCGAGGTTCGCACGTGCTTGCAACGACTTCGGCTCGCCGATAGCATCAGGGAATGTCGACCTCGTCACCAGGCACCAGGCTCCGCGCGCAGTGGGAACGGCTACGCTCGCTTCCCGGAGGGCGTGCGATATTCAGCAGACTACTCGGCGTCATGATCCCCTACTCGGGAAGCATCAATCCGCGAGTGCTCGAGCTGCGACCCGGGTATGCGAAAGTACAAATGCGCGATCGACGAGCGGTGCGAAACCATCTGCACTCCGTGCACGCGATCGCGCTCATGAATCTCGGCGAGCTCACCACCGGACTCGCCATGACGCTGGCGATGCCCGACGATGCCCGCGGGATCGTAACGGGGCTCTCGATGGAGTATCTGAAGAAGGCGCGCGGGCTACTAACGGCCGAGTGCACGGCGCCGGCATTCGACGCGACGGTGAGTGGGAGCCACGACTTCACCGCGGACATCGTCGATGCAAAGGGTGACGTCGTGGCCCGCGCGACGGCGCACTGGCTCGTGGGGCCGGTGCCGGCCAAGTGACGGCGCGCGGCTCGGTGACGTCGATCGCCACGGCGTTCACGCGGCACGTGGGCATTGAGGTCCCGCTCATCTGCGGCGCGATGTATCCGTGCAGCAATCCCGAGCTCGTGGCGGCGGCATCGGAGGCCGGAGCGATCGGCATCGTGCAGCCAATTTCGCTCACGTACGTGCACGGACACGAGTACCGGGAAGGGCTGAAGTTGATCCGGTCGCTGACATCGAAGCCGATCGGGCTGAACGCGCTCATCGAGCAATCGTCGCGCATCTATCGCGAGCGCATGGAGAAGTGGATCGAGATCGCGCTCGAGGAGGAGGTGCGCTTCTTCGTGACATCGCTCGGCAATCCGAAGTGGGTGGTGCAGCGCGTGGAAAGCGTCGGGGGCGTAGTGTACCACGACGTGACCGAGCGGAAATGGGCGCAGAAGGCAGTGGATGGTGGCGTGCATGGGCTCATTGCGGTCAACGCGCGCGCCGGTGGCCACGCGGGGACGAAGAGTGCGGAGGTGCTGTTCGAGGAGGTGCGCGACTTTGGAATCCCGGTGATCTGTGCGGGAGGGATCGGCGGCGGGGCGTCGTTCGCGGCGGCGCTCGCGCTCGGATACGCCGGGGCGCAGCTGGGAACGCGCTTCATCGCGACGACGGAGTGCATCGCGAGCGACGCCTACAAGCGCGCGATCGTGAATGCGGGGGCGGATGACATCGTGCTCACAGAGCGGATCACCGGCGTGCCGGTGGCGGTGATCCGAACTCCGTTCATCGAGCGCATGGGAACGACGATCGGGCCGTTCGCGAGGCGGCTCTTCCGCGGTCGGAAGACCAAGCACTGGATGCGGAGCTACTACGCGCTGCGCTCGCTGCGGCAGCTCAAGAAGGCGTCGCTGGACGAGAAGGCCGACTACTGGCAGGCGGGGAAGAGCGTGTCGGAGATCTCGTCGATACGCCCGGTAGCCGAGATCGTGCGCGAGCTGGCGACGGAGGCGGCGGAGAGGGACTAGCCAGCTACCGCGGCATCAACCTCGTTCGTGCGTCGATTGCCAGTGCCACTACTTCCTCGGCGCTCGAGCCGATGGCGCCTATGTGGCCCATCTTTCGTCCGACACGCGGCGATTTGCCGTAGAGGTGAAGGCGCACGCCCGGCAGGGCGAGTGCCTGTTCCCAGCGCGGGGTCTTGTTGTCGTGGAGCCAGAGATCGCCAAAGAGGTTCGCGATCGCCGCAGGGCAGATGCTGTCCGTGTCTCCCAGGGGGAGATCGCAGACTGCGCGGACAGCCTGCTCGAACTGGCTCGTGAGCGACGCGTATTCGGTGTGATGGAAGGAGTTGTGCGGGCGAGGGGCGAGCTCGTTCACCACCAGTCCGCCGTCGCGCAGCATGAACATCTCGACCGCGAGCAATCCGACAACCTCCATCTGCTCGGCGATGCCGCGCGCGATGCGCACCCCCTCGCGCGCGACGGCGCCAGGAATCGGCGCAGGGATCACCGACCAGTCGAGCACTCCGTCCACATGATGATTGAGCGCGGGGGGAAATGTCGCGCACGAGCCATCGGGGCGCCGCGCGACCATCACGGAGATTTCCCCCTCGAGATCGAGTGCCTTCTCGACCACGCACGTCGATGAGCCCAGGGAGCTCCAAATCGCATTCGCATCATCGCGGGGAGAGGTGCGCGCCTGGCCGCGGCCATCGTAGCCACCAAACGACGATTTCACGAAGGCGTGTGCCCCCGCTGCCCTCATCGCAATTCCGAGCTCTTCGGCCCTGTTCGCGACCCAGAACGGACCGAGCGGAAAGTCGCGCTCATCGAGCCACCGCTTCTGGCGCGCGCGATCCTGAATGATGTGCAGCACTCCGCCGCCGGGACGCACGGGCACGATCGCGC
>JBBSEY010000209.1:0-4725 GCA_038239265.1 Gemmatimonadales bacterium | reverse complement strand
CTCGGATTGGTGCGCGCGCGCCCGGCGCTCGGTGCGCGCGTAGAAGCGGACTCGCCGGTCATCGCCGCACAGCTCACGCACGCCGCGAAGACCGAGATGGCGATGAACTCCGACGATGTCATCGAGCGCCGCACCGAGCTGGGTCCAACCGCGCGCGCCACTGCGCGGTCACGCGTGGCGGCTGAGGGGGCGATTCCGAGCGATGCGTAACACCATTGTGACTGCCACAACAACGGAAGGAACGAACAAAAAACGGTCGCCGTAGCATCTGTTCGTCGTCCGTCGCTCCTTCCGTTTTTGTGTGCATCTCCACAGCTGTTGCCTCGCCCCTCGCGAACTATTCCCGGCCAGGCTCCCGCAACCGATACCCCCGCCGCCGCGATGCATTGAAGTGCACGATCATCTCACCCACGAGCCCCAGCGCGATCGCCTGCACGCCGAGCGTCGCGAGCAGCACGGCGAGCAGCATCAGCGGGCGATTCCCCAATGGCTGGCCGTAGAGGCGCTGAACCAGCATCACAAGGAGCGCGATGCCACCGGTGCCCGCGAGCACCGCGCCGATGAGTCCGAAGAAGCGGAGCGGCTTCTCGGTGAAGCGGAGCAGGAAGTACAGACCGAGGATGTCGATCGAGCGGCGCACGTACACGCCGGGCCCGTAGACTCGCCGCTGCACGTCGCTCGAGTGCTGCGGGCTCGCGACCTCGGCCACATTGTAGCCGTTGTAAATGGCGAGCAGGGGGAGAAAGCGTGCGAAGTCGCCGTAGAGCGGAATGTCGCGGAGCACTTCAGTTCGCGCGGCGCGCACGCCGCACGCGATGTCGTGCAGCGTGCCGTTCGCGAGTCGTCCGGCCGGGAGATGGAGCGCGAGCGCCTGGAAACGATTGACCTTCGAGTCGATGCGTGGCCACCGGCGTGCCACCGCGAGGTCGGCGCCACCGTCGACCGCCGCGAGCAGCTCGCACACCGCCTGCGGCTGCACCTGCCGGTAGGCGGGCGCGGTTGCGACGAGAGCGCCGCGTGCATCGGCGAGTCCGATGCGCAGCAGCGCCGTCTCGCCGACGCTGCGCGGCGACACGATCACGCGCACGGGCTCCCCCGCGCCGGCGAGCGCGAGCAGCGGCTCGAGCATCTCGTGGAAGAACGGATGCGCAACGAAGATGAACTCGAAGCTCCGTCCGCACGACGCGAGCGCGGCAGCGTACTCGCGATAGAGCGCGTCGAGTGGCTCCGGGCGCTCGACGACGGTGACGATCACCGACACCTCCGTCATTGGTTCAGCCTTCGCAGGTCGAGACGCTCGAGCTGCTCCTCCGCGCGCACTTTCTGCAGCGCCTCCTCGGCGATCAGGCCGAGCATCAACAGGAATGCCGCGAGCGCCACGAAGAGGAGCGCGCTCCCCGGAAAGACGTATGCATTCATTGGCGCGACATCGATCGGATCGGCGCGCCGCACGAACGACGAGAGCCACGCGGCGAGAAAGCCCGTCGCGATCGCGCTCGAGGCCAGTGCCCCCAATCCGAACATGGCGAGCGGGCTCTCGCGGAAAGTCGCGATCATTTTGATCGTCAACAGATCCGCGAGCAGCTTCGCGATCCGGGAGAGCCCGTACTTGCTCACGCCGAACCGGCGCGCGTGATGCCGCACGGGTACTTCGGCGATGCGCGCGTTGGCCGTCGCGGCAGCCAGCGCCGGCAGAAAGCGGTGCATGTCGGAGTAGAGATGAAGCTGGTCGAGGAGCTCGCGCCGGTAAGCCTTGAGCGAGCAGCCGTTGTCACGAATACGCACGCCGGTGAGCCAGATGATGATTCGGTTCGCCATCCACGAAGGGATCTTCCGGGTGACGACCTTGTCCTGGCGATTCATGCGATAGCCGGCCACGAGATCGAATCCCTCTTCTAGCTTCGCCACGAGCAGCGGGATGTCGCGGGGATCGTTCTGCAGATCGCCGTCCATGCTGACGACGATGCGGCCAAGCGCGCGGTCGAAGCCTGCCTGCATCGCCTGGGTCTGCCCGTAGTTGCGCGCAAGCTGCAGCACGACCACCCGCGGGTCGGATGCGGCGAACGATTCGGCGATGCGCACGGTCGCGTCGCGGCTTCCGTCGTCCACGAGCACCAGCTCCCACGAGGGCTGCGCGGCGAGTGCGTCGCGTACCGCGTCGACGAGCGGTCCGACGCTCTCCTCCTCGTTGTACATCGGGACCACGATGGAGAGGACAGGGTGCAGTGATTGCATCATGAAGGGAAATGTGTGGCATCCATGGCGCTCATGGGAGACGAGTGTGTACCCTCGCCGCTACATTGAAAGTCCATCCCGTACCGACCGGTGTACACAGGACATGTCCTTTGCCCGTCGATAGTTGCGTGTGCTGCAGCACTCGCCGGCGCCACCTTCATCCGCCCGAATGCACGCTCCTGCTCTTCTCGCTCGAGATCGTCTGCCGGCCGACGCTGAAGCGGGCGCACGCGAGCCGTCGATGCGCATTCTCCTGATCGCGCCCCAGCCGTTCTTCGCACAGCGAGGAACGCCGATCAACGTGCGTCAGATGGCGCAAACGCTGTGCGAGGCCGGCCACGAGGTGCATCTCGCCACCTATCCCCTGGGCGAGGCGGTGGGGATCGCGGGGCTCCGGATCCATCGCGCGCTGCCGATACCGGGGATTCGCACCGTGCCGATCGGCTTCTCGTGGAGAAAGCTCGCGCTCGATGCGTCGCTTGCGCTCACCGTCTGGCAGCTGATCGCGCGGATGCGCTTCGACGTCGTGCACGCCGTGGAGGAGTCTGTGTTCTTCGCGCTTCCTGCCGCGAGGCTGCGTGGCGTGCCCGTCATCTACGACATGGACTCGTCGCTCTCGGAGCAACTCCAGTTCGCGCGAGGCCTCGAGAACGCGACGATCGTCGGGCTCCTGAGGCGCATCGAGCGCGCGGCGTTGCGCCGATGCAGGCTCGCGATCACCGTGAGTGCGTCCCTCACCCATGCCGTACACACGATGGCGCCGGACCTCCCGGTGGCACAGATCGAGGACTGTCCGCTCGACGAGGTGTTGCGCGCCCCCAACCTCGCGCGCATCGCCGCCCTCCGCTCGGAATTCGGGCTCGGCGAGCGCAGAGCAGTCGTCTACACCGGAAATCTCGAGAGCTATCAGGGAATCGACCTGCTCCTCGACGCCTTCGCCCTCGTCGCTGCCGCGCGCGAGGACGCGGTACTCGTCCTCGTGGGCGGAACGCCGCCGCAGGTCGCCGCCGCGCGCGCACGCGCCGCCGCCCTCGGCATCGGCCCGCGCGTCGTGCTCGCCGGGCAGCGCCCGGCCGACGAGATGCCCGAGTGGATGGCGCTCGGCGACGTGCTCGTGTCACCACGGCTGCACGGGGGGAATACGCCGCTCAAGCTCTACTCGTACATGTGGTCCGGAGTGCCGATTGTGGCCACCGAGCTCCCGACGCACACGCAGGTTCTCGATGCGGGCGACGCGGTGCTCCGCCCTGCAACGGCGGAGGGGTTGGCGAGCGGGATGCTCGAGGTGATCGCCGATCCAGCGCGCTTCGCATCGACAGGCGTGGCCGCACGAGCGCGCGTGGCGAGCGACTATTCGCGCGATGCCTTTCGGCGCAAGCTCCTCGCCGCCTATGCGCTCGTTGCGTCCGCGACGCGCTCGAGCGTGGCGACCAGCATATAGCCGCGAGTGAACGGCAGCAGCGCGTCGAGCGCGGCGAAGGCGCGCATGACCGGATACATCAGCTTTACCGCGCCGCCGGGCGGCGAAAGATCTCTTGAATTCAAGGGAATTGTTCCCTTCGCCGTGCGCACCGTCGTCGCCGGGTTCGCGCGCCCGCTCGCCGCGTTGAGCGCCGTATCGAGCGCGTAGGAGAAGAAGCGCACGTATTCGCGCGTCTCGCGCAGGCGAAGAGTAGGAGGGAGGAGCGCGCGCAGCGTTTCCGCATCGTAGCCCGGGTGAAGGTGCGCGTGCCACGCATCCGTGAGCCCGAGCGCGCGCCGTACCGGGAGAAGCACCCCCCACGGCTTGAGTCGCGGCACGTTGAGCACCGCGCATCCGCCCGCCTTCAGGCAGCGCGCGATCTCCGTCAGCAGCGCACGATCATCGGCAACGTGCTCGAGCATGTCGGCGACGACGATTACATCGTAGCTCGCGTCGGCATACGGTAGCCGCGAGCCGTTGATCTCGCGCACCGGTTCGCCGAGGGTGCGCGAGATGGCGAGCACCGCGTGCGGTGCGAGATCCGCGCTCTCCCACTCGCCGCCCTCCCTGCGAAAGAGCCACGAGATCACGCCGTTGTCGGAACCGAGATCCAGGGCCCGCTTCCCGCGCACATCCCCTGCGGCGCGCGAGAGCTCCCGCCACTTCGCCTGCTTGAGCACCGAGACGCGGAAGCGCGCGAGTTGTGCATCGCGATACCGTTCGTCGGACGACTGCGGGTTCGCCAACTCGACCTCCGCTCGCGGGCGAGGCACGCACGGTGCCCTGTGGTGGTAGTAACGAAAATCCCGTTTGGGCGGGAGGCCCAAACGGGAGATCGCATGCGCAAGGCGGGATTCGAACCCGCGACCTTCGGCTCCGGAGGCCGACGCTCTATCCAGCTGAGCTACTCGCGCGGAGGCGCGGGCGGTCGCGGATCGCTCCGTGTCGCGTGTCTCAATCTGCCATAGTGCGCCCCCCAGTGGAAGGGCGCGCGAGGCGTATGGAATGCGTGGCCGCACCATTAAACG
>JBBSEY010000208.1:0-4736 GCA_038239265.1 Gemmatimonadales bacterium | reverse complement strand
GGATATCGTTGCAGCAGCTGGATCGCTTCGGGCTCGATCGTGGTGATTTCCTTCCCGACTTCGCGCGCCGCCCGCATGGCGAAGCGATAGGCCAACATCGGAATGTCCTCGAGCCGCTCTCGAAGCGCTGGAATGCGGAGCGGAATCACGCTCAACCGGAAGTAGAGATCCTGCCGGAAACGCCCCGCTGTCGCATCAGCCGCGAGGTCGCGATTCGATGTGGCGATCACGCGCACATCCACGCGAATCGTGCTCGTGCCCCCGACGCGCTCGAATTCCTGCTCCTGCAACACCCGCAGCAGCTTCGCCTGCAGATCGAGACGCATCTCGGATATCTCGTCCAGGAGCAGCGTGCCGCAATGCGCGCGCTCGAATGCGCCTTCGACGCGCTTGATCGCGCCGGTAAATGCGCCTTTCTCGTGGCCGAAAAGTGCGCTCTCGATCAGCCCCTCCGGGAGCGCCGCACAATTCAGCTTGATGAACGGCTTGTCGTGCCGATCGCTCAGGTCATGGATCGCACGCGCGAAGAGCTCCTTCCCCGTGCCCGACTCTCCGAGCAGCAATACGGTTGCCCGCGTTGGCGCCGCCGTGGCCACCGATTGCAGGGCGTGCCGCATCACCGCGCTGTCGCCGAGTAGCTGGCGCTCGTTCCGCACGACACTCATCTCTCGGCGGAGGGTCGCATTCTCTCTTCGCAGGCGCACCAGCTCCAGCGCCTGCTCGACCGCCAGCGTCAGCTGCTCCGGGCGAACGGGCTTGGTGATGTAGTCGACGGCCCCGGCCTTGATCGACGCAACCGCGTGCTCGATGCTCGCGTACCCCGTGAGCATGATCAGCGGAATGTCCAATCCTTCACTGTTCAGCAGCTCGAGAAACTCGAGCCCGGAGAGCCCCGGCATCTTGTAGTCGGAGATGATCAGCTCGACCCCACCTCGCGCGAGCACCTGCAGCGCCTCGGGCACGTTTCGCGCGCCCACCGTCTCGTGCCCTGCATCGCGCAGCGTGTGCTCGACGATCATCGAGACCGCCGGTTCGTCGTCGACGTACAGAATTGACATGTAGATGCGGCCCTGGAATCGGGGTGTCCTGCTCCTTGGTATCTGACGTCAGCCCCCGCCGCCCGGCAACATTTTCCGGTTAAGCATTCCCGCTTTCGACCGATATTCCTGCACGTGGAGGTTACCATGACCGATCGACAGGACGACTCGCGACAGGAAAACAGAGGGAATGAAGTGCGCTCGATCACCTCGCGAACCTCCAGGCAACGGCTCACGGAGGAGCGAACGGCCGAGATTCGGCTGCGCATCCTCGAGCGCGCGTACGATAGCCCCCAGATCGCGACCAAGATCGCCCAACGGCTGCTGCAGCAGGGAGATCTGTAGCTCGCCATCTCCTCGAGCTCCCGGGGCGCGCGCAGCAGCTCGGCGGTTTTCGCGACGAGGAGCATCGGCGAGAGGGGCGTTGCAGGTAGCCGGATCGCTCCCCGCTGATGCCCTGGAGCATCACCTCGTCATCCGTGACACCGGAGACGAAGAGCAGCTGAATCATGGGGCGGATGACGCGCAGGCGATCCGCCATCTCGCGCCCGGGCAGGTGCGAAGACTCGTTCACGCGCTGGCTTTTCCCTCGACAGGGCTCTCGCCCCGCGTTTGCTTCCTCGAGCGCACTCAGCGTCAACGCTAGTCGTTTGCCCCCGACCCTGCCACCCACATCCTCATGCATCCGATCTGGACGGAGTTGTTCACGCCGGGCGAGCCACTCATCGCCAAGGTCATTCGCACGATCGTCGTCTACCTCTTTCTGCTGCTCGGTCTGCGACTCGCGGGCAAGCGTGAGCTGGGACAGTTCAATCCCTTCGATCTCGTCGTGCTGCTCGTGCTGTCCAATACGCTGCAGAACGCGATCATCGGCAACGACAACTCGATCACTGGCGGCGTCATCGGCGCCGCGCTGCTCCTTGTGATCAACTACACCATCGTGCGCTTTCTCTTTCTCCATCCGAAGATCGACAGAATCGCCGAGGGAGACAACGTCGTGCTCGTGCTCCACGGTGAGCTGCTCGAAGCTGCACTCAAGAAGCAGCTCATCACGAAGGCGGAGCTGATGTCCGCCGCGCGCCGGCAGGGCATCGGTTCGCTCGGCGAGATCGAGTGCGCGCGACTCGAGGTGGGGGGTGAGCTCACCTTCGTGCTCAAGCATCCGTCGAGCGATGAGTTCTGGCGCAAGGATGCGATGGAGCGCCTCAAGCACATCGAGGAGCTGCTCGCCGAGCGCAAATGAGCTCAGCGCAGCCACTCGTCGACGTTCGCGGCGACGAGCTCGTCGTCGGTGAGCTCGGGGTGAATGCGAATCACGCGATCGATCTCGTCGAGCTGTCCCTCGGATAGCCCTTCGTTCGGGTCGAGGCACCAGATACCGGCCATCAGCTGCTGACGGCGGAGGATCTCGTGGAGGCCGGCGATGCACCCGGCGAAGGCGTGTCGCACATCGAAGAGCGCGCCGTTCGCATCGGTGAGTGCGGCCGCGCGCGTGAGCCAACCGCCGTCGATCGCGTCCACGTCGCGCGCGACGTGGATCTCCTCGAGCATCTCTACGGCCCGATGCGTCCACACGGACCACTGTCCCAGAAGACCTCCAACGATGCGCATCGTGCGCTCGCTGTCGCCGAGCTGCGGGAAGCGCGTCAGCAAATCCAGCACGATCTGGTCGTCGTTGCCCGTGTAGAGGGCGATGTCGGTGCGCCCAGAATCGGCGATGGCGCGAACGACGTCGAGCGTCTGGTAGCGATTGAACGGCGCGATCTTGATCGCGATCACCCGCGGGAGCTCGGCGAAGGCGCGCCAGAACTCGTATCGCAGCACGCGACCGCCGACGGCCGGCTGCAGGTAAAAGCCGAAGAGTGGGAGGATGTCTCCGATGGCGCGGCAATGCTCGAGGAGCGTCTGCTCGGATGCGTCGCGCAGTGCGCCGAGGCTCAGGAGCGCGGCGTCGTATCCGAGATCGTGTGCGAGCCGCGCCTCGGCCAGCGCCTGCCTGGTGTCGCCGCAGACGCCGGCGATCTGCGCGAAGGGGCGCGGGTCCGTGCGCAGCGCTGCGGCAGCGGTTTCCGAGGCGAGCGCGAGGACGGGGGCGAGGAGGCCGTGTTTTGGGTCGCGAATCTGGAACTGCGTGGTGTGCACGCCCACCGCGATCCCGCCGGCGCCCGCTGCCACGTAGTAGCGCGTCAACGCGCGCTGGTGTCGCTCGTCGAGCGTGCGAGCGGCGGTGAGGGCGAGCGGATGCGCGGGAATCACATGGCCGCGCGCGAGGTGATTCCGAATGTCGAGCATGGTCAGAACGCGCCGGTCCGCTCTTCGAAATGCGTCGGCTTGCCGAGCAGCGGATTTCCCGCGGCGACCCACTCCGCGACGCGCTCGATGAGCGCCTCCGTTGCGACGGAGGGTGGGCCGAACATCACGTGGGCGAGCGTCGCGTTGCTGAGGAGCGCGTCGTGCGCCTCGCTTCCCACGAGCACGGGCGAGCGGCCGAGCAGCTCGCCGAAGCGCGCGGCGAGCGCACGCACGGCGAGTGTCTCGCGCCCGGTCACGTTCACGACGAACGGAGGCGTGGCCGCGTGAGCCAGGCAGCGCAGCGCCCAATCGTTGGCGTCGCCCTGCCAGACGACGTTGACGTGCCCCATGTGTACATCGATGGCCTCGTCGCGCAGCACGCGCGTGGCGATGTCGACGAGGACGCCGTAGCGCAGATCGACGGCGTAGTTGAGGCGCACGATCGCCACGCGCGTACCGCGCCGCGTCGACGCATCCTCGAACACGCGCTCGCGGCCGAGGCAGCTCATCGCGTACTCGCCCACGGGTGCGGGGGCGTCGCTCTCGCGCGCCCCGCCCGCCGTCGCGGGGCTCAGCGCATAGACGTTCCCCGTCGAGAAGGCGACGATGCGAGCGCCGGCATATCGTTCGGCCGCGATCGACGGGAGCACGACATTGTGCGCCCACGTCGACGATGGTGCGTCGCGCGTGCCGAACTTCTGTCCCGCCATGAAGATCACGTTCGGCGCATCGGGGAGCGCGTCGACGGCGCGGCGATCGAGCAGGTCGCACTTCACGGTTCGGATACCGGCTTCTCGCAACGCCTGTTCGGCTGCGGGCGACGAAAAACGCGACGCCGCGATCACGCGATCGCCGCCCCCGATCGCGTCGAGCGCGCGCGCGGCCATGCGCGCGAGCGTCGGCCCCATCTTTCCCGCGGCGCCCAGGACGAGGATGTCGCCCGGCGTCGTCCGGAGCGCGGCGAGCAGTGCGCTCGACGGCGCGGAGAGCGCCTCCTCGAGCTCGCCCTCGCTCGCGAAGCTCACGCGCGCAGGTGGTCGGGCTGCCACTCGCGAATCGCCTTCTTCACGTCGCGGTTGCTCGCGAGCTCCTTCGAGCGCACGCGCGCGATGAGCCCCGGGAGCTCAGCGTCCGATGCGAAGCGCAGCGCGATGAGCCTCGCAGCCGGCATGGCTGCGAGCGCGTCGGCCGCGGCCGTGGCTCCGAGCAGGCGCTCGAGGCGTAGCGACATCTCCAGGCGGATCAGCCGATTCTGCACGACCAGCGTCGTCATGCGCGACGCGAAGAGGGCGGCGATCACACCGGCGGCGAGCACCACGTTCGCCAGCGTCGCGAGCGAGGGAGCGCGTGCGAGCATGTACAGGCAGTAGACGAGGTAGAGCGCGAGAAGCGGCGCGGCGACGAAGT
>JBBSEY010000207.1:0-4752 GCA_038239265.1 Gemmatimonadales bacterium | reverse complement strand
GTATGGTCGCGGATGCGAAGGGCTGGAAGGGTACGGCGAGCCACAGCGCGACGACCAAGAAGTGCTACGCGGGCTTTGGTAGCCAGGCCGCTGCGACGACGCTCGACGGTATCATCACCTGCGATCCGTGATTCACCGCGTCGCTTCTCGCGACGCACGGTTTTGATCGCCGGACGTATGTTCCTCCATGTTCGGGTCAGGCGATTGCCTGACCCGATCGTGTTTCCCCCCTCGAGAGTGTCATGAGCTCCGCACCACTTCCCTCCAGCGCCCCTCCGAAAGGGTGGCGCGGCGTCTTCACCAGCGAGCGCGTCGCGCTCTTTCTGCTGATTCTGGCGGCGGCGCTGCCGTATCTGTCCTCGCTGACCTTCGGGTTCGTGTACGATGATCTCGGCGTCATCGTCGAGGTACCGTCGCGACACACGTGGCTGGGCGTGGCGCAGGCGTGGGTGCAGAGCTACTGGGGAAATCCCGAGACGGGGCTCTATCGCCCCGTCGCTCAGTTCATGTACGCGCTCCTCTGGAATCTCGGCGGCGGGAAGCCGTGGATCTTCCATCTCTATGCGATCGTGATACACGTGGCGGCCACGCTCGCACTGTGGTGGTTGCTCGCGCGCGCGACGAACCGATGGGCCGCGTTCTTCGCCGCGCTTCTCTTCGCCGTGGATCCCGTGCACGTGGAAGCGGTCGCGAACATCGTGAACTCGTCGGAAGTGCTGGTAGCGCTGTTCGGGATCGCGTGCATCTCGATCCTGCTGCGCGCATCGATGCGCAGTAATGGCGGGGTAGTGATCGGCTGGAAGCCCGCTCTCTTCGCGGCCGGGGCGTATCTGCTCGCGATCGGGGCGAAGGAGAGCGGCGCGGGAATTCCCGCGATCGCGTTTCTGTGTTTGTGGGGATGGCGGTCCGAGAGCACGGCGCGCCGGCCGACCTTTCGCGAGGTGCTCGTTGGCGGGTGGCGCGCATGGGCGCTCTGTACCGGTGCGCTCGTGAGTGTGGTAACCGCGCGCTTCTTCGTGCTCGGCGGGCTCACGGTGAGCCAGCACTGGGTGACACACGAGGTTCGGAACTTCGGATTCGGACCACGCTTCTGGACGATGACGGCGGCGTGGCCGCTGATCGCACGGCTGCTGGTGTGGCCGAGCAAGCTGAGAATGCACTACGGATCCGACATCGTAGTTCCGTTGACGGAGCCGACAATCTGGGCGGTGCTGTCGCTGACGTCGGCGGCGATCATCGTAACGCTCGCGGCGTTGAGCGCGCGGCGCGGCGACCGGCGTCCGCTCGTGGCCATCGCGTGGGTGGCCATCGCATTCCTGCCAGCGTCGAATCTGCTGGTGCCCACGGGGCAGCTGCTCGCCGAGCGCACACTGTATCTGCCGAGCGTGGGGATCGCGCTCCTGGTGGCGTGGGGAGCGAATCAGGCGTACGTGGCCGTGCGCAACCTCGGCGGGACGTTCGTGGCGCAGCTGGCAACCGGACTGCCGCTCGCGGCGGTCGCAATCGGCGGACTTCTGGTGACGTACCCGGAGGTCATTCCCTGGCAAACGAACTACACGCTCTTCCTGCATGGCATCGAACAGGCGCCGCGCGCTTCTCGCCCCTGGCAGCTGATGGGCGATCTGTACGCGAACCAGAACGATCACCAGAAGGCGATCAAGTATCTGCAGCGCGCGCATGCGCTCGAGCCGGCGAACGACAACATCGTCTTCTTCTACTCCGAGCAGCTGCACGCGATCGGCGCGTACGAGGGAGAGCTCGCGCTGCTACGCGACGCGGCGAAGGAGAATCCGGCGTCGGAGCAGACGTGGGTGATGTTCCTCGTCGCGCTCGGCACGCGGCGCGGGCCGGACTCCGTGCTGGCCGAGCTCGCGCGCGTGCCCGCGCACGACTCGACGAGCCTGAACTGGCACGCGGTGATGAAGGGGGAGGCATACTTCAACAAGGATCTCCCCGACTCGTCGATCGCGACGTACCGCGCCGCGCTCGTGCAGCAGCCGCACAGCGGCAATCTGCACTATCTGCTTGCGAACATGCTGCGTCAGACGGGGAAGCTGCCAGAGGCGACGAAGGAGCTCGCGATCGCGGACTCGCTCAAGGGCGGTCGCCCGGAGGCGATCCTGCGCATGCGCTCGGAGATCGCGCTCGCCAGCGGGGACAGCGCGGCGGCGCGGAAGTGGATCAGCCAGGCGATTCGAATGGCGCCGCTGGACAGCTCACTGGTGGTATTCCAGAGGACGCTGGGGCGCGCGGGCTGAGTCAACCGCTCGCCGGGAACTACGGCGCGCCCGCGTGGCGCGCCGTGAGCACGTTCTCCACCCGCTCCGCCAATGCCTCCTTCGGCGTCACGTGGATCGCAATGAGATTCCCGGAAATGATGTAGCGCGGGCGCTGGCCGGTTGGCTGTGCGGCATTCGGCACGGTATCGAGCGTGGCCGAGTCCTTCGTGCGCGCTTTCGCCGTCGGATACACGTAGATCTCGAGAGGGCTCCCGCTAACGCCGAGAAGGTCTCCGGCGAGCGCTAGTCCGGCGTGATGGACCTCCCGCGCACTATCGACGACGACGAGCCCCGCCTCGCCAAGACGCCTTACGATCTCGGCGCGATTCCATTCGTCGGTTTCGGCCGCGCGGCTCTCGTCCGCCTTCGCCGCGACGGCGGAATCGGCGCTCGCCACCTTTGGCGGCGGCGCATCGTGCCTGGAACAGGCGACTGCGCACAGCGCCATCGCGCGCAGGAGCGAGCGCCGCATGATCACACCGTCTTCATCTCCGCCACGAGCTTCGAGAGCGACGCCTTCGCATCGCCGAACAGGAGGCTCGTCTTGTCGTTGTAAAACAGCTCGTTCTCGATCCCCGCGAACCCCGGATTCATGCTGCGCTTGAGCACGATGACGTTCTGCGCCTTGTCGGCGTTCAGAATCGGCATCCCGAAGATCGGGCTCGACTTGTCGTTGCGCGCGGCGGGATTCACGACGTCGTTCGCGCCGATGACGAGCGCGACATCCGCGCGCTCGAACTCACCGTTGATCTCATCCATGTCGTAGAGCCGGTCGTACGGCACATTCGCCTCGGCGAGCAGCACGTTCATATGACCGGGCATGCGGCCGGCAACGGGGTGAATCGCGTACTTCACCTCGCCTCCCTTCTTCTCGATGAGCTCCGCGAGCTCGCGCACCTGATGCTGCGCCTGAGCGACGGCCATGCCGTACCCCGGCACGATGATCACGAGCTTCGCATAGGCGAGCTGGATCGCCGCGTCCTCCGCGCTGATGGAGCGTACGCTGAGCCCCGTTGTCGTCTTCGTCGACACGGTGGGCGCAGCGCCGAACGCGCCGAAGATGACGTTCTGGAACGAGCGGTTCATCGCCTTGCTCATGACGATCGAGAGAATGAATCCCGATGCGCCGTCGAGCGCTCCCGCGATGATGAGAACGTTGTTTCCGATCGCAAAGCCGGTGGCGGCGGACGCGAGCCCCGCGTACGAGTTGAGAAGCGAGATGACGACCGGCATGTCCGCACCCCCGATCGGGAGCACCATGAACACGCCGATCATCAGCGCCAGCGCAATCATCGAGTAGAAGACGACCGCGTTGCCGGGGTTGAAGATCAGATAGCCGAACATCACCAACGTCACGCCAAAGAGCGTGATGTTCACGGCGTTCTGCCCCTTGTACGTCACGGCGCGCCCGGTGATGATCTCCTGCAGCTTGCCGAACGCCATGAAGCTGCCCGTGATCGTGAGCGCTCCGAAGAGCACCTCGAAGCCGACGGCCGCCATCTTCCCGGCGCCGAGCTGCGCCCCGTGCAGCCAGTATTCGGCAACGCCCACGAGCGTCGCCGCGAGCGCACCGAACATGTGGGAGATCGCGATGCGCTGCGGCATCGCCGTCATCGGGACGCGCGTGCCGAGCGGGATGCCGATGATCGTGCCGAGGATGAGACCGCCGATGATCCAGTCGTAGCGGACGATCTCGTGCTGCACGAGCGTGCCGACGATGGCGAGCAGCATGCCGATCGCCGCGTAATGCATGCCCTGCCGTGCGGTGTCCGGCTTGGTGAGGCTCCGAAGACCGAGGATGAAGAGGATCGAGGCCACCAGGTAGGTGACCTGGGTGAAGATCTCCCTCATGCTACGGCGCTCCGGCTTTCGAGCCGTCCGCGGGCTTTGGTACTTCCTTCGGTGGCGTCACCTCGCGCCGAAACATCTTGAGCATGCGATCGGTGATCACGAAGCCTCCGACCATGTTGATCGTCGCCGCGGTGACAGCCACGAAGCCAAGAATCGTGCTGACCGGACCGCGATTGGAGCCGGCGGCCACGAGCGAGCCCACCAGCGAGATCGCGGAGATCGCGTTCGTCGCCGACATGAGCGGCGTGTGCAGGAGCGGCGGGACACGGGTGATGATCTGGTAGCCGACGAACGCCGCGAGCATGAACACGTACAGCTGCATGAATCCAGTCACGTTCATACGACCGCTCCGTCGTGAGTTACGACCATCGCCTTCGTGATCTCATCTTCGAGGTCGATCGTCAACGTGTTGTCCTTGATCAGATGCTGCAGCAGCGTGAGGATGTTGCGGCTGAGCATCTGCGAGGCGTGGAATGGCACCGTCGCCGGTAGATTGACCGCGCCAATGATGGTGACGCCGTTCACGTGCGTCGTCTCGTTCGGCCTGGTGAGCTCGCAGTTCCCCCCCGCTTCCGCCGCGAGATCGACGATCACCGCGCCGGGCTGCATCGCCTCGACCATC
>JBBSEY010000206.1:0-4756 GCA_038239265.1 Gemmatimonadales bacterium | reverse complement strand
AGCGACGATTGCACGTCCACTCGTCTCGCACGCAGCGCCGGGAGGAGTGCAACCGCGATTCCACTCACCACCGCGAGAATGAGCGTGAAGGCGAGCACGTGGGCATCGACCCGTATCGATTCCGCGCGCGGTGTGCCCGGCGGGAGGATCGCGACGAGCGCGCGAACTGCGACGAACGCGATCGCGATCCCGGCGGCGCCACCCACGCCGGCCACGACGAGGCTCTCCGTGAGTAGCTGCGCCACCACGCGGGCACGACCCGCGCCCAGCGCACTTCGTATTGCAAACTCCCGCTCGCGAGCGGCGGCGCGGTCGACGTACAACGTGGCGACGTTCACGCACGCGAGCAGGAGCACGAGGCCAACCGCCACGGAGAGCACGAGTATCGTCGGTCGCTCCGAGCCAACGACGGACTCCTGCAACGGGAGCACATCGGCGTCTCGTCCCCACTCGTCGGGCATCCGCATCGGGAAGCTGCTGCGAGCACGGAGCAGCAGTCCAGGCGCCTCGGCTCTCGCCTGCTCGATTGGTACATCGGACCTGAGTCGACCGATCAAGCGCAGGGGTGAGCCCCACCAATAGGGAGGGGCGGATGGTGTGAAGAGCGCCGGCACCCAGAGCTGCGCATCTCCGTGGGCAACTTTGAACGCTGCCGGCATGACCCCGATGATCACGTGCGCGATGCCGTCGATGTTTATCGTGCGCCCGAGCACGGCCGGATCTCCGCCGAATCGCGCCCGCCACACGGCATGGCTGAGAAGCACCACTCGGTTACTCCCTTCCGCGTTCTCGCCCGGCACGAATGCGCGGCCGATTTCCGGGCGAACACCCAGCACGTCGAAGAGGTTGGCCGTGACCGCCGAGGCATCGTAGCGAATGGGGGTGCCTGCGCCCGTGACACTCACCTTGATGTCATCTACATAACCCGCCAGCCCCTCATACGATCGATTGCTCGCACGAAGCAGCTCGAAGATTCCTGGCGCTGCCGCTCCCGTCGTCCACACACGGACGAGACGCTCGGGATGGGCGAAAGGGAGTGGTCGAAAGAGCACTCCATTTATGACCGAGTAGATCGCCGCGTTCGCGCCAATCCCGAGCGCTACGCAGGCGACGGCGATGACGAAGAAGCCGGGCGCACGACGGAGGCCGCGAGCCGCGAACCGCACATCGCGTCGCACGACACCCAGCATCTCGCGCACACGCAGATGTCTCTCCCTCCGCAGCGCCGACGCTCGAAGACGCGGGTCATTGCTGTCGATGAGGCCGAAGCGCCTGGACGCTTCCTCCTTCGCCAGCTCGGGAGTGAGCCCCCGCGCTACGAGCTGCTCCGCGCGCGCTTCGAGATGGAAGCGGACCTCGTCATCGGTGTCGGCTGTGACGACATCAGGACGACGGAGTGCAAGTCGGAAATACCGCTTCGCGCGGGGAGGAAGACCGGAAGACACGGGATCAACTCTCCCTCGCGTTGGTCGTCAGGACGGCGGTCACGATGTCTGCGTAGCGAACCCACCGTTTCGTCTCGGCGGCCAAATGCGCGCGGCCGGCCCGGGCGAGCGAGTAGTACCGTGCGCGACGATTGTTCTCGGTGATTCCCCAGGCCGTCGTGATCCAGCCGCGCTCCTCCATTCGATAGAGCGCCTGATACAACGCGCTGTCATCAATCCCGAGCGCGCCGGCAGTTCGCTGCTCGAGCCACGTCGTAATCTCGAAACCGTGCATGGGTGCCCATGCGAGCGCGCGGAGCACGAGAATGTCCAGCGTTCCCTTGATCAACGGCAGGGGTTCGTTCACAACTCGCTCCAGTGTCTTGGGGGAGACTCTGGAGGGAGTATGACCGCGAGCTCTCAGCCTGTCAAGAGCGGACGCGCCACTAGCGGCCGAGCACTTCCAGCGCCCTCCCCATTTCCTCCCTCGTATTGAAGCAGTGGGGCGACAACCGGATCGCCCCCTCGCGCAGCGAGTGGAAGATCTTCGCCTCACTCAATGCCCTCGACGCCGCCGTTGCATCGCGCGGCGCAATCGCCAGCACCCCCGCACGCTTCGCGGGGTCAGCCGGCGTCACGAGCTTCACCGTATCGCCGTTCGCTCGCGCCCACGCCACCCCTTCGCTCACGATCCCCTCGATGTGCCGTTCCACGCTCGCCGCCCCCAACTCCAGGAACAGCTCGAGACTCGCATTCATCCCGGCAAAATCCTGCGCCGGGAGGGTGTTGATCTGAAAGCGGCGTGCGTCGTCGTAGTACTTGAAGTCGTAGTCGACCATGCGCGTGAAGTCCTCGCTCGACTTCATCGCGAGCCAGCCCACTACCGCGGGATCGAGCGTCGTTACAAGCTCCTCGCGCACGTACACGAATCCCGTTCCCCACGGCGAGAGCAACCACTTCTGCCCGCCGCACGCGAGGATGTCCACTTCGAGCCTGGACAGGTCGAGCGCCGTCGCGCCGACTCCCTGAATCGCATCGACCACGAAATAAATCCCGCGCTTCCGGCACTCGTGGCCAATCGTCGCGAGGTCAGCTCGATATCCGGTGCTGAACGACACCCACGACATCGTGACGACCTTCACCTCCGGCCGCCTCAGCTCCTCGAGCAGCCGCGCCTCATCCTGCAGCCCGTCCCTCTTCGGGATGAGCTCGAGCTTCACTCCCTTCCGTGCGAGGGACATCCATGGGTATACATCCGCCGGATACTCGCCCTCGTATGTCAGCACGACGTCGCCCGACTCGAGCGGAAGGCACAGCGACGCCACGTTGATCCCATACGACGTGTTGTGCATGCACGCGATCTCGCCGATCTTCGCGCCGATCAGCTTCGCGATCAGCTCGCGTGCCTTGCGAAATACTTCGAGATCTTCGTACGTCGTTAGCCGGAACGGCTCCGCTCGCAGATCCGCCCACCGCTTGAGCGCCGTCACCGCACACGCGGGCAGCGCCCCGGTCTTCGCATTGTCGAGGTAGATCTGCTCCCCGCTCAGCGTCCACGGATATTCCTGCGCGCGAAGGGCACCCACATCGTAGCTCATCACGTCCGTCCCTCGAGTGCGCGCGGATCGAGCGCGTCACGCAGCGCGTCGCCGAGCAGATTGAAGCCGAGCACTGCCGCTCCGATTGCGAGACCAGGGCTGAGCGATGTCCACGGCGCGTGTCTGAGCTGTTCGAGATCGCGGCCATCCGCGATCATCGAGCCCCAGCTCGGTGTCGGCGGCTGAACGCCCAGCCCCAGAAACGAAAGCGCCGCCTCCGCCATGATCGCGCCGGCCACTCCCAATGTCGCCGCGATGACGACTGGCGCAATGACGTTCGGCAGCAGGTGACGCGTGATGATCCGATAGTCGCGCTCGCCCAGAGCGCGCGCCGCCTGTACGTACTCGAGCTGACGCACGACGAGCACCTGCCCACGAACGATCCGCGCCATCCCCGCCCAGCCCACGACGCCGATCGTCACGAGCACCGTCGTCAGCGAGGGCTCGAACGCAGCGGCGAGCGCGATCAACAGCAGCAAAGAAGGAAAGGCGAGCGTCACATCAGCGAGTCGCATCACCCCCTCGTCGACCCACTTGCCGTAGTAGCCGGCGATAAGTCCGAGCGAGAGTCCGATCGACAGCGAGATTCCCTGCGAGAGGAATCCTACCGACAGCGAGATACGCGCGCCGTAGACGAGTCGCGCCCAGACGTCGCGCCCCTGCAGATCCGTTCCCAGCCAGTGCGCGCCCGACGGCGGTTGCAGCTGATTCGCGAGCGCAATGCCGGTCGGGTCCCATCGCGAGACGAGGGGAGCGAGTATGGCGAGCAGCACCATCAGCGCGATCGCCCCCAGCCCGAGCATCGCGCGCCGGTCAGCGCGCAGCGTCCGCCACAGGAGCACATTCATACGGGATCGCGGAGCTCGGGAGGAGTGTCGGCGGGCTGCCGCTTCCACCGCCGATGCTGCCAGAAGTACTGCTCCGGCGCCTGTCGCACGAAGCCCTCGAGGGTGCGCGAGTACTCGTTGAGGATCGCCTCGACGTCGCGGTCGGTGTCGCCGGAGCGCTCGGTGACGAGCTCGCGGATGTGCAGATGATACCGGCCGTCCGGCACTCTGAGGCTCACGCCGAAGAATACGGGCACGTCGAGCCGGATCGCGAGCACCGCGGGCCCGCGCGGCGTCTTCGCGGGTCGCCCGAAGAACTTCACGAAGCTCGACGCGATGTGCAATCCCGACTGATCGATGAGAAACGCCACGACGTGCCCCTCCTTCAGCGCGCGCGCCGTGTGCCGCACCGCATCGCGGTCGCGCACGACGCTCATTCCGAGCCGCGAGCGCGTACGCGTCAGATAGTCATCGAACAGCGGATTTCCCATGAGTCGCACGACGACATCGATGGGCTGTCCACTCGCCGCCGTCGCCGCACCGCCGAGCTCCCAGTTGCCGAGATGTCCGGTGAGCACGATCGCGCCGCGCCCCGCGTCGCGCTGTTGCGCGAACAGCTCGAGCCCGTCCGTCCCTTCCATGTGCGCGAGGATCCCGGCGCCGTCCAGCCGCGAGAAAAGCGCGCTCTCCGCTGCCACGCGACCGAGATGACGAAAGCTCTCGCGCGCGACACGCTCGACCTCGCGCGACGAGTACGCGGGAAACGCGGCGGCGATCTGCTTTTCCGCCACCCGCCTCCGCACTCCAAGCGGCCAGTAGAAGAGCGTCCCGATCCACCCCGCGAATTCCACCGCGACTCGCCATGGCAACAGCCCGAGCAACGCCGTCAGTCCGCGCAGCACCACGT
>JBBSEY010000205.1:0-4816 GCA_038239265.1 Gemmatimonadales bacterium | reverse complement strand
AGACGGCGCGCGACGCGATCGACGATGTGGTCTCGCACGAGCTGAGCGATCTGCGCAAGGGCATTCGCCGCCAGCGGAAGCACCTCGGCATCTGAACTTATCGTAACTTCGAGGATGCCCTCGAACGGCAATAATCGACTCCGGCATTCGACCGGAAGAATGTGGGGCCGTGCGACCACGCGCATTGCGATTCCAATCGCTATGGCGCTGGTCGCATTGTGCGTCATCCCTTCCACAGCATGGGCGTGGACTCCGGGCACGCACATCTTTCTTGGCGAGGCCGTGCTCGGCGCGCTGGGATCACTGCCGAAGGCGGTCGCAGAGCTGCTCGGCAGCTATCCGGTGGAGTTCCTCTACGGTTCGATCGCGGCCGATACCAGCATCGCGAAGAAATATGCGCCGGTTGGGCGGCATTGCCATTCATGGGCGGTCGGCCTCGAGATCTATGATCAGGCGCGCGACGATGCGATCAAGAGCTTCGCGCTCGGATATCTCGCGCATCTCGCGGCCGACACCGTCGCACACAATTTCTTCGTGCCGCGATACCTCATCATCGCGTCGCGCACGACGGGTGTCGGGCACAGCTACTGGGAGAGCCGTTTCGAGACGCACCTCGGGCAGGGATACAGCAGGCGGGCGCGCGAAGTCATTCTGCGCGACCACTCCCGATCCGACGAGCATCTCGATCGCATCCTGAGCCCGACGATCTTCAGCACGCAGACCAATCGCCGCCTCTTCCGCGGCATGGTATACGTGACGGATACGGAATCGTGGCAGCGAATATTCCAGCTGGCGGCCGAAAACAGCCGCTGGGATCTCACGGATCCGGATGTCGCGCGCTACATGGAGCGCTCGTACGATTTCATCATCGACTTCCTCAGGCGGGTCGACTCGTCGGAGCCGTACGCGCTCGATCCGGCCGGCGACGATGCACTCAGACTCGCGAAGGAGGTTCGTCGCGATTCGAGGAAGGCGGGGATGGAGTTCCGCATGGCCGAGGAGGCGACGCGCCAATTCGCGATGCCGGAATCGCAGCTGCGATTCGCGGCCGAGCTCGAGGCGCCGCTCTACTCGCCGACGTCGGCGCGGTAGGGGAACGAGAGCGGTTCTATTCGCCGCCGCGCGCCGACAAGAGCTGATTGATCGCCTTGGGGTCGGCTCGCCCCTTCGACGCCTTCATCACCAAACCGACCAGCACGCCGAGCAGCTTCCTGTCGCCGGCGCGGAAGCGCGTGGCGACGTCGGGATTCTCCACGAGGACCTGATCAACCCAGCCGGCGAGCGCATCTTCGTCGCGCTCCTGCAGCAGTCCTTCCCGCTTCGCGATGTCCGCCGGCGCCTCGCCGCTCGCGCTTGCGATGGCGAAGATCTTCGTGGCGGCGGCATGGCTTACCGTCTTCTCGCGAACCATCGCGAGCAGCGCGGCGAGCGACGCCGGGCGCAGCGCGAGCGTGTCGAGCGTGGCGCCTGAGTTGAGCAGTTGCCGCACATCGCGAATCACCCAGTTGGCCGCGCTCTTCGGGTCGCCGCCCGCGCGAACGACCTCCTCGAAGTAGGTCGCGAGGGGCACTTCGGCGGTGAGCACTTCGATTTCCGTGGGCGTGAGCTTGTACTCCGTGGCGAAGCGCGTCCGCTTGGCGGAAGGAAGCTCGGGGAGTGAGCGTCGCGACTGATCGATCCACGCGCGCGCGAGTTGCAGCGGCGGGAGATCGGGCTCGGGGAAGTAGCGGTAGTCGTGGCTCCCCTCCTTGCTGCGCGCGGGGCGCACCTCGCCGCGGTTCGCGTCCCAGAGCATCGTCTGCTGCGTAATCTCGCCGCCGCTCGTGAGCACCTGGACCTGACGCGCGAACTCGACCTCGCGCGCGCGCTCGACGCCGGAGAAGGAATTCAGATTCTTCAGTTCGGTCTTGGTGCCGAGCTTCGTCTCGCCGCGGAGCCGCGCGCTCACGTTCGCATCGACGCGGAGACTTCCCTCTTCCATGTTCGCGTCGCTGACGCCGGTGTACTCGATGACTTGCTTGAGCGCGCGCAGATACGCGCCGGCCTCGGTGGACGAGCGCATGTCGGGCTCGCTCACGATCTCGATCAGTGGGACACCGGAGCGATTGAGATCGATCGCGGTGACGCCGTCGAAGCGATCGTGCACCGACTTTCCCGCGTCCTCTTCCATGTGCACGCGTGTGACGCGGATGGTGATGGGGGTCCCATCCGCGTTCGATCCGATGACGAGCTTTCCGTGCTCGGCCAGCGGCTTGTCGAATTGCGAGATCTGGTAGCCCTTCGGAAGGTCGGGGTAGAAGTAGTTCTTTCGCGCGAAGATCGATATTTCGTTGACCGTGGCCTCGAGGGCGTGGGCCGCAATGACGGCGAGGCGCACCGCCTCCTCGTTGAGCACGGGGAGCGCGCCGGGGAGCGCGAGACACACCGGGCAGGTGTTGGCGTTCGGCGCGGCGCCGTAGGAGGTGCTGCACCCGCAGAACGCCTTCGTTCGCGTCTGCAGCTGCACGTGCACCTCGAGGCCGACGACCATCTCGTACTCGTCGATCGTTCGCAAGGCATCGCTCACTTCGCCCCCGCGCGCGCGGACTCGAGCGCGAAGGCACCGCGGAACATCATCTGCTCCTCGAAGTGACCCGCGATCAGCTGCCCGCCAATGGGAAGCCCATCGATGTTGCCGATTGGCACCGACATCGCCGGGACGCCCGCGAGATTCGCCGTCGCCGTGAAGATGTCGTTCAGATACATCTCGTACGGATCGGACTTGGCGCCGAACTCGAAGGCGGGACTCGGCGTCGTGGGTGTAAAGAGCAGATGCACCCCCGATTCGAAAACCTCGCGAAAGTCCTTCGCGATCAGCGTGCGCACTTCCTGCGCTTTCCTGTAGTAGGCGTCGTAGTAGCCGGCGGAGAGCACGTAGGTGCCGAGCAGGATGCGGCGGGTGACCTCGGCGCCGAAGCCGCGCGTGCGAGTCGACTCGTACATCTCGCGCAGACCGCCGGCCTCCACGCGGAGTCCGTAGCGCACGCCGTCGAAGCGCGCAAGATTCGACGAGGCCTCGGCCGGCGCGATGATATAGTAGACCGGGATCGCGAGGTCCGTATGAGGGAGCGACACCTCGCGCACCTCGGCTCCTCGCGCGCGGAGGGATTCGAGCGCGTCGTCGCAGAGCTTCGTAATGCGCGGATCGAGCGATTCGGGGAAGTACTCCCGGGGCTTCCCGATCACCACTCCCTTCATATCCGCCGTGGCGGCCGATGCGTAGCGATCGACTGGAAGGTCGGCGCTCGTAGCGTCGAGCGCGTCGCGACCGGCAATTACCTCGAGCGCGACGGCCGCGTCGCTCACGCAGGTGCCGAACACGCCGACCTGATCGAGCGATGACGCGAAGGCGACGAGGCCGAAGCGGCTGACGCGCCCATAGGTCGGCTTCACACCGACGATGCCGCAGTAGGACGCGGGCTGCCGCACCGAGCCGCCCGTCTCGGAGCCGAGCGCAATACGCACGATGCCGGCGGCGACGGAAGCGGCCGATCCACCCGAGGAGCCGCCGGGCACCCGCGTGCGATCGACGGGATTGAGCACCGGGCCCCACGCGCTGTGCTCGTTCGAGCTGCCCATCGCGAACTCGTCGCAGTTCGTCTTGCCGACGAGCACGGCGCCAGCATCGCGGAGTCGCGTAATGACCGTCGCCTCGTACGGGCTCACGTAACCGGCGAGGATTCGCGAGCCGCACGTGGTGTGGAGATGCGTCGTCGCGATATTGTCCTTCGCGACGAAGGGAACGCCGGCGAGCGTGCCCGTCGATGGAATTGCGTCGACGGCGGCCGCGTCGGCAAGCGCGCGCTGCTCATCGGTCCACAGGATGCAGTTGAGCCCAGTGGGACCAGCGTCGACTTCCGCCATGCGCTCGAACGCATGGCGGACTGCGGTGACTGCGGAGGCGCTCACTCGACCGACTCTTCTTCGGCCGTTTCGTGCGTCGCGAGTCGCGGCACGAGCAGAAAGCCATCGCGCGTCTGTGGCGCGAATGATTCGATCGGGTGGAGGAGCGGGATCGGCGGGCCCATGTCGATGCGCAGCGGCATCGCGGCGTCACCGACGCCGGCAGTGGCCATCACGCCGACCGTCTTCGCCTTCGCGAGCGCGTCCATGTGGGAGAGTATCCCGTTGAGCTGCGCCACGAGCTCGGGAAGCTGACTCTCGGGCACCACGAGGCGCGCGAGCGCCGCGACGTGCCTCACGTCGTCGGGTCCGATCGCCATTACTCGAATCCCCGCTCGAACAGTGCGTGTGCGAGTACGAATCTCTTTCTTCCGATCTCCGAATCGTCGAAGTCGACGGTGAGCTTCGCATCGCGCGCGCTCCCCGAGAGCTCCGCCACCGTCCCCGATCCGAAGCGCGCATGGCGGATCCGCTCACCCTTGAAGAAGCTCGGCGCGTCCTGCGACACATCCGCCTCATCTACCCACGACGCGCGCTGCAGCGGCTGGCCGGGGCGGCGCGAGGACGGCGATTGCGAAAAGGTCGGGACGGCGCGTGTGCTGCCACGCAGCTTGAAGGAGCCCCGCTGCGTGACGAGCTCGGGCGCGATCGGCTTGAGGAAGCTCGACGGAATGCTCTGCATCGTCTCTCCGTTGCGGCGGCGACTGCGCGCATGAGAGAGATACAGCGTGCGCATCGCACGCGTGATGCCCACGTAGAAGAGGCGGCGCTCCTCTTCCATCATCTCCGGCTCGTCCTGTGCGCGGCGCAGCGGGAACAGGCCGTCTTCGAGTCCCGTGATGAAGACCGCGGGAAACTAGAGTCCCTTCGCGTT
>JBBSEY010000204.1:0-4820 GCA_038239265.1 Gemmatimonadales bacterium | reverse complement strand
CGGCGGACGAACGCATGGCGTAGACCATGGTGGCGACGAAGGTCCAGGGGCGGGCGCCCACGTCCTGCAGATCGATGAGCAGCACGTCGATCGTCTTGAGCACGGAGTCCGGCGGTGCGAGCGTCGTCGCGCCATAGAGTGAGTAGATCGGAATCCCGGTGCGCAGATCCTTCCCGTTCGCCAGATTCGTCCTGTCCTCGGTACCGCGGATGCCGTGCTCGGGAGAGAAGAGCGCCACCAGCTGCGGGCCGCGCCCACCACCGTCTTTCGCCGTCGAACGACGGACGAGGAGATCGATATCGCTCACGCCCTTTTCGTCGACGCCGGTTTGATTCGTCAGCAGTCCCACGCGCTTGCCATCGACGAGCGCGATGCTGTCCGTGAGCAGCACGGTGATTCCGGGCATGGCGTGACCGGCACCCTGCCGCGCATGTCCGCTTCCCATGCATGCGAAGGCCACTACCAGTGTCGCGAGCGCGCCCTTTCTCGTATATCGATGCATTCCCTCTCCGATTTGAGCCGATGACGCCACAAGATACACCGAGCACGGTCGATCGATACACCCCTTACGTCTGCCGTCGCAGCTGCCGTCGCACCCGCGCGATGGGAGCCGCATGAAGCTCACCGCGATCGACTGGGCCATCGTCGCAGCGTATTTCACGCTCTCCACCGGCATCGGCTTCTACTTCACGAAGCGAGGCGGGGAGAGCCTGTCTGAATACTTCCTCTCGGGGCGCGACGTTCCGTGGTGGCTAGCCGGCGCCTCAATGGTCGCGACGACGTTCGCTGCGGATACCCCCCTCGTCGTTACCGGACTCGTCGTGGCCAACGGCGTTGCCGGCAACTGGCTCTGGTGGGATTTCCTGATGAGCGGAATGCTCACCGTGTTTTTCTTCGCGCGGCTCTGGCGACGCGCGGGCGTCATGACGGACGTCGAGTTCGCGGAGATCCGCTACAGCGGGAAGCCCGCCGCCGTGCTGCGTGGCTTCCGCGCGCTCTATCTCGCGATCCCGATCAACCTCCTCGTGCTCGGCTGGGTCACTCGCGCGATGATCAAGATCCTCACGATCTCGCTCGGCGTAAATCCATATGCGGCCGTAGGCATCTGTTTCGTGGTGACGATGTTCTACGCCGTGGCGGCGGGACTCTGGGCCGTCCTCTGGACCGATCTCGTGCAGTTCGTGATCAAGATGACCGCGGTCATCGTGCTCGCCGTCTTTTCCGTGCGCGCCGTTGGCGGGATGACCGCGCTCAAGGCCGGCGTCGCCGCACACTTCGGGAGCGAGAGTGCCGGGCTCTCCGTGCTGCCGGTGTCGATGCACAACGGACAGCTGTCGGCATACCCGTGGATGCCGCTCACCGCGCTCGGCGTGTTCTTCTTCATGCAGTGGTGGGCCGCGTGGTATCCGGGAGCAGAGCCCGGCGGCGGTGGCTACGTGGCACAACGGATTTTTTCGGCGCGCACGGAGCGGGACGGCGTGCTCGCAACGCTCTTTTTCCAGGTCGCCCACTACGCGCTCCGCCCATGGCCGTGGATCATCACGGGGCTCGCGACGATCATCCTCTACCCGAATCTGCAGGACAAGGAATCCGGCTACGTGCACGCGTTCGTGGACCTGCTTCCCACGCCGTGGCGCGGCTTCATGCTCGCGGGCTTCGCGGCGGCGTACATGTCGACGGTGGGAACGCAGCTCAACTGGGGCGCGTCGTATCTCGTCAACGACTTCTACAAGCGCTTCCTCAGGAAGAACGAGACCGAGAAGCACTATGTGAACGTCTCGCGCGTCGCCACGATCTTTCTGTTTGCCATGTCGCTGGTAGTCACGTGGCAGCTGTCGTCGGTGGCTGACGCGTGGCGACTGCTCCTCGCGCTCGGCGCCGGTACGGGGCTCGTGCTGATCCTGCGCTGGTACTGGTGGCGCATCAATGCATGGTCCGAGATCAGCGGGATGATCGCGTCCTTCGTGACTTCGCTCGCCGTGCTCGGCTACCTCGGCGGTGCGTTCGTGCCGAGCGTGGTGAAGGGAGGCGGTCCCGAGGCCGATGCCTGGGTTATGATCATCACGGTGTCGGTGACGACGGTGGTGTGGCTCGTGGTCACCTTTGCAACGAAGCCGGAACCGGAGGCGGTACTCGAGGCATTCTACAAGCGCGTGCGACCCGGGGGACCGGGGTGGCTGCACATCTCCAATCAGCTCGGCTACGGGCGCGAGGAGATTCCCGGTGGCCGATTGGCGTGGGCGAACTGGCTCGCCGGCGTGGTTGCGGTGTACGCTACGCTGTTCGGGATCGGCAAGATCATCTTCGGCGAGTGGGTGGCTGGAGCTGTGCTGGTAGCCGTGGCCGCAGTTGCGTTCGCATGGATCGCCCGGTCATTTACTGGGGACCGCTTTGCGCCGGACCGTTGAAGGCTCGGAAGCGAGCCGCGATATTTTCCATTGAGTTACGGCTTCAGACCGTCACACATTTTTGAGGTAGCCATGGCCACCACCCAGGAACCCGCCGTCACCGTCTCCGTTACGCCAACGGCCGCGGTCGAGGTCAAGCGATTCATGGAGCAGGAAGGCGTCGTCGAGACCGGCGGCGGACTTCGTGTGAGCGTGCAGCCTGGTGGCTGCAGCGGCTTCAAGTACGGTCTTCTCATCGAGGAGAAGGCTGCGGACGACGATCTGATCGTCGAGCAGGAAGGATTCAAGGTGTTCGTTGATCCCTTCTCCGCGCAGTACCTCAACGGCGTGACCATCGACTACGTCTCGTCGATGCAGGGGTCGGGCTTCACCTTCTCGAATCCGAATTCGACGGGCGGCTGCGGTTGCGGCAGCTCGTTCAACGCGTAGTAGCTGACGCATGCACGCCGGCGCCTCTGGTGCGCCGGATGAGTGATTGGTCGAGGCCCGCGACGGATGATACCGTCGCGGGCTTCGTCGTATCCCGGCGGTAGCGGGTGCACACGTTCGGCGCGCTGGACCTGGCCGTGCTCCTCGCCTATCTCGGCGGCACCACCGCGCTCGGCCTCTGGGTGGGCCGCCGCCAGCGCAGCTCGAACGATTACTTCGTGGCCGAGCGGTCGATCCCGTGGTGGGCGGTGCTGTTCTCGGTGGTGGCGACGGAGACGAGTGCGCTGACGTTCATCTCCACACCGGGGCTGAGCTATGGCGGAGCACCGAAGGCGGGAGATCTCGCCTTTCTGCAGATCGTCGCGGGGTACGTGATCGGACGCGTGGTGATCGCGTACACGCTGCTCCCTCGTTATTACAACGGGCAGCTCGTAACTGCCTACGCGCTGCTCGAGCAGCGATTCGGCGTGGCGACGCGCAGATTCACCTCCATCGTGTTCATGGCCACACGCGCGCTCGCGGATTCGGTGCGCGTGTTCGCGACGGCGATCCCGATCGCACTGATCATCGGGCCGGCCGTGAAGGATCCCGCGTTGGTTACACCGATCGCGGTTCTCTTGCTCGGGCTGCTGACGATCATTTACACGTATCGCGGCGGGATGAAGGCCGTGGTGTGGACGGAGCTCGTGCAGGCGGGGGTGTACGTCTTCGGCGGGATCGTCGCCTGCGTGCTGCTAGGACGCGCGGTGCCCGGCGGATGGGGCGCGATCCTTCACACCGCGGGTGACGCGGGGAAGCTGCGCGTGATCGACACGCACATGGGCATCGACCGGCCGTATACGCTCTTCGCGGGGTTGCTTGGCGGGGCATTTCTCTCGATGGCTTCGCACGGGGCCGACCAGCTGATCGTGCAGCGCCTCCTGTGTGCGCGATCGCTGCGTGATGCGAGGCGCGCGATCATCGGGAGTGGCTTCGCGGTGTTCGCGCAGTTCACGCTCTTCCTCGTGATCGGACTCGGGCTCTGGGCGTTTTATCAGGGACGCCACTTCGACGCGACCGATGTCATCTTTCCGACGTACATCGTCGAGCACATGCCGGCGGGGCTGCTCGGGCTCATCGTCGCGGCGATCGTGGCGGCGACGATGAGCACGCATTCCGGAGCGATCAACTCGCTCGCGGCCGCGGCAACGAACGACATCTATCTGCCGATTGCGAAGGTCTCGCCCGATGATCCGCGCGCGCTGCGAATCTCGCGGACGCTCGCGGTGATGTGGGGTGTGATTCTGACCGGTGGCGCGCTCATGTTTCATGCGCAGGGAACGCCGGTCGTGGTGGTCGCACTCTCGATCGCGAGCTTCACCTATGGCGGACTGCTTGGCGGCTTCTTTCTCGGAATTTTCTGGCGGCGCGCGATTCAGCGCGATGCGCTGATCGGCATGAGCGTGGGGATTCTCGCAATGGCAATCGTCGTATCCGCAAAGCCGCTCGGCGCGGCGTTTCCGTCACTCGCTCCCACGCTGGCGCCGGTCGCGCGTATCGCATGGCCGTGGTACGTGCTGATCGGCACGACGATCACGATGGTGACGGGGATGCTCTCTTCGCTCGCCCATCCGATGCCGGCGCCGGTTGCGACCGAGGTGGTTGCGTGATGGGGCTTGTGATCGGCGTCGATGCGGGCGGCTCGCGCACGCGTGTATCGGTTGCGGATGCGAACGGAGAGACGATCGCGACCTCGGAGCGCGAGGGAGGCGCAGTGAAGCCTGGCGAGATCGAGCGGTCCGCATCGATCATCGCGGCCGCGGTGCGCGAGGCGCTCATCGCGCTCGACCCCACGCTCTGCACCCCGCGCGCGCTGTGCGCCGGGGTCGCGGGGGTTGGGCGCGAGACGGAGCGTCGCGCACTCTCCGAGGCGCTCCACGCGGAGTCACTCGCGGACGACGTGCTCGTAACGACCGACGCCGAGATTGCGATGGCAGATGCCTT
>JBBSEY010000203.1:0-4828 GCA_038239265.1 Gemmatimonadales bacterium | reverse complement strand
TGGGCGTGGAGGCATTCAACAAGCTCTGTCGCGAGAGCGTGTGGAAGTACAAGGGCGAGTGGGAGCAGCTGTCCGCGCGCATCGGCTACTGGCTCGACTACAGCGACCCATACATCACCTACTCGAACGACTACGTCGAGAGTGTGTGGTGGTCGCTGGCGACGCTCTATAAATCGAAGCTGCTCGTGCGGGGCCACAAGATCCTCCCCTATTGCCCGCGCTGCGAGACGACGCTGTCGAGCCACGAGGTGGCGCAGGGGTATCAGGACACCGAAGATCCGAGCGTCTTCCTCACGCTGGAGCTCACGACCTCCGAGGGCGTGCCAACCGGCGCGCGAATCCTCGTGTGGACGACCACCCCGTGGACGCTCGTATCGAATGTCGCGCTCGCGGTGCATCCGACGCTGCCGTACGTGGAGCTCGAGCGGCGCGGGAGGAGCGAGCCGACGGTGATTCTCGCCGAGGCACGCGTGCGCGCGGTGCTCGGCGAGGACTATGCGGATCGATGGGACGTGGTGCGCGCGTGGACCGGCGGCGAGCTCTCGAAGCTCCACTATCGGCGTCCGCTCGACTGGCTGCCGTATCCCGCCGGCGCGGCGCACGAGGTGATCGTCGTCGAGGACTTCGTGAGCGCGGACGATGGGACCGGCGTCGTGCACATGGCGCCCGCGTTCGGCGCGGACGACTACCAGGCGGGAAAGCGGCACAATCTCGCGTTTCTGCAGCCAGTGAATGGGCGGGGCGAATTTCCCGCCTCGCTGCCGGTGGTGGGTGGGATGCACGTGAAGAAGGCGGACCCCGCCATTACCGTGGTGCTCGAAGAGCGTGGAGTGCTATGGAAGGCCGGAACGCTGATCCACTCGTATCCGCACTGCTGGCGCTGCGGCACGCCGCTGCTGTACTACGCGCGCGAATCGTGGTTCGTGAGCACGACGTCGTTCAGGAAGCGGATGATGGCGCGCAACGCGCGCGTGCACTGGAATCCGCCCGAGGTGGGCGCGGGCAGATTCGGCGAGTGGCTGGAGAACAACGTCGACTGGGCGCTCTCCCGCGATCGGTACTGGGGCACGCCCCTACCGATCTGGGTGTGCGATCGGGAGAGCACGCACGCGCTTGCGATCGGGAGCTACGCCGAGCTGGCGGAGCGCACGGGGAAGCCGCTCGCCGCCGATTTCGATCCGCACAAGCCGTTCATCGATGCGTATACCTTCGGGTGCACGAAGTCGGGATGTGGCGGAACGATGCGGCGCGTGCCGGAGGTGATCGACACGTGGTACGACTCCGGGTCGATGCCCTTCGCGCAGTGGCACTATCCGTTCGAGAACAAGGCGATGCTCGAGCAGCGCTACCCCGCTGGCTTCATCGCGGAAGGGGTGGATCAGACGCGCGGGTGGTTCTACTCGCTTCTCGCGATCGCGACGGGGCTCGGCGACAACCTGCCGAACAACGGCGACGATAAGGCGGCGCCGTATCGCGCGGTGGTCGTGAACGACATGGTGCTCGACGCCCAGGGCGCCAAGATGTCGAAGCACGTCGGCAACACGGTGAATCCGTGGGAAGTCGTGCCGCGGCACGGCGCCGACGCGGTGCGCCTCTTTCTCATTGCTTCGAGCCAGGTGTGGGTGCCGCGCCGATTCGATGAGAGCATGATCCGCGAGATGGCGGGGCGCTTCTTCCTCACGCTCAAGAACGTCTACAGCGGGATCTTTGCGCAGTATGCCAACTTCGGCTGGAGCCCGAGCGATGCGGATCCGGCGGTGGGCGCGCGCCCGGTGGTGGATCGCTGGATGCTCTCGCGCCTGGCTACGGTGGAACGCGAGATCGATGACCGGCTGCAGGGCTTCGACGCGACGGCGGCGGCGCGCACACTCATGGACTTCGTCGTCGACGATGTCTCCAACTGGTACGTGCGGCTCAACCGCGGACGCTTCTACGAGGTGGACACCGCCGACAGCCGCGCGGCCTTCGCGACGCTGCACGAGGTGCTCGTGGTGGTCACGCGCCTCCTCGCGCCGTTCGCGCCGTTCGTGAGCGACTGGATCCACAGGGAGCTGACGGGCACTTCCGTGCATCTCGCACCGTTTCGTAGATCGCTGGGTACTACCGAGGGAGAGAATGAGTCGCTCGAGCGCGCCATGAGCCGGGTTCGAACGCTGGCGAAGCTCGGGCGCGCGGCTCGCGAGGAGAGGGAGATCAAGGTGCGGCAGCCGCTATCCCGGCTGGTGTGTGTCGTGCCAGATTTCAGGGCTGTGGAGCTCGAGGAATTGCTGCCGCTGCTGGCTAGCGAGCTCAACGTTAAAACGGTGGAATTCGCCGACAGTGGGAGCGCGTTGGCGACGCTCGTTGGCAAGGCGAACTTTCGGTCGTTGGGGAAGCGATTCGGCAAGCGAACGCCGGAGGCGGCGAAGGCCGTCGAAGCGCTCGGCAGCGAAGAGCTGTCGGCGTTCGAACGGGGCGATGCGGTGACCGTTGCGGTCGACGGCGAAGCGTTTCCCCTGCTGAGCGAGGACGTGACGATCGTGCGACACGCGTCGGGAAGCTTGCTCGTGCGGGAGGAGAACGGGTTGTTCGCCGCGCTCGATCCGACGATTACACCGGAGCTGCGGCGCGAGGGTGCGGCGCGTGAGCTGGTGAGCAAGATCCAGCAGATGCGAAAGGCAGCGCGCTTTGCGGTAAGCGACAGGGTGTGTGTGAATCTCGACGGCGGTCCGGAGCTCGCAGCGGTCGTGAAGGAATTCGAGTCGTACATCGCGGGCGAAGTGCTCGCGAACGGGATCACCCTGGCCGGTGGCACCGCAGAGACATATGACGCAGTGCAGACCATCGTGCTCGACGCCGAGACGGTCCGTATTGCCCTGACGAGAGTGAATTAGCGATGCCGTCTTCGACAGGCGCCAAGAAAGAGAAGCCGATGGCGAAGAAGACTCTGGCGCATTTCGAAAAGCGCCTGCTCGATGAGCGCAAGCGAGTCGTGAAGGAGCTCGGCAACTACGGTGAGGCGTTCGGCACCACCTTGCAGAGTGCCGACGGAAATCTGAGCTCGTACTCCTTCCACATGGCGGACCAGGGGACCGACGCGATGGAGCGCGAGAAGGCATTTCTCTTCGCGAGCTCGGAAGGGCGATTCCTCTGGCACATCGACGAAGCGCTGCGCCGGCTCTACCGGTCGCCGGCGACGTTTGGGCGCTGCCACAGCTGCGGTGAGGAGATCGACTTCGATCGCCTCGATGCGCTTCCTCACGCCCGCCTGTGCTTCACGTGCAAGCAGCGCGAAGAAGATGCAAAGAAGTAGCTCCGAGTCGGCGACCTTCTGGTCGATCATCGGGGTCGTGGTCGCCGCGGATTTCGCGACGAAGGCGCTCGCGGTGTCGATGCTCGTGCCGCAGCACGTGCCGCGCGAAGTGTTCGGCGAGTGGGCGCGGCTCACGCTCGTGCACAATCCCGGCGCTGCGTTCGGAGTGAGCGCCGGGCCGTATTCGCGACAGATCTTCCTGCTCCTCACGGTCGTCGCGCTCTTCGTGCTCTCCAAGCTCTACCGCACCACGGCGCCCGGCGACAGGCTCCGCGTCATCGCGCTCGGCCTCGTATGCGGCGGCGCGATCGGCAATCTCATCGACCGTGTGCGCTCTCCAATCGGCGTCGTCGACTTTCTCGATGTCGGCTTTCGCGACTGGCGCTGGCCGACGTTCAATGTCGCCGACATGGCCGTGAGCGTCGGCGCTTTCCTCCTCGCATGGGCGCTGTGGGGGGAAGAGGAAGTGGTCGAGCCGATCCCCAAGTCGGTGACCGAGACCACGAACGCGTGATGCCTGCCTGCCGGTCGCCGATCGCGTGACAGCACCGGCCACGCACGAACTCACGCTCGAAGCAGACAGCGAGCTGCGTCTCGATTTGCTCCTCGCCCGTGAGCTCGGGACTTCTCGCACGCAGGCTGCCACGCTGATCGCCAACGGCAACGTGACGGTGAGCGACAAGCGGGAGAAAGCCAGCTATCGCCCCGAGGCGGGAGATCGCATCGTCGTCGTGCTCCCGACGCCGCAGTCGCGCGAGGTGCTCTCCGAACAGATCCCGCTCGCGGTCGTCTTCGAAGACGAGTACGTGATGGTCGTCGACAAGCCCGCGGGGATGGTGGTGCACCCGGCGCCCGGGCACTGGAGCGGGACGCTGGTGAACGCACTGAAGGGACGGGGCGGGGCGCTCGCCGAGATCAATGGGGAGGAGCGCGCGGGGATCGTCCACCGCCTCGACAAGGAGACTTCGGGGCTCCTGCTCGTCGCCAAGACCGACGTCGCGCTCCGCAAGCTGGGCGCCGACCTGGCAGCGCGCCGGATCGTGCGCCGCTATGCCGCGCTCTCGTGGGGGCATATCAACGGCGACCGGCTCACCGTCGACAAGCCCGTGGCGCGCGATCCGCGAGACCGAAAGCGCATGGCAATCGTCACTACCGGACGAGCGGCGAAGACGGATTTCGTGCGGCTGGCCCGGTTCGAGTCTGTCGACTTGCTGCGTGCGCACCTCCACACTGGTCGCACGCATCAGATCCGCATTCATCTCGCATCGGTGGGACACCCTGTGGTGGGGGATGACATGTACGGTGGAGGCGGTGGACGGCGGCTCGTCGAGCTGCCCGCGCATCGGCATTTCCTCCATGCGGCATGGCTGATCTTCCCGCATCCGGTCACCGGCGAATCCGTCGAGCTTCGCTCGCCTCTTCCGGCCGAGCTGCAGCGATCCCTCGCTGCAGTCGCGGAGTCGGAGGCGCTGCTCACGCACCCGGATCCGCTGGACGATCTTGGCTTCTACCGCCTCACTACCTGACACGTCCGAC
>JBBSEY010000202.1:0-4855 GCA_038239265.1 Gemmatimonadales bacterium | reverse complement strand
GCTCTCCGTGTACGACGCCACGCCAAACGAGGCCGTCACCGTGATCGGCGTCCCGCCGCCCGGCGGCATCACGCGGAGATTCGCTATGGCCTCGCGCAGTCGCTCCGCGGTGCGCGACGCGCCCGCGAGATTCGTCTGCGGCAGCAGGATCGCCAGCTCCTCGCCGCCGTAGCGCGCGCACAGGTCGATCTCGCGGATCGTTCGCTCCGCGGCCCGCGCCACCTCCTTCAGCACCTCGTCTCCACCCTGGTGCCCGAAGATGTCGTTCACGGACTTGAACATGTCGATGTCGAGCAGGATCAGCGACACGGGCTGCCGATGCCGCGCGTGCTCGAGCAGATGGTGCCGCAGCCGCTCTTCGAACTGGCGTCTGTTCGCGAGCCCCGTGAGCGCATCCTGATTCGACTTCTGCGTGACATCCTGCAGCTGCTCCACGTTCTTGAGCGCGACGGAGGCGACCGGGGCGAGCATCGAGAGCAGCTCTCCTTCGACGGCCGTCAGCTGCCCGACCTCATCCCCCTCCACGCACACTGCGCCGATCAGCTCATCGTCGACGACGAGCGGCACGATCGCCAGCGAGCCTATCTTTCTCGACGCCTCGAGCGGGCTGAATGGCAATCCCTCCGACTTTCGGTAGGTCTCGCGCACGGCCATGCGCGGACGATCGGAATTGCGGAGGAACTTGCCGATGATCGAATCCGCGGCGACGGCGAAGCCCGGCTCGATCGTGTGCAGCGGCGTCACGCTCTCGACTACCGCGCTGTCCTCCGCCTCGTTCCAGCGGATGAATGCGCAGCGCGTGCCGCCGGTAACGTCGAGCGCGCTCTCGCAGATCGAGACGTCGAGTGCGGCAAGATCCTGGCTCTTCTGAATCTTCTGCGCCGCGACGACGACCTTGTCCGCCTTCCCACGGTACCGGCGCGTCTCCTTCCCGTCGTTCAGCATGTCGACGAGCAGCGTGAGGCGAGTGGCGTAGCGAGGGAGAAAGATCTTTGCGCGCTCGCGCGACAGGCTCTCGCGGTCTTCGGCGTAGATGCCGAGTGCGCCGTGGAAGCGCCCTTCCTTCCCGACGGCGGCGGTGAGGAAGAAGGAGGACTCGGTATCGTAGTTCGTCGTCGGCAGCCCTTGTTGCACGGCCCAGTGCACGAGCGATTCGAGTGGGGGATTCGTCTCGAAGCCCACCTTCGGAACCGCGCTGGTCGCCGAAGAGATGGGAACGAGCTCGTCGGTGTCGCGGAGGTAGCGCCAGAGCACCACCTCGTCCCCTCCCATCTGATCGCGGAGCTCGCGCAGAAAGCGCGAGATCGTCTCCTGCTCGACGTTGCTCTCCGGCTCGGCGTCGATCGCGAGCGACCGACGCGGCTCGGGCACCGCGCGCTGCCCGCGCGCCGGCGTCTCGAGCCCGCGCACCGAGCGCGTGGACGCAGCCGCCTTGGCCACCACCGCGCCGGGAGGGACGACGGCGCTGTACGTGTCCCCGCTCACGACCGAGATGACCGCAAGCACGACGACGCTCGCGATCATCGCGACGTGGAACGGGTGGACGGCATACGGATCGAGCGTCAAGGCGACTGCCGTGATGATCATGCCGCTCACGATGCCGACACGAACCCCTTTCTGGTAGGAAAGGAGCGCGGTGACACAGCACATCAGCGCGAACAGCGGCGAGCGTACGAAGCTGCTCGCGACGATCGCGAGCGCGGAGCAGATCGCTAGGAGGACGGCCGGTCGCGCCCGTTCAGGGAAAATGGCAGACAGACGTTCGCCGCCTTCGAAGGATGGAGTTAGTCAATCAGCGATGGATGATACGCGAGGCCGCGTACGCTGCTCCGAATCCATTATCGATATTGACGACAGTCACGCCGGCGGCGCAACTGTTCAACATCGAGAGCAAGGCGGCCATTCCACCGAAGCTCGCGCCGTATCCCACACTCGTGGGTACGGCAATCACGGGGACTGAGACGAGTCCGCCCACCACCGACGGGAGCGCCCCTTCCATTCCCGCCACGACGATGATCACCGCCGCCGACCGGAGCTGCTCGCCTCGCGAGAGGAGCCTGTGGATTCCGGCCACGCCGACATCGATCAGCCGCTCGACCTCGGCGCCGAAGGCGCGCGCGCAGAGAGCCGCTTCCTCGGCCACGGGAAGGTCGCTGGTGCCGGCTGTGATCACCAGCACGGTACCCTGCAGGACGCGTGGAGGCGTGTGTGGCGCCAGGAAGGCCACGCGTCCCAGCTGATTGAGCTCGGCCGCAGGGAAGCGCTCTGCGAGGGGCGCCCACATCTCGGGCTGCACGCGCGTGATGAGGAAGCCGTCTCCGCCCTGGTTGAGATGAGCGGCAATCGTCACCACCTGATCGGCCGTCTTTCCCGCCGCGAACACGACTTCCGGGAATCCCTGTCTGAGGGCGCGGTGGTGATCGATGGTTGCGAAGGAAAGCGGATCCACATCGGCGAGCGCCAGCTGTCGCAGGGCCTCCGCGCTATCGATTTCCCCACTCGCGACGCGGTCGAGAAGTGCCTGCGTGCGCTCGAGGTTCACGCCGCGAGCGTCTCCTCGTCACGCTCGGGCGCGCGCCGCTGGTCGATCTCGCCGCGCGCCACCGCTGCCAGGTAGTCGGCGAAGATCCCCTCCACTTCCATGAGCGACGTAACCGCGTGCAATCGCTTGCGAAGCTCCGCCGAGCCTGGGAGCCCCTTCACGTACCAGCCGAGGTGCTTTCGAAACTCGATGGCTGCGCCGCGCTGGTCGAGCTCGTACGCATCCGCCATGCGCGCATGCTCGAGCGCGATCGCGAAGCGCTCGGCGACCGAAGGGATGGCGGGCATCGGCAGGCCATCGAGAAGCGCGCGCGCCTGGTCGAAGATCCACGGCTGCCCGAAGGAGCCACGCCCGACCATGACGCCGGCGCAGTGCGTGTGCGCGCGCATGCGGACTACATCGGCGGCGCAGGAGATGTCGCCGTTCCCGAGCACGGGGACAGCGACGGCGTCGACGACGGCGGCGATCTCGTCCCAGTTCGCCTTCCCCGTGTACATCTGCGTGCGCGAGCGCGCGTGCAGCGCAATGACGGCCGCGCCCGCGTCCTCGCAGACGCGCGCGATCTTCACGGGATCGCGCATCTCCTCGTTCCAGCCGCTGCGAATCTTGGCGGTGACGGGGAGGTGCGTCCGTGCCCGAACGCCCTTGATGATGTCGGCGACGAGGGTGAGGTCCTTGAGACAGCCGGAGCCGCCGTTCCGCTTGACAACTTTCTTGACCGGACAACCGAAATTGATGTCGATGAAATCGGGGGCGAAGATGTCGGCGACGAAGGCGGCGGCGTCACCCATTGCAACCGGATCGGAGCCGAAGATCTGGACCCCAATGGGATGTTCGTCAGCGCCGAAGCGGAGCTTGGCGATGGTCGCCTCGTTCTCGCGGCGGATCCATTCGGCGCTGATAAACTCGGTGACGACCACAGCGGCGCAAAAACGCCGGCAGAGCCGCCGAAAAGGCGACTCGGAGACCCCCGCCATGGGCGCGAGGTAAAGGGGCACGGCGTTCGCCAACGCGACCGGGAAGCGCATCCATTGCAATCTAGTTGCGAATGCAAGTCCATGCAACGCATGGAGTTTGACACTTGGTGCGGGCTGCGGTAGTTTCCTGCGTTGCTGCGCGCGAAGAGTTGCGAGCGCGCCATGAAACTGCCAATGAGGATTTGATGGAACTACGCCAGTTCTTCACGGAAGAGGCAATCAAGCTCGAGCTCGAGTCCACCACGAAGGACGACGTGCTCAAGGAGTTGATCTCATTGCTGGGGCTCGACGAGAAGTCCGAAGGAATGCTCTACAAGATGCTGAAGCGCCGCGAGAATCTCGGCTCTACGGGCATCGGGCGAGGGATCGCGATCCCGCACTGCCGGTCGCTGGTCGTGACCAAGCTGCGCGTTGCGTTCGGACGAAAGGCGAGCGGCGTGGACTTCAAGGCGATCGACGACAAGCCGGTGAACTTCTTCTTCCTGATCGTCGCGCCGCCACTCGAGGTTTCGAATCAGTATCTCCCCGTGCTCGGCAAAATCGCGCAGTTCAGCAAGGAAACGGACGTGCCGAACCGTTTGCTTGGGCTCACCGAGCCCGCGCAGTTCTTGAAGTTGCTGGAAGAAAAAGGGGTCTAGCCTCTCCGCTAGCCCCCGGCGATCGCGCCAACAATCATCAGCGGCTCTTCGCCGGCGGCGATGGCGTGAGGGAGCACGAGGTCGGACGGCTCGTGCGAAATGTCTTCCTGGCATGCGAAAAAACGCAGAAAGTCGCGTCGCCGATGCGTAAGCTGATCGCGGATCGTGCCGCGGAGCATCGGATATCGCGCCTCGAGCTCGCAGAGGATCGCATGCGGGGTCGCCACCCCGTCTACGTGCAGCGCGATCTCACCCTCGATGTGCGCGAGGGTTCGCAGATGTTGCGGGAGCTCGACTCGAATCATGAAAGCGTCTGCACCTCGACCGAGAGCACTGCCGGCAGGTCGCGCACGAGCGGCGTCCAGCTGTCCCCCGCGTCTGCCGACGCGTACACCTGGCCGCCCGTGGTCCCGAAGTACACGCCGCAGGAATCCAGCGAGTCGACGGCCATCGCATCGCGCAGCACGTTCACGTAGCAATCCTGCTGAGGCAATCCCTTCGTCAGCGGCTCCCATTCATTCCCGCCGCTTCGGCTGCGATAGACGCACAGCTTGCCATCGAGTGGAAAGTGCTCGGAGTCGCTCTTGATCGGTACGACGTAGATCGTCTCCGGCTCGTGCGCGTGCACATCGATCGCGAAACCGAAATCCGTCGGGAGATTTCCGCTCACTTCGTGCCACGAGTCGCCCGCGTCGTCG
>JBBSEY010000201.1:0-4868 GCA_038239265.1 Gemmatimonadales bacterium | reverse complement strand
GGGGTGGCGCTCGTTCGCGGAGCCCCGCGCGGCGAGATCGATCGCCGCGCGCGCGACCGCCGGCTCGGAGAGCGTCGCGCGCTTGGCGAGCCGCTCGACCGCGTGCCTGTAACGATCGCGAGACTCGAAGTCCATCGTGGGATAACAGCCGGACGGATCGTCGCGCAGCACCGCCTCGGTCGCGCTCATCGCCTCGACGAAGTCGGGCCATGTGAAGCTCGCGACCGTGCGCAGGCTCGTGATGCTGTTCGCCATCACGAGCTGCGTCAACGACTGCCGGCGCGTCGAGCGCTGCACGGCCTCTTCCACGCTCATCGCATCTTCCGCGATCCACTGCTCCACCCAGAGCAGCGCCGTGAAGTCGGCCCGGGCGACGCGAATCTGCTGGAAAAACCGCGTGAGGAATGCGGCGGTCAGCTCGGGCGGATGCGCGACGAACTCCGCGAGCTCACGCCTGAGGTTGTCATCGCCGTCCGGCGCGGCTCGGAAGCGCCGAACCTGCTCATCCGCTCGCTCTGCGTCCCTCACATCGCTCCGCGTGCGCAGCGCCATGCGCCGCACGCTTTCCAGCAGCCCGATCCGAAGCATCACGGGCCACGCCCAGAGCTCGCCCAGGGTCAGCGGCTCGACGCTCTGATACTCGCGTATCATGAGCTCCATATTCTGCGGATCGAGCTGCCCTTCCGTGTGCGCGATCAGCTCCAGCGCGATCGCATAGATGCGCGGAAAGCCTCGATACGGGCCCGCATCGAGCTTCGGCAGTTGCTGGTAGTAGCCCTGAGGCATGTTCGCGCGGATCTCGCGCCCGTGCTCGACCACGAGAAAGTACGCGTCGAGAAGCCACGCCCCGGCAGGGGTGACGTCGATGCCGCGCGCGCTCACTTCGAGCAGCAGCTCGCGAACGTCGCGCAACACTCGTTCGTTCGCCGTGAGCCTCGACAGGAGCGGCCCATGGCGGGCCCGTCGCGCACCGCGGGCACCGGTACGTGCGAGCGACTGTCTCTTCGCGAGATCGCGTGCGTGATGTGCGAGTCTGGATGCACCGTACGGCTCGCGCGCCTGGCCTGGCGCCTGCTCCTCCACCTTAGCGGGGTCGCTCGATGCGATCGCTGTCGCGTGTCGCGTTCGACCCGTGCGCCTCGCGATTCCGGTCGAACACCACTTGCTGCGTCTCCCGAAGCATGTCGCGCACCCGTGCGAGCACGAGCGCATGCAACTCGGAGCCAGGTTCGCTCCCCGAATGCGTCGCAAGATACGTATAGTAGAACGAATCGATCGCGCGAAGCTCCGCCAGCTGTCCCGGCGTCAGCTCCACTCCGTTCAAGAGCGGCGCCATCAGCGTCATCACACTCACGGAGCCCCGCTCTTTCCCGCGCGCGCGAGAACCGCTCTCGCCGTCGCGATCACGTGCTCCACCGTGAACCCGTATCGCGTGAGCACCTCCGGCCCAGGCGCCGAGGCGCCGAAGTGGTCCACGCCGATGATCGCCCCCGTGAGCCCAACGTATCGCTCCCATCCAAAGGGCGAGGCCGCCTCGATGCTGACGCGGGCGCCCACCGCCGGCGGGAGCACGGAGTCGCGGTACGCACTGCTCTGCGCCTCGAACAGTTCCCACGACGGCATCGACACCAGGCGACTCCGTATCCCCTCGCTGCTGAGCTGCTGATGCGCCAACAGCGCGAGCGACACCTCCGACCCCGTCGCAATGAGGATGAGCTCGGGCAGGGCACCGGGCGATGCGTCGGCGAGCACGTACGCGCCTCGCGCGGTGTCGCTCGCGGGAGCAAGCGTCGCGCGGTCGAGGATGGGGAGCTTCTGCCGCGTCAGTGCGAGTCCCACGGGCCCGTGCGTGTGCTCGAGCGCGAAGCGCCAGGCTTCGATCGTCTCGTTGGCGTCGGCAGGACGAATCAGCGTCATGTTCGGCATCGCACGCAGGCTCGCGATCTGCTCCACCGGCTGATGTGTCGGCCCGTCCTCGCCCACCGCGAGGCTGTCGTGCGTCCACACGTAGATCACATGCGCGCCACTCAGCGCCGCGAGGCGAATCCCCGGACGCATATAGTCGGAGAACACCAGGAACGTCGCGCCGTACGGCACCACTCCGCCATGATGCGCCATCCCCGTGAGTATTGCCGTCATCGCATGCTCACGGATGCCGAAGTGAACGTTGCGCCCCGCGTATCCCCAGGCACCGCCCGCCGCGCCCTGCGTCGGCGGTCGCTGTCCTCCCTCGGGCACCAGCGCGCTTTGAAAATCTCCTTTCTCCTTCATCATCGTACGCGTCGACGGATCGAGATCGGCCGATCCGCCCACCAGATTCGGAACCGTCTCGGCGATCACCGCGATCGCCTTGGCGCCAGCATCGCGCGTGGCCATGTCGCCGTCGCTGGGGGTGAACACCGGCAGCTTCGCATCCCAGTGCGCGGGCAGCTCGCCCGCCTGCGCGCGCTCGAAGTCGCGCGAAAGCTCCGGATATGCCCCGCGATAGGAATCTGCCAGTCGCTGCCAATCCGCTTGACCCTGCTCGCCACGCGCTCCTGCCTTCGCGAACTCCCGCTTCGCCTCCTCGGGAACGAAGAACTGCGAATCCTCGGGCCATCCGTAGGCACGCTTCGTCAGCATCACCTCGTTCTTGCCGAGCGGCTCGCCATGCGCCTGAAAGGTGTCGACCTTGTTCGGGCTTCCGAATCCGATATGCGTTCGTGCGACGATGAGCGACGGACGCGCATCGTCCGCGCGCGCGGCGGTGAGCGCGGCATCGACCACTTCGACGTCCATTCCGTCGATCTCCTGCACCTGCCACCCGTAGGCGGCGAAGCGCGCACCGACGTCTTCCGAGAAGGTGACGTTGGTCGTCGCCGACAACGTGATCTGATTCGCGTCGTAGAGCACGATCAGCTTGCCAAGGCGCAGGTCGCCGGCGAGCGACGCCGCCTCGGCAGACACTCCTTCCATCAGATCGCCATCGCTCGCGATGACGTACGTGTGATGGTCGACGAGCTCGTGACCCGGACGATTGAACGTTGCCGCGAGCCAGCGCTCGGCCATCGCCAGCCCGACCGCATTGCCGAAGCCCTGGCCGAGCGGCCCTGTGGTGACGTCGACGCCGGGTGTCACTCCGCGCTCGGGATGGCCCGGCGTCTTGCTTCCCCATTGCCGAAAGTGCTGCAAGTCTTCGATCGTGACATCGTAGCCCGTCAGATGCAGCAGGCTGTAGAGCAGCGCACTGCCGTGGCCCGCGGACAGCACGAAACGATCGCGATTGCTCCATTCCGGATTCTTTGGATCGTAGCGCATGTGGCGCATCCAGAGCACGTACGCCATGGGCGCGGCACCCATCGGCAGCCCAGGATGTCCGGAGTTCGCCTGTTCGACGGCATCGATACTCAGCGTACGGATGGTATTGATGCAGATGTCGTCGATCGTCCCGCGCGGAGCCGTCATCGTGCGCCATCCATTGGGGCGGTCGCGGTGGCGCGACGCAGCGGGTCGTCAGGCAGTATCCCGCGTGTGATGTCGTGGAGCCAGAGGCTCTGACCAAGACCGTGCAACTTCCGTATCGCGTTCACTTCCACTCCTCTTGCAAGCTTCTGGCCGTCGGCACATCGAAAAGGTAGCCCGCTTACTCGCTCGTACCAGCCTCCGTCGGATTGTGCCAGCTTCCGTGGCTGCCCAGTAGCTCGTCGGCCTCCTTCGGGCCCCATGTTCCGCGCCGGTAGCGTATCGACGGGTGATGACGCCCGAGTACCGGCTCCAGCGCGATCCACGCGGCTTCGACCGCATCCTCGCGCGTGAAGAGCGCGCCATCGCCGCTCATCGCGTCGCTGAGCAACCGCTCGTAGGGCGCTTCCGCACCGAGCAGCTCCTCGCACATGTACAGCTCCTCCTGATCGCCGACGAATTCCTTCCCGGGTCGCTTCACGCGTGCGGCGAGCGCGACGGCGGCGTGGGGAGAGAGATGGAACCGCAAATAGTTCGCACGCCCCTCCGGCGAATTCGAGTCGGCGAAGAGCCTCGCCGGCGGCGGCTTCAGCTCGACCATCACTTCGGCGGCCGTCACGGGAAGGCATTTTCCCGAGCGCAGGTACCACGGCACTCCATTCCAGCGCCAGGAATCGATGTGAAGGCGCGCGGCGCAGTAGGTCTCGACATCGGAGTTTCGCGCAACGTGCGGCTCGCGCCGATAACCCGCGTATTGGCCGCGCACGAGATCGCGCTGCGTGAGCGGTCGCATCGCCTGAAGCACCTTGGCCTTCTCGGTGTGGATCGCACCGTAACCGCGATACGCCGGAGGCTCCATCGCGAGGAGTGCGACGATCTGGAAGAGATGATTCTGCACGACATCGCGCAGGCACCCCGCACTCTCGTAGAACGCCCCGCGGCCGTTGACGCCGAATTGCTCCGCGAGCGTGATCTGCACGCTCGAGACGAAGTTGCGATTCCAGATTGGTTCGAGAAAGGAATTTGCGAAGCGAAAGTAGAGGATGTTCATGATGGCCTCCTTTCCGAGATAATGATCGATCCGGAAAATGGAGTCCTCGGGAAACACCGTTCGCGCGACGGCGTTGAGCTCGCGCGCCGATACGAGATCGCGACCGAATGGTTTCTCGACGATGACGCGCGCATCGTTCGCCATCCCCGCGGCGCCGAGCCCTTGAATCACGGTTTCGAACAGGGCGGGCGGGATCGCGAGATAGTGGGCGGGGCGACGCGCCGTCCCGAGCGCCCGCTTGAGCGCCTGGAATGTCTCGGGGTCGTTGTAGTCACCCGACACGTATTGCAGCAGTGAGAGGAGCATTCTGAGCGGTCGTCTGCCAACAGTCACACCCGACTGTCTGAGACTCTGCGTCACGCGCTTGCGCAGCGCC
>JBBSEY010000200.1:0-4937 GCA_038239265.1 Gemmatimonadales bacterium | reverse complement strand
CTCTCTCGCACTATCTTGGCTATTACAACACCGCGCGGCCCCACATGGGAATCCATGGGGCGACCCCTCAGCAAAAGCTCGCTACACTGTGAACAACGTCTTGATCAACAACACCTAGACAACCCCAGCTTGTTGCCGCTACGACCGAGCGAACACCCCCAACCGCGAAACAACGTATCCGGTAATCACAGCTAGTCGCACTTGGCCTGCCTCATCATCGTCTGCACGACGCTCAGCACTTCTACGCCGTCCGTGCGGTCCGGGCGGGGGCGCCCTACGAGCTGGTCGCCCGCCAGCTCGGCCATGCCGACGTCCAGATGGTCGCGACCATCTACGGCCGCCACGCGCCTCGCAGCGACGAGCGCGACCGCTGGGAGCGGATCGCCTCGACTCAAGATGCTGAGCAAGATGCCGAACGCACCCAGAATGCCGAATCGCGCGCGAAACGTCTTGAAGAACCGGGTGGAAACGCCAAGGAATTGGGTACCTCTGTGGGTACCACGCCTCCAAACGACTCGAGCCAACCACCCGTAAGTGATTGGCTCGACTATAGCAGGGGCGGGACTCGAACCCGCGACCCCGGCATTATGAGTGCCGTGCTCTAACCAGCTGAGCTACCCTGCCTCGTTCGTGCCTTCCGAGCGAGACACAATTTAACGCGTCCCCGGCCGTTCGCCTACTTCGGCGCGATGCTGAGGGATTGGGTGCTTAGCTGAGAGCCTATCCCGTTCGAAGACTATCGCGGTGGCGTTCTGACTTCGAGTGTGCCCTGCATGCCAATCGCCGAATGCGGATCGCACACGAACGTGTACTTTCCGTCCGGAAAGCGCTGGTCGATTGCCAGATCGTACGTCTGGCCGACCGTCACGACGTAAGGACCAGTCGCCGCGGCACCGAGCTTCGCCTGCTTCGGCCGCGCGCGGAAGGCCACGTTGTGCGGCGCCGTGCTGCCCTGCACGAAGCGTACGGTATCTCCCCGCTCCGCCACGATATCCGCCGGCTGAAAGGCGAACTTCGCATTGGGCTGGTCCACCATGCGAACCGTGATGAGATGCGGGTGCCCCCGTACCGCCGAGCTACGAGCAACGGTCGCGGCGGCAACCTCGATCACACAGCTGCCGGTATCATCGCGCGTCCCCGCGCACGACACGGTTTCTCCATCCTTGCTCAACACCAACCGCCCCGCCACGCGAACCAGCGCCCGCTCGATCGTGCGAGGGAAAACCAGCGAGTAGCTCGCCGTCGACCCTCCGTTGTCCACGATGACGCCGCCAGGCGTCAGCGCGTAGTGCGCGCTTCCACTCGATCCCGTCTGCGAGAGCACCACCGTCCCCACGTCCGCCCAGCGCACTTGCACCGCGCCAGTCGTCTGCTCCGCTCTGAATTCGACATCGACCTGCGGCCCCGGCGCGAATGCGATTCCTCGCGACGCCTCCTCACTCGCTGGCGCACCAGCCGTCTGTCGCACCGGTTGCGCGGTCGAGCTCCCCGTCATCAGCTGCTGCAGATAGCGCCGCAGATACGATCCAGGCACCGTCGCCGTTGCGACACTCGCCACCATGAGCACCGCTGCGGCTGCAAGGAATGCCGATCGGCGTCCCGCACGGCCGCGCGCGCGCCCGATCACGTCGCTCGCGCGGAGCGTCGGCAGTGGATGATCGATCGATGCGAGCATTCGACTCAGCTCCGCATCGGGAAACTGCTCTTCAGGCTCCAGCATCCGTGCTCCGATTCGAGGAGGTCCGCTGCTGCGATTCGTACGCCTTCCTGAACGCCGACTTGGCCCGAGCCAGCAGCGTTCCTACACTCGTCTCGACGATCGTCAGCGCCACGGCGAGCTCGCGATAGCTGTAGCCTTCCTCTCGCAGCAGGAGCAACCCGCGATCTCGCTCCGAGAGCGTGTCGAGCGCGCGCCGCACCAGCATCCGCCGCTCGGCAGCGAGTACATGGTCTTCCGGCGATGGCGCCGCATCGGACATCGTCTCCTCGGGCGCGCGGCGGCGCAGAAGCCGGAGCCGTCGCGATCGCGTCCGCTGTTCGTCACGCGCCTGATTGAGCGCCACCGATACGAGCCACGCACGAAGATCGTCGGGCATGCTCCCTCTCTGATACAGTCGCACGAACGTTTCCTGCGTGATATCGGACGCGAGCGATGCGTCACCGATGTAGCGATCGATCACCCGAAACAGCTCCGCGTAGCGCGTTGCGAACGCGGCGCGGAAATCGGCTTCGAATTCGCGCGCAGTCACGTTCGAAGGTGCGAGCGCCAGTGATCGTGCTGCGAGCCGCACGTTCGCGTGTTGCATGTCGACGAGGAAACCTCCGAGGCGTGCGGGAGGGCACGGCGCAACGCACGGGCACTTGCCTTGCGTCGGAGATGGAGCGCACCAGGGCTTCGGCTTGTGACAGCGGGCGATGCTGTCACGTGGTGACGGTCAGTACTTCCACTCGAGGCCGAAGGTCGCACTGCGGCGCGGCAGCAGCAGGAGCGAGCTCGATCCGGCCGGCGCGGCGAGCATGCCGAGCGCATTTCCGCGATTGAACAGATTGGTGAGCGCGGTGCTGGTCGTCACCTCGCTCTCGCGCCCGAAGAGGCGCAGGCGCCAGTCGTGACGCACCCCTACGTCGAAGCGTGCGTACGTCGGCAGGCGCGAGCCATCGAGCGCTCCCGTTATGCGCCCGGGGGAGCCGCCGAGATCCCCGTCCCCCGCCGACGCGGTGTACGGCGTCCACTCGACCTGATCGGCGACGAGGCTGGTCGGCGCGCCGCCGTGCAGCGACATCGCCACGCGCAGCACGGTGCTCGACTGCACCCGAAAGCCGACTCCCGCCGACAGTGAGTGCGACACGCCGTACGACGGCGTATAGGTCAGCCCGTCTGCACGCTGCGTCACCTTCGACAGCGAATAGCCGATGTCCCCCGAAATTTTCTCTCCCTCTCGCGAGAGGACGAGCGAGAGCCCCCGCGCGCGCGCGCCACCGACCGCGAAGGCCGTAGTCGCGTACGGCTCTCCGGTCACGGGCGCGACGAGCACGAGCCCGGTGACGTTGCGGGCGTACGCGTTCGCGCTGAGCGTCAGCGTGCGCGAGAGCTGCGCGTCGGCCGTCGCCGTCAGCTGATCGGCCTGCGCCGCAGGCACGACCGCGCCGTTGAATGTCGAGCCGGCAACCACCGGGAGCGAGATCCCCGCCACCGCATCGAAGAGGGATTCCTCGTTCCGGAGCGATTGCACGTACTGATGCAGTCTCGCGTAGCCCACCCCGAACGACAGCACGCCACTCGGCGAGAAGCGAGCGGCAAGTCGCGGTTCGAGTCCCGTGCGTGCGGGTGCGACGAGCGCGTCGCGTACCCCCGCGGCGAAGGCCCACCGCGTCGCGACATTCCACCGCGCCTCACCGAAGGCGGAGACGAGCATGGGGGAGCCGGCCAACGCGAGCGGGAAGCCGCCGGGAGTCGTCGACTCGCTCACGTGATAGCTCACATCGTATCGATCGGCGCTCACACCGCTCTCGAGTTGCACACCGCGCCACCTCCACGCGGCACTGGTTGCCGCGCCGAGATCGGTGAGACTGTTATTGAGCTGCGTGGTTCCCGCCCAGGCGAAGTCCGCATCGAAGCGCGTGCGCCACGCCCGCACATCCCACCGCGTATCGCCATCCGAATGCCAGCGAAGCGCGTCGGTGCCGGTATTCCACCCGAGAGCGTTGACGAGGAACTGCGGTGGCGGCGCCACCGCATCATCGTGCTCGCGATCCGGCACGGCGCCTCGGTCGCCTACACTGAACGAATGGTCGGACGCCGCTGCGAAGGAGAGCTGGTCGCGGCTGTGAAATGCGAACGCCTCGAGCTCACCGCCGCCTACCGGCATCGTGACCTTTGCGAACAGATCGCCGAACTGCGCACCACTGGTCGGTGCATCCGAGAGCGACGCATCGAGACTTCGGCGAGCGGCGACGAGGAATGCGCCGCTTCGCACCGGAAGCGGGCCGCTCACCGCCTCACGCAGCGCGCGCGAGCTGAAGGCGCCCCGCGTCTCGAAGCGCTCCCCGTTGCCCGGCGTCGTCGTGAGTCCGATCGTGCTCGCCGTGGCGCCCCCCACCGCCGCACTCGGAGCGCCCCGATCGAGCGACGCGCTCGCAATCACGTCCGGGTTGAGCGCCGTGAGCGTGCCCATCGCGTGGTAGGGATTGAACACGGGGATCCCATCGATCGAGACACCGGTTTCGGAGGCGCTGCCACCGCGCACGTGTATCGACGTCGGCACCTCATCGCGCGTGACCGCGAGTCCGCGCGAGGAAAGACTGTGCAGCGCGTCGGCATCCGCGAGCGCGGGATCACTCCGAAACGACTCCCCTGAGAGCGTCGTCGACTCCAGACCATTGACGTCGAGCGGGCGGGTACGCTTCCGCTGCGCACTGTCCAGCCGCACCCCGGCGCGAACCAGTAGCTCGCTGAGCAGCTGCGGACGCGGGACGAGTATGATGTCGACGACGACGCGCGGTACAGACGCGACGAGCACGTCGAGCTCGCGTGCGTCGAAGCCGATGCGGCTCACGCGCAGGTGATACGTGCCCGTCGCGAGCTCGGGCGATTGGTAGCGGCCGAGCGAATCCGTGATGATCCGGAGCGACGAGTCAGCGCTGCCCGTGCTCGTGACCTCGATCAGCGCCGAGACGATGGGCGCCGACGTCGAGTCCGCGGAGCGCACGACTCCACTCAGCGACGATCTGCCTGAAAGATGCAGGATGGCGAGGAGCAGCGTGAAGGTCACCCACTAATGTACCCGCTGCCGGGATTTCGGTACAACGGCAACGGCTCCCTGACGAATACCAATTTCGGAATTGCGAAGGGTCAGATCAATCCCGCCCCAGGGCTGCTGCAACTGGCGAAGGCAACGTACACCACGACGTTCACTCCCACCCTGCTCAACGAGGCT
>JBBSEY010000199.1:0-4948 GCA_038239265.1 Gemmatimonadales bacterium | reverse complement strand
AGCTAGGGCATTGCGCGCCTGGGAAGGCGTTATCTTTCCGGCCATGCAGATAGACATCACTCCGGTGAAAACCGAAGGGCTCGAGCGCCTGCTCGAGGTCTCCGTTCCGCTCCCCGAAGTCGAGGAGGCGGAGGATCGCGCGGCCAAGCGGTACGCGAGCCAGGTGCGCCTCCCCGGCTTTCGTCCCGGCAAGGCGCCGGCCGGCATGGTGCGGAAGAAGTTTGCCGCGGCCATCCGCCAGGAAGCCATCGAAGGGCTCGTGCAGGCGGCGTTCAAGGAAGTGATCGATCGCGAGAAGCTCGACCTCGCGACTCAGCCGCACATTCACGATCTCAAGGCCGAAGACGGCCAGCCGCTGACCTTCCAGCTGCACCTCGAGATCCGCCCGTCGATCGAGCTGCCGCACACCTCTGGCTTCAAGGTCACTCGCACCGCGAAGCCGGTGAGCGAGGAGCAGCTTCGGGAGCAGGTCGAGACGCTGCGCGAGCAGCGCGCGACGTGGTCACCTGTCACCGACCGCCCGCAGCCCGGCGACCAGGTAGTCGTGCAGCTCGCGACCGCCGAAGACGACGGCTCGATGCCCGAGGGACGCGAGTATCGTCTCGTCCTCGGTGGCGAGCAGGCGATCCCGGGAATCGAGGAGCTCATCATGGAGACGAAGCCGGGCGAGTCGACGGAGCGTCCCGTGAAGTGGCCCGAGGACTTTCCCGACGAGGCGCAGCGCGGCAAGACGAAGAAAGTGCGCGTCACCGTTACGGACGTGAAGCGCAAATCGCTTCCCGATCTCGACGACGCGTTCGCGCGCGAGGTCGGCGACTTCGATTCGCTCGAGGCGTTGCACTCCACCGTGCGCGAGGATCTCACGAAACACGCGGAGCACGAGGCGGATTCGGAAGTGCGCCAGAAGCTCATCGACGAGCTGCTCGCGGCGAATCCGTTCGACGTTCCGCCGAGCTGGGTGAATCAGCTGGTGCAGGCGTACGGCGAGGCGTACCAGATTCCCGAGACCGAGCGTGAGAAGTTCGGCTCCGAATTTCGTCCCATGGCCGTGCGGCAGGTTCGTCGCGATCTCGTGATCGAGACGATCGCCGCGCGCGAAGGACTCGCGGCCACCGAAGCCGACATCGATGAGCGTGTGGCGGACGTGGCAAAGAAGCGCGGCGCGGAGCCTGGACAGGTCTACGCGTCGCTGCAGAAGGCCGGGCGACTCAAGGAGCTCGAGCGGAGCATCACCGAGGACAAGGTGTTCGCCTGGCTGAGTGAGAAGAACCTGATAGAGCACGCGTAGCTCCGGAGCGCCCGGACCGACGCCCCCATTTCTCAAAGAACGGGAAACGCAGATGTCCATCTATCCCCCGTACGTCATCGAGCGGTCTAGCCGCGGCGAGCGCACGTACGACATCTTCTCGCGGCTCCTCATGGACCGCATCATTTTCCTCGGCACGCCGATCAACGATGATGTCGCCAACATCATCATTGCCCAGCTGCTCTTCCTCGATGCGGACAACCCCGAGCGCGACATCAACATCTACATCAACTCCCCGGGCGGCAGCGTCAGTGCGGGGATGGCGATCTACGACACGATGCAATTCCTGAACGCACCGATCCGCACGATCTGCATGGGAATGGCGGCGAGCATGGGTGCGTTCCTGCTCGCGGCGGGCGGACCGGGGAAGCGCATGGCGCTCCCGCATGCGCGCATCATGATTCACCAGCCCTCGGGCGGCGCGCAGGGCACGGCGGCCGACATCGAGATTCAGGCGCGTGAGATTCTCTATCTTCGCGCGAAGATGAACGAGCTGATGGCGAAGCACACGGGTCGCGCGGTGGAACAGATCGAGCGCGACATCGATCGCGACCGCTTCATGAGCGCCGAGGAAGCGAAGGAATACGGGATCATCGACGCGGTGATCGCGCAGGAACGAGCACTTGTTGCCACGGAGAAGAAGGCGGTCTTGTGAAATCATTCACAAGGCTGTCAAGTCGTTGACCCACTCGCGGGGGGCGTGTTAACTAATAGCGCCTCCCCGCGCCATGCTCTCACCCAGGCGCCCGAATCACTCGCTTTTTCTCGCTTCGCGGATGCCAATGAGTCACGATAAACACCTGCGTTGTTCTTTCTGCGGCAAGTCCAAGGACTCCGTGCGGAAGTTCATCTCGGGCCCTTCGGTCTATATCTGCAACGAGTGCATCTCCCTCTGCAACGAGATACTCGCAGAGGATGAGGAGAGAGAGGTTGCGGAGGCGATCACTCAGGTTCCCACTCCGCAAGAGATCAAGGATGTGCTGGACCAGTACGTGATCGGCCAGGAGCGCGCGAAGAAGGCGCTCGCGGTCGCCGTCTATAATCACTACAAGCGCATCAACTGCACGACGGGGCGCGACGACGACGTCGAGCTCGACAAGTCGAACATTCTCCTCATGGGTCCCACCGGCGTCGGCAAGACGCTTCTGGCCCAGACGCTCGCGCGCATCCTCGACGTCCCTTTCACCATCGCCGACGCCACCACGCTCACCGAAGCGGGCTACGTCGGTGAGGATGTCGAGAACATTCTCGTGCGGCTGCTCCAGGCCGGCGAGTTCAATGTGGCCGAATGCGAGCGCGGGATCGTCTACATCGACGAGATCGACAAGATCGCGCGCAAGAGCGAGAACCCGAGCATTACGCGCGATGTGTCCGGCGAAGGGGTGCAGCAGGCGCTCCTCAAGATCCTCGAGGGCACCGTTGCCTCGGTTCCGCCGCAGGGCGGGCGCAAGCACCCGCAGCAGGAATACATCCAGATCAACACGAAGGACATCCTCTTCATCTGCGGAGGCGCCTTCGACGGCCTCGAGAAGATCATCGAGGCGCGCACGGGTCGGCGACAGATCGGCTTCACGAAGGAAGAGCTGGCGAACGGCAAGGCGACCGACCTCGCGAAGAACCCATTCGCCGACGTCGAGCCCGACGATCTCCTCCGCTACGGGCTCATCCCCGAGCTGGTGGGACGCCTTCCGGTCACCGTCGCCCTCGAGGCGCTCGATGCGGATTCGCTCGTGCGCATCCTCAAGGAGCCCAAGAACGCGCTCACCAAACAATACACGAAGCTCTTCGAGCTCGAAGAGGTGAAGATCACCTTCGACGAGGCAGCGCTTCGCGGCGTCGCCCAGCGCGCGCTCAAGCGCGGCACTGGCGCGCGCGGCCTGCGCGCGATCCTCGAGGAGCTCATGACGGACGTCATGTTCGACCTCCCGAGCCGCGATGACATCACCGAAGTGAAGATCACCGAATCGTGCGTGCTCAACGGCACGCCGCCACTTCTCGAGATCTCCGCCAAGCGGCAGAAGAAGGAAGCCTGATCGAATTCTCTTGAATTCAAGAGAAAACAACGGGGACGCCCAGTCGGCGTCCCCGTTTTGCATCCCTGCTCACCCGCGCGTCGCGATGATCACTGCACCATGTCGTGCGCACCCACGCTCGCGATGTCGCGCCGCACATCCGCATTCGTCGGGTCGAGCGTAGGCCACTCGGCCACATCGTCCGGAACGAACGCGCCGGCCATCGAGGCCATCCCGCCCTGCTTGAGCGTTTGCCCGGTGGGATTGTCGTACACGGCGACGATGCGATAGCGATGTCCCGCCACGAGCGGCAGTCCCTCCTCGTGAAAGCCGAACACGCGCTTCCCGAGGGAGATCAGGTGGCCGTCAGCGGTGAGCTTCGTGCCGAGCTTCACCAGCACCTTTCCGTTCTCGGCATCCTCGAGTCGCACGGACTTCGCGTAGTCGTGCACGTGGCCGCCGAGTGCGAGGAGCGAGCCACCGAGCGGCATCGTGAACTCGGAGCTCTTCTCGGAGCGGCCGGGGCGGAGATCCCAGGCGGAGGTGCCGCCGACGACGCTGTTGGCATCGGCGAAGAAGGGCATCACGGCAATGGGGTGCGCATGGCCAGCGGCGATCCACGGCAGCGTCACGATCACGAACGCGCGCTCGATGGTGTGACCGTTGACCGAGTGGAACGCAGAGTACAGGCCCAGAGTGTCGCCGCGCGAGAGGGGCACGCCGACGTTGCCAGGGAGCGAGACGCGCGGAGTTTCCTTCCCCGCGGCCATGAGTCGCTCGACCATGGGGTAGAGCAGCTCGCGGCGGCTGTAGTTCGCGAGGCCGATGTGGTGCACCATTTCATGCGCGAGTCCCTTCCCGCCGGCAGCGTCGCCGTCGCAGAGCTGCACGCTGTAGCCGTTCACCCAGCCGGTTGCGGGCCAGGCGACACGCAGCACGGGCGTGTCCATCATCATCATCTCATCGGCGTCGTGAGCCATGGGCGCGATGCGAAAAGGGCCGGCCACGATGCGGATCTCGTGTCGCGCGCTGTCGATCTCGACGGCGGACGAGGGAGTCGGAGCGGGTATCGACATTCCGGGCATCGCGCCCGCGATGGCGGGGACGGGAACGCTCGCCGTGAGCGCGGCCCCGGACGGACATGGACGGTCACTCGACTGGGCGACGAGGGGCGGTGACGCGAGCACGAGCAAGAGCGAAACGATCCGGCGCATGCACACCTCTTGAGGGGGAGAGACGACCATGTCGGGAGGCCGTGCGACCCTCGTCCATGACGCAATCATGAAGATGCACTGGGGATCGCGGAAATGTATGTACCCAGTACCGCAGACTTGTTCCGGAGGGAGAGTAAGGCGACAGCGTGGAACGACTACAAAAACGGATGGACTACACGGAAAAAAACGGATGGCTCCGCCTGCTGAAATAATCCCCGTCACAACAAGGAGCCATCAGTTTTTGTCCGTGCAGTCAGTCCGTTTTTGTGGTATAGGGTGATCTCAACCGGTGAATGCAACACATTGCACCTTCACCGGAGGAGCGTATGAGACGGGTGAATCATCAGTTCTCAGCGAGTGAGCTTGAGAGCGTGTGGCAGCGATGGAAGCGCGGCGAACCGAATCTGCAGATCGCT
>JBBSEY010000198.1:0-5096 GCA_038239265.1 Gemmatimonadales bacterium | reverse complement strand
GTCACCGATCGCGGCAGCCGAAAACTCGGCGTCGCCCTCTATAGTCCACAGTCCGAGATCGCCCTCCGCCTCCTCGACCGCGATGCCTCCGCGCCTCTCGACTTCGCATGGTGGCGCAGCCGCCTTGCAACCGCGCTCGCACGCCGCGCCCCACTCACCACCCACACCAACGCCTACCGCGTCGTACATGGCGAGGCCGACGGTCTCCCATCGCTCATCGTCGACCGCTACGATCGATGGCTCGTCGTCCAAATCCTGAGCGCGGGACTCGAAGCCTTTCGCACACCGATCGTCGACGCACTCGTCGAGCTTCTCTCCCCCGACGGCATCCTCGCCCGCAACGACACCGCCGTCCGCACCAAGGAAGGCCTCGGCCGCGCCACCGACGTGCTGCACGGCGATGTCCCACGCGAGATCGAAGTGCGCGAGCACGGCATCCGCTACCTCGCCGCGCCTTGGGACGGGCAGAAGACCGGCGCCTTCCTGGACCAGCGCGAGAATCGCGTGCTCGCCGGCACCGTCGCCCGAGGGCGCGCGCTCGACTGCTTCGCGTATCACGGCTCCTTCGCGCTCCACCTCGCTCGCAACGCCACGAACGTCACCGCACTCGACTCCTCCGGCCCCGCGCTCGCACGCGCGCGCGCGAACGCCGAGCGAAATGGATTCACGAACATCCAGACGATACAGACCGACGCCTTCGAGTTTCTCCGCGCCGAGCAGCATGCGGGTGCACACTACGACACGATCGTGCTCGACCCGCCCGCCTTCGCGAAGACGCGCCACTCCCTCGACGCCGCGATCCGGGGCTACAAGGAGATCAACCTGCGCGCGATGCAGCTGCTTTCACCAGGCGGCATGCTCTTCACCGCGAGCTGCAGCTTTCATCTCTCCGCGTCGCTCTTCCGCGAGATGCTCCGCGATGCCGCCGCCGACAGCGGACGACGAATCGCGCTGCGCGAATTCCGCGGACAGCCGCTGGATCATCCGGAGGTGCTGACGATTCCAGAGAGCGGGTACATCAAGGGAGCGCTACTCGAGGCGCTCGACTAGCCTCTCAGCTCTTCTGATCCACAGGACAGTAGAACGTGGATCGCCCCGCCTGCGCGATCCGCTTGATCGTCGCGCCGCAGCGCGGGCACTTCTCCCCCTCGCGGTCGTACACGTTCCACCGTGAGCTCTCGCGTTCGTCCTGATATCGCCCCGCCGGCGCATCCGCGAGCACCTCGCGAATCGCCGCGACGAGCTTGTCGCGCCGGTGCGCGCTCAGCGACGCCGCCTTTGCCTTCGGGCTGATTTTCGCCACCCACAACGCCTCGGCCGCATAAATATTTCCGATCCCCGCGATCATCTTCTGATCGAGCAGCGCCGGCTTGATCGCGCCGCTCCTTCGTTTGAGAGCGACACCGAGGTAGTCGGCGTTGAACGCACTGTCCGATGGCTCGGGGCCGATCTCCGGATCGCCATCCCCCTCGTCGAACAGCTCGACCGTCGAGAGCGCGCGCATGTCCGTGAGCGAGACGCGCGTGCCGTCGGCGAGCTCGAGCTGCGCGCGGGTGAAGCGCGGCTCCTCGTCGGCGACCTTGCCGATGTCCCAGTCGCCGTTCATCCGAAAGTGGATCGCTATCGTGCGGCCGTCGTCGAGATGCACGAGCTGGTGTTTTCCCCTCCGCTCGACCTTGACGATGCGCTTCCCCTTGAGGCCGCGAAGGCGTCCGGGGGTGATGCGTTTGGCGAGCGACGGATGGATCAACCGCAGCCGCGCGATCGTCTTCCCTTCCGCGGCCTTCGCGAGCTCTTTGCGCGCGGCTTCGACTTCGGGTAGCTCGGGCATGGAGAATACTATTGCCCCGTGTCGCATCCGGCGAGCACGCGGCATTGCCCGCGTCCTGCCGGATGGGACATCCTTATGCGATGAGCACAAGCCGTGAGCCCGCCGTCCGCAACACGCTCATCCTCATCCTCGTGCTCAATGCCATCGTCGCCGCCGTCAAGGTCATCGTCGGCATCCGCACGAACGCGCTATCGGTACTCGGCGCGTCGCTCGAGTCCGGGCTGGACGTCGTCAACAACATCGTCGGCATCGCGCTCGTGCGGGTCGCGTCGCAGGAGCCCGACGAGGACCATCCCTACGGCCACCAGAAGTTCGAGACGCTCGGCGCGCTCGCCATCGTCGGCTTTCTCTCGATCTCGTGCTTCGAGCTGCTGCGCGAGGGGGTGCGCCATCTGATCGTGAGCGAGCACCCTGTCTATCCGTCGCTCACCGAGCTGTCGCTCATCGCGGCGACGATGTTCGTGAATGTCGGAGTGGTGTGGTACGAGCGGCGGCGCGCGTGTCAGCTGAACAGCGACTTCCTCCTCGCCGATGCCGCACACACGCGGAGCGACATCTACGTCACCGCGGCCGCCTTCGCCTCGCTCGTGCTCGCGCGCCGCGGCTACGGCGCGGTCGACGCGCTTCTCGCGATCGGCGTCGCCCTGCTCATTGCCTGGAACGGCTATCAGATCGTGCGCCATACCGTGCCGGTGCTCGTCGACGAGCGGGGGGTGGATGCGGGACTCCTCCGGCGCGTGGTCGGCGCCATTCCGCACGTGGTCGACGTGCGCATGGTTCGCTCGCGCGCGATTTCATCCGACGTGCTCTTCGCCGAGGTCACGATCGGTGTGGACGGGACGACGACGGTCGAGCAGGCGCACCACATCGCCGACACCGTCGAGGAAAAAATCGCAAAGGAGCTCGGCGTCGCCGAGGTGCTGGTGCACGTCGAGCCTGCGTGATGGGGTTGCAACGCATCACGAGTCATCTAGCTTACTGCTGACTCCACCCAGCTGACCCATGGCCTATCGTCCACGCTCACTACAGCACGAATACGAGCTGTTCGTCGAGCGGGAAATCGAGAACTACAAGGAATCGGTGCCGCGCCGCATCATCCTGGGGATTGGGGATGAGGCGGTCGCATCGCTCGAGGCGCAGCAGCAGCTGGCGCTCACCGAGCTGCTGTTGTGCGAAGAGGTGGACCGCATCATCCGCGCACGACTGCGCCTCGCGACGTTCGCCACCTGGCGCAAGCGCCGAGTGAAGGCGCTCGCGGAGTTCAAGAAACCGGAGCGGTGGGGGATGCGCGCGGACTGTGCGATCGCGCGGACGGCGGCGGCGGCGCACGAGGGGCATGTGCTCGTCGCGGGGGCGCTCGAGGAGGGGCGTTCGCTCTATCTCGCGGCGAACGGTTGCGACGTGACGACGCTCGATCCCACCGAGGATGTGATCGAGCGAGTGATCGATGCAGCCGCCGGAGTCGGGCTCACGGGGCGGATCCGTGGAGTGGTGAGCGATCTCGCCGAGTGGGAGCCGGACTTTCCGATCAGCGCCGTGGTGTGCGCGGCGGCGGCGCTGATGGAGCTGACGCCGGCGCAGCGGCAGAAAGCGCTCTCGATTCTGCAGGCGGCGACGAAGGACGGCGGAGTCCACGTGGTGGAGACGTATTCCGAGGGCGTGAGGCTGGTTCCGCTCGAGGAGCTCGAGGCTTCCTACTATGGATGGCAGACCGTAGTGGAGGGATCTTCGAGCAACGAGACGTTCTTTGCCCGGAAGGCGGTCGCGTAGCATTTCGACACGGATCACCGTCCCCGAGACGTGTCATTTCGAGTCCGGGGGGATGCGAGAACGAAGTGTGCGAATTGCAAACCCAGCAGAGACAATGGGTTACGACAAACGAATCCGCCGGGCACAAAGGGCATGGACGGTGCTTTGGTAGCGTGCGGCCCCCGACCGTTACGGGGGCTTTTTTACACTCGCCCTACCAAAGGAACGCGCCCATGCCGAACGGCTATTTGTCAGAAGAAACCGAGCCCGTTGGGATCGTGATCTCGCGCGGGAATCGCGACGAACCGACCCCCGCCGTGTTCGCGTATGTCTGGGGTCCGGCGCCCGAGGGCGAAGAAGAGCGCGAGCGGGTGCGCGCGCCGCGCGCTGCCTGACACTCGGCGGAGGATCCGAGAGAGAAACAGTGCGCCGGCGGATCTCTGCCGGCGCATCGTGCATCCGGGAGCATCGAAGTCCGTAGATGAAGAAAAGGCCGGCGATCTCCGCCGGCCTCTCTTTCTACTATGTCACAACGTCGAAGCTACTTCCTCTTCTTTGCCGCCTTCTTCGTGGCCTTCTTCTTCGTGGCGGACTTCTTCTTCGTCGCGGACTTCTTTTTCTTGGTAGCCATGAGTCATTCTCCATTGATCCGGAGTGAAAACAGCCCGTCCGATCCCCCGGTGGATCGGTGGGGCGATACGACGTGAAAAAACCGTCGTATCTCTACACGGCCTCCGAGAGGCTCGTGAAGTTGAAGTCCTTCACCTTGATGGTCGGCATCACGATATCGCCACCCTGCTCCGTACCGGCGAGTCGTACTGATGGTCCGAGCATCTCGAGGTTATTCAACATGAACAACGGTGAATCATTGAAGCGAAAGTTGCGAACCGCCTTTGTCAGCTTGCCATTCTCAATCAGGAACGTACCATCGCGCGTGAGTCCCGTATAGAGGATCGTTCGCGGATCGACTTCTCTCAAGTACCAAAGTCTCGTCACGAGGATACCGCGCTCGGTGCTCTTGATCATCTCTTCTATCGATGTTGACCCGCCCATCATCTTGATCGAAGCCGGTTGACCCGTCGCAACCTTGCCCTGCTTCTTCGCCCAGAACCGACTGTAGAATAACTGCTTCAGCACACCATTCTCAATGAAGAGCTGCCGATTCAGTGCGAGTCCATCTCCATCGAACGGCTGCGACATCAGCTGCGGATCCTGCGGATCAGCTACGATCGTCACTCGCTCATCGACGATCTTCTCCCCGACTTTGTTACCACCGCCGGTCTTCACAAACGGGCTGCGACCTTCATCTGCAGAGCGAGCATCGGAATAATTTCCGATGAGCTGCACCAGATCTCCCACCGCTTGCGGCTCGAAAATCACGGTGTAGCGACCCGGCTCGACGGCCACCGGAGTGCGCGAGAGCTTCGCTTTTTCGATCGCGCGATCGCTCACCGCTTTGAAGTCGAGCTGCGACCAATCCGGGTGATCCGCCGCGGCCCACCCTGATCCGGTGCCG
>JBBSEY010000197.1:0-5207 GCA_038239265.1 Gemmatimonadales bacterium | reverse complement strand
GAAGATTCCAGCGCCCGCCCGCACGCCTCGCCCTCATCGCCCCCGTACCATGCGCTTTGCAGCACTCTGCCTCGCCCTCATCGCTTCCGCGTCGCTCGCGCGCGCGCAGCTGCCGGCCACATGGGTTTCCGGAAACGTGGAGACGCGATCGCACGACTTCGATCTGCTGCATCAGCGCATCGAGCTGCGCGACATCAGCTGGGACTCGGCCTCCCTGAATGGGCGGGTGCTCACTACGCTCGCGGCCAGGCGCGCGGGGCTGGACTCCGTCGTCCTCGATGCATCCGCCGGGATCACGATCGCGAAGGCCACCGACGCAGCGGGGCACGCGCTGCGGACCGTGCACGTCGGCGACACGCTCATCGTCCACTTCGCAAAAGCTCTCCGCTTCGGAGACAGCGCGCGCTTCTCCCTCGACTACCACGCGCGAATCACCAACGGACGCGGCCTCACTTTCATCTACGCCGACGGCCGGCCGCACCGTCCGCAGCAGCTCTGGAGCATGGGCGAGACACGCGGGAACAGCGCCTGGTTCCCCACCTACGAATTTCCCAATGACAAGGAGACGTGGGAGCTGATCGCGACCGTTCCCGCGCGTATGACGGTCGTCTCGAACGGCCGACTCGTGAGCGACACCCGCAACGGGAATGGCTCGCGCACCACCCACTGGAGTCAGGAACAACCGTCGGCGACGTACCTGATCTCACTCGCCATCGCGCCGTACGCGAAGATCCACGATGAGTGGCGCAGGATGCCGGTGGACTACTACGTGTATCACGAGGACCGCGCTCTCGCACGAGCACTCTTCGGCTTCACCCCCGACATCATCGAGACGTATACGAAGCTCACGGGCGTGAGATATCCGTGGGCCAAGTATGCCCAGGAGACGGTCGCCGACTTCTTCGGCGGCGAGGAGATGGTGAGCGCGACGGAGCTCGTCGACTGGCTCCCGGACAAACGCGCGTATGCGGATCGCCCGTGGTATCACTGGCTGCTCATCCCGCACGAGCTCGCCCACCAATGGTTCGGCGACGACGAGACCACCGAGAACTGGTCGCACCTCTGGCTCAACGAGGGGTTCGCCGAGTTCATGAACGGCGCGTACTGGGAAGCGAAGCTCGGACGACACGCGAGCGACGACTTCTACCTCGATGAATACCGACAGTTCATCGCCATCGATGCCAATCGCTCGATGCCACTGGTCGCCGACGGGTCGAACAACATCTATCCGAAGGGCGCGCTCGTCCTCCGCATGCTCCGCCGCCGCCTCGGCGACGCGCGCTTCTGGGCATCGATCCATTTATTCCTGACCCGACACCAGTTCGGGAGTGCCGTCACGGAAGATGTCCGCCAGGCGGTGCTCGATGCGACGGGGGAAAATCTCGCGCAGTTCTGGGCCGAATGGATGTACCGGCCAGGGTATCCGCGCTTCGCGGTGCACGCATCGTACGATTCGACGAAGCATTCGCTCTCGCTGCGAGTGCAGCAGACGCAGTCTGATACACTCGAGACAGATTCGGCGTGGCCGCCCATGGCGCCCGTGTTTCACGCGCCGGTCGTCGTGCTCGTGGGTACGACCACAGGAGACGTGGAGCGACGCGCACTGCTCGACGCGCGCGACCAGACGATCGTCATCGACTCGCTCCCCGGCGCGCCCACCATGGTCGTGTTCGACGTGGGGAATACGATCGTGAAGGCACTGGACTTTCCGCAGCCGGTGTCGTGGCTCGCAACCCAGCTCACGCGCGATCCGGATCTCTGGAATCGCTGGTGGGCGATCGGGGAGCTTTCGCGGCATCCGGATGATCCCGATGCCGCCAGGGCGATCGCAACCGCGGCGACGAGTGCCGACTATTTTCTCACGCGCGAACACGCGGTGACGGCGCTCTCCGGCTTTCCCGCCGCGATCGCGCTACCGGCACTCACCGTCGCGCGGCGCGACAGCTCCGCGCAGGTGCGCGCCTTCGCGGTCGCGGGGCTCGGGCGGCTCGGCGGCGCTGACGCGCTCGACGCGGTGCGCTCGGCGTGGAGCGACACGAGCTACGCCGTGGAGGCCGCCGCGATTCGGCCGCTCATCCTCGCCGACAGCGCGAATCGCGACAGGTGGATCGAGCGCGGGCTCGCGGCAAGCTCGTATCGCGACGTGGTGCGGAACGCGGCGCTGGACGCCGTCGCGCGGGTGGGCGACCCGAAATACACGCCAGTGGTCGATTCCCTGCGCGGCGAGACGCCGAGCGCGGCGAACACGCTCGCGATTCTCTCGGCGCGGGGCGACTCATCTGCGCTCGCACTGCTCGTGCGCGCGCTCGACGACACGCGCCCCTACGTGCGCGACTGGACGCTCCGCGCGGTGCGCCGGCTGCCTGCCGAGCTCCGCGATCCGCCACTCATCGCTGCGGTTGGCTCGCTGCACGATGCGAAGACCAGGGCGGCGGTCGATTCCCTGCTCCACCCTGCGCCGGCGCCGCACCAGCACTAGCCACGTGGCACGAGGCGGGAGAGCGCGAACGGGGTCAAATCGAAGCTCGTCTCCCCGGTGAGCAGCAGATCGGCGAGGATTTCGCCAATTGCGCTCGAGAACTTGAAGCCGTGTCCCGAGCACGGGCTCGCAATGATCACATTCGGATGCGCCGGATGTGTGTCGAGCAGAAAGTCGTGATCGGGGGTGTTCGTGTAGACGCACGTCGCGCGATCGAGAATCCTGCCGGCCGCCTGCGGCAAGTAGCGCGCGAGGAGGGCGAGCATCTCTCGACCCTCCGCGGCGGTCGCGGGCTCGCGAGCGGCATCGATGTCGATCGCCGCGCCCTCGTGATGGATTCCCGCCTTCACGCCGTGGCCCACGTCGGGAAAGGTCGCGAAGTAGCGGTCGTCGGCGTACTCGATGAGCGAGATTGGCGAATGCGCGGCGTCGTACCACTCCGGATGCGATGCGGGCGCGAACCAGTGAAAGAGCTGGCGCTCGATCTCGAGGGGAAGGTCGAGATCGGGAACGAGGCTCGGAAGCCAGGGCCCCGCGGCCAGGATGAGCGAGTCGGCGCGGAAGTCGCCCGCATCGGTCGCCACACGTACTCCTGCATCGGCGTCCCATGCGTTCACCATCACACCGGTGCGTATCGTCGCCCCCGCACGCTCGGCGAGGGCAAGATGCGATTCCACGCACTTCTCCGGAAAAAGCAGCCCCGCGCGCGGCTCGAGCAGCGCCAGCGAGACCTCCGGCACCACAAATCCCGGGTAACGCGCGTGCACCTCGGCCGGGCTCAGGATCGTGTGCTCGAGGCCATGCTCCTTCGCGCTGCGAAGCGCCCCAGCAAAGAGCAGTCCTTCGGGCGGCCCGATCATGAGACCGCCGGTTTGTACGAAGAGCGGCTGACCGGCCTTTCGTTCGAGCTCTGCCCACAGCTCGTAGGCGCGTTGCACGATTGGTACGTAGCTCGGATGCTCGTAATACGCCTCGCGGATGATGCGCGTGCGCCCGTGCGTGGAGCCGTGACTGTGCGGTGGAGCGAACCTGTCGATGCCGAGCGCCCGTACTCCTCGTGACGCGAGATGGTAGAGCGCGGCACTCCCCATCGCGCCGAGTCCCACTACTATGGTATCGAACTTCCGGGTATCGGCGCTCACGTGCGCGCCAGCCGCCGGCTCGCGGCATAGGGGAAGACGTCCACCACCTCGCCGGCCTTCTGCCGTTGCTGCATGCCGCGCCAGTACTCCACCGTCAGCAGGTCGGCGTGCGCATCGAGAAACGTCTGGCGGAGCGGTGCGGGCGGCACGAGGAACGCCGCGAATTCCTCCGGAAAGACGTCGAGCTCGCCGACATAGTACCACGGCTCGGCCGCCATCTCTTCTTCCTCCGTCCGCGGCTGCGGGAGCGCGCGGATGTTGCACTCGGTGAGCAGGCAAAGCTCATCGTAGTCGTAGAAGATCACGCGTCCGTGCCGGCTGACGCCGAAGTTCTTGAGCAGCATGTCTCCGGTGAAGATGTTCGCGGCGGCGAGATCCTTGATCGCAGCACCGTAGCCGAGAATGGCGTCCGCTGCCGCCTCGGGTGTGGCGTCGCGCAGAAAGACGTTGAGCGGCGTCACTCGGCGCTCGGTGTACAGGTGCGCGATGATCACCGACTCGCCCTCCACCTTCACGATCGATGGTGCGACCTGGAGGAGATGTGCGAGAAGGGCGTCCGAGAAGAGGCGGCGCGGGAAAGCGAGGTGCTCGAATTCCTGCGCGTCGGCGAGTCGGCCTACGCGATCGCGCACGAAGACGAGATGATATTTGCCGAGCACGCCGGTGCGCGTGATGCGCTTCGGATGCCCGAAGCGATCCTTGATGATCTTGAACACCACGTTGAGCGACGCGAGTGTAAACACGCTCATCACGAGCCCCTCGTCCCCCTCCGCGAAGTCGAAGCGCGCGTCCGGGCGAGCCATGTGCGCGACGAGGCTGCGGTAGAGTTCCGTCTTCCCGTGCTTGTTGAAGCCGATCGCGTTGTACAGCTCGTCTATTCGTTTGAGCGGCATGATCGACGCGAGAAACTCGACGACGGCGCGCGGGCGCTCGGCCTCCACGAAGAAATACGACCAGCTGAAGCCGAACACGATGCTGACTTCGTCGGAGGTGGTGAGCACCGCGTCGATCGCGATGCCTTCCGGGCCGTGGAGAAGGGGGAGCACGAGCGGCAGCCATTCGGAGCCGTTCTTCATGCGGGCAATGACGTACGCGCCCTTGTTGCGGAAGAAGATCGGGACCAGCGCTTCGATTTCGCTGCCGGCTTGCTCGATTCGCGCCGCACGCATCGCGAGCTCGATTCGCTCTGACGCAAGCTCGACATCACGCTCGAGATTCGCGTATGGCACCGTCCACGCGAGATCGGCGAACAGGCGATCGAGCGCTGCGGGGACACCACCGTCGAGCGAATAGCAGCGCGTAATGGGCTGCTCGTCGCCGCGCAGCTCGGGGTTCGCCTCCGGCAGCACGTACTCGACGTGCGCGTTCACACCCACGGTCGTGAAAACGCGCCGGGTAATCGAGCTGAAGAAGGTTTCGGCAATCTCGCAGTCGTCGCGATCGACGATGAGCGCGGCGTGCAGCCACTTCACCTCTTCCCACGTCGACACATCCGTTGCGAGCGCTCCGAGCTCGAAGCGCACTTCGGCGAGTGCCCGCGCGACGTGGAGGCGGTACAGGGCCAGCCGCGCAGCGGCGTCATCCTG
>JBBSEY010000196.1:0-5216 GCA_038239265.1 Gemmatimonadales bacterium | reverse complement strand
TCGCCGGACAACATCGGCAATATGATTCGCTACTTCGCCTCGCGATATGCACGGGGCGGAAGCGTCGAGTCTGGCCATGTCGCTCCGCCGGTGTCGTATCCCGAGGTCGGGCTCTATCACCCGGATCTCGGGGAGCGCGTGAGCGAGTCGCCCAGCGCGCTCGCCGCAAACGGTCGTCCGCGCGTCGGGATCCTGCTCATGCGCTCCTACGTGCTCGCGGGGAACACGGCGCACTACGATGCGGTCATTCGCGCGCTCGAGTCGCGCGGCATGGCGGCGGTGCCGGCCTACGCCTCCGCGCTCGACAACCGCCCCGCCATCGACCGCTTCTTCCGCGACGAGCGCGGAAATGCCACGGTGAGCGCCATCGTCTCCCTCACCGGCTTCTCGCTCGTGGGCGGCCCGGCGTACAGCGATGCGCCGGCCGCGCGCGCGGTGCTCGCCCAGCTCGACGTGCCGTACGTGGTGACGCAGGCGCTCGAGTTCCAGAGCACCGAGGAGTGGCACGCCGATCCGCGCGGGCTCAACGCACTGCAGGCGACGCTCCAGATCGCGATTCCCGAGCTCGAAGGCGCGTCGAATCCAATCGTGATCGCCGGGAAATCCTCCGCGGCACGCGGCACCACCGGCGCGGAGACGTTCCCGATCGACGAGCGCGTGACGCGCCTCGCGGACCGCGTTGCGCGACTCGTCGCACTGCGCCGGAGCGAGCGCGCGACGCGCAAGGTCGCGGTCGTGCTCTTCGGCTTCCCGCCGAACACCGGCAACGTCGGAACCGCCGCCTATCTCGATGTCTTCGCCTCGCTCGCGCACACGCTCCGCGCGATGCGGGAGGCCGGCTATACGGTGGATGCACCGGACGACGCCGAGGAGCTGCGCAAGTGCATCGTCGAAGGGAATGCGGAGCGCACGGGAACGATCGCCAACGTCTTCACGAAGGTGAGCGCGAGCGATCACGTGCGCCGCGAGCCGTATCTCGCGGAGCTCGAGCGCACGTGGGGCGCGGCCCCCGGCAAGCAGCTCAGCGATGGAAGCTCGCTCTTCATCATGGGCGAGCAGTTCGGCAACGTCTTCGTCGGCGTGCAGCCCGCCTTCGGCTACGAGGGCGATCCGATGCGACTCCTCTTCGAGAAGGGCTTCGCGCCGACGCACGCCTTCAGCGCATTCTACCGGTGGATTCGCGAGGACTTCGCCGCGGACGTCGTGCTCCACTTCGGTACGCACGGCGCGCTCGAATTCATGCCGGGGAAGCAGGCGGGGCTCGACGCTAGCTGCTGGCCCGACCGTCTCATCGGCGCGCTCCCCAACGTCTATCTGTACGCATCGAACAATCCGTCGGAGGGAACGCTCGCCAAGCGGCGCGGCTCCGCGACGCTCGTCTCGTATCTGACGCCTCCCGTCGCCAACGCCGGACTGTATCGCGGGCTCCTCGACCTCAAGGCGACCCTCGATCGCATGCGAGGCATCGATGCAGCTGCGCGCCCCGCCGAATATCATTCGCTCCTCGAGACGGCACAGAAGCAGGCCGCGGATCTCGATCTCGCGCCGCTCGAGCCCACCTGGAATGGCGACGCCTCGGTCCGTATCGAGGAGCTGCGCGCGACGCTGCTGGAGCTCGAGTACGCACTCATCCCCGACGGGATGCACGCCGTGGGTCGCGAGATGTCCGTAGACCAGCGCATCTCGCTCCTCACCGCGATGGCGCGCGACCCGCGCGCCGATCTCGCACTTCCCTCCCTCGCCGAAGCGCTCGGCGATGCGACCGACACCGCCGCCCGCGCCGCCGTGCGCGAATGGGTGATCGATCGCACCGAGAGCATGCCCGAGCGCGCCGTCGCGCTGGTCGCGCACCTCCGCCGCGTCGATGCGCTTCTCACCGTCGATCACGAGACCGACGGCCTCCTGCGCGCGCTCGACGGCCGCTTCATCGCCCCCACCGTCGGCGCCGATGTGCTGCGCAACCAGGATGTGCTCCCCACGGGGCGCAACATCTACGGCTTCGACCCGTACCGCGTGCCGAGCGTCGGCGCCATGAACGAGGGGCGCGCGCAGGCCGAGCGCCTGCTGGCGCGGCATCGCGCGGAGCAGGGCGCAATGCCGGAGACCGTTGCGCTCGTGCTGTGGGGCACCGACAACATGAAGTCCGAAGGCGGCGCGATCGCGCAGGCGCTCGCGCTGCTCGGTGCCGAGCCGCGCTTCGATCGCCTCGGGCGGCTCAGCGGCGCCAAACTCACGCCGCTTGGCGAACTCGGGCGCGCACGCGTCGACGTCGTGATCACGCTCTCGGGGGTCTTTCGCGACCTCTTCCCGCTTCAGATCAAGCTTCTCGCCGAGGCCGCGCTCCTCTGCGCGCAGGCCGACGAGCCCCTCGCCGACAATCCCATTCGCGCGCACGCGCTCGCGCACCAGGAGGCGCTCGGCTGCGATCTCGAGACCGCGGCGCTGCGCGTGTTCAGCAACGCGGACGGCGCATACGGCGCAAATGTGAATCTCATGGTCGACTCGGGCACGTGGACGAACGAGGCCGAGCTCGGCGATGCGTTCGCGCGGCGGAAGGGCTTCGCGTACGGCACCAACGCCAGCGCCGAGGCGCAGCCCGCGCTCTTTACACGTGTGCTCGCGGGCGCGGAGCTGAGCTATCAGATGCTCGACTCGATCGAGCTGGGCGCAACCGATGTCGATCAGTACTTCGATTCGCTCGGCGGGTTGAGCCGCGCAGTGCAGTCCGCACGCGGAAGCGCGCAACCCGTGTACATGGGAGACCAGACGGGTGCCGAGGGCAAGGTGCGCACGCTCGAAGAGCAGGTGGAGTTCGAGTCGCGCACGCGGCTGCTCAATCCGAAGTGGTACGAGGGGATGCTGCGCTCGGGCTTCGAGGGCGTGCGTGCGATCTCCTCGCGTGTGACGAACACGATGGGATGGTCGGCCACGACCGGCTCCGTGCCGCAGTGGGTCTATCGCGATGTCGCAGCGACGTTCGTCACGGACGAGGTGATGCGCGAACGCCTCGCGTCGTTGAATCCGCACGCGGCGTTGCAGATGACGGGGCGTTTGCTCGAAGCGCACGATCGCGGCTATTGGCAGCCGGACGATGAAACACTCGAGGCACTGCGCGCCGCAAGCGCAGAGCTCGAAGACCGCATTGAGGGGGTATACGCGTGACGACAACAGTGCGACCCAACAGAGTGCTTCCCATCGCGGGCGATGGCGATGGCAGTGTGCAGGTTCACATGGATCCGCGCGATCCCGCGCAGAAGATCACGGGAGCGCTCACGCTCGCGGTCTACGGCAAGGGTGGCATCGGGAAATCGACGACGTCGTCGAATCTCTCGGTGGCCTTCGCGAAGCTCGGCAAACGCGTGCTGCAGATCGGCTGCGATCCGAAGCACGACTCGACGTTCACGCTCACCAAGCGCATGGTTCCCACGGTGATCGACGCGCTAGAGGGTGTGGACTTCCACGCCGAGGAGCTGCGCCCCGAAGACTTCGTGTTCGAGGGATACGAGGGGGTCATGTGCGTCGAGGCCGGCGGCCCCCCGGCAGGAACCGGGTGCGGGGGCTACGTGGTCGGACAGACGGTGAAGCTCCTCAACGAGCACCATCTGCTCGAGGACACCGACGTCGTGATCTTCGACGTACTCGGCGATGTCGTGTGCGGGGGCTTCGCGGCGCCGCTGCAGCACTCGGACTACGCACTCATCGTCACGGCAAACGACTTCGATTCGATCTTCGCGATGAATCGTATCGTCGCGGCGATCCAGGCGAAGTCGAAGAACTATCGCGTGCGCCTCGGGGGCGTGATCGCCAATCGCAGCAAGGACACCGACGAGATCGACAAGTACAACAACCGTGTCGGGCTCTCGCTGCGCGCGCACTTCCCCGATCTCGACGTCATTCGCCGCAGCCGTCTCAAGAAGTCGACGCTGTTCGAGATGGAAGCGACGGAAGAGATCGAGATGGTGCGCGAGGAGTACACCAAGCTCGCCGCGGGAATGCTCGGCGACGTTCCGCAGCTCGTCGTCGCGCCGATGAAGGACCGCGACATCTTCGACCTCCTGGGCTTCGATTGATGGACGCGATGCTCGAACGCTCGCCGTACGCGACGCGCCGTGAGCGCATCGCCCGCTACTTCGATCACACCGCAGCGGCGGCGTGGGCGCAGCTGACGAGCGATGCGCCCGTGAGCCGCATCCGGCGCACGGTGCGCGCCGGGCGCGATCGGATGCGATCGCTGCTGCTGCGCTGGCTCCCCGGCGATCTCTCGGGGCTGCGCATTCTCGACGCCGGGTGCGGGACGGGCGCGATGGCGGTGGAGCTCGCGACACGCGGTGCGCACGTGGTCGCGGTGGACATCGCGCAGTCGCTGGTCTCGGTCGCCGAGCAGCGGATGCCCCCACTGCTGCGCGGCCGCCTCGACTTTCGGGCGGGCGACATGCTCTCCCCTGCACTCGGCGAATTCGATCACGTGGTGGCAATGGACTCGCTCATTCACTACGAGCCCGCCGAGATGTTCGCGGCGCTCGAGCTGTTGAGTGGCAGAACGAAACGCTCGATTCTCTGGACCGTTGCGCCGAGCACCCCGGCGCTTCGCGTCATGCACGCCGCAGGGCGACTGCTGCCGCGCGGGTCGCGCTCGCCGGCGATCGTGCCGGTGTCGGCGCGAACGCTCAGGGCCGGCACGCAGCGCTTCGGCGAGGCGCACTGGGAACTGGCTCGCACGCGAACGATCTCGAGTGGATTCTACACGTCGCAGGCGGCCGAGCTCGTCCGCACGGACATCGGCAGCACGGACAATCTGGAGGAGCGCTACACCGATGACTGACGAGAGCATACGCGGCACCACGGTGCCCTGCACCGTCGACCTCGAGTCGACGCACGATCACTTTCACGCGCACGTCTCGCTGGTCGGGATCGAGGTAGAGCCGGGAGACGCGGTGCTGGTGCAACGGGCTCCCTCTCGAATCCCCTTCGGCGAGATTCGCACGTACGAGTCGGAGGCCGTGGTGGATCGCGCCGGACCCCTCCGCCGCGCCTGGACTCGGCTCGTCGGTCGCTTCGGATTTCAGGATCTGTACGACGTCGGCTTCGAAGGCTGAGGAGAACTCGCATGTATCCTACACAGACAGTCATGCCGGTGGACATTGAGGCGCTCGAAGACTTCGCCGTGTCCCCGACACTCAACGAGACCACGCGCGAGGCGCAGCAGGACGCCGCGC
>JBBSEY010000195.1:0-5294 GCA_038239265.1 Gemmatimonadales bacterium | reverse complement strand
TTTGCGTCCCAATAACTTTACAACAGATCGGGGGCGAAGAGACTTAATTTTTGAGCCAACAAGTCTCTCGGGTGGGTTCGATAATCTACATTCACGTCATGCCCCAGTGCGGGGAAGGCGAACAGTGTGGTGAGGACCTCATACATTCGACGGGGCTTCAAAAATCCTCTTCGTTCCTTTCTCTCGACGAGCTTCGCCATCCGGCGAGGCTCGTCTTTTTTCTGCACCCTAACCCGTCGCGCCGCGCGCCGGAGCGCTGCGAACCAGCCGCCAGAAAATTTCTGGCGCGGTCGGTCGCCTCCAGATCCACGAGATGATCAGCAGCAGCGACCACGCCGCGTAGACGTAGGTGATCTCGTCGCGCCAGCCGGCCTCCAGAAACTGCGCGAGCCAAAGGACGAAGAGCACGGCGGCATCCCACCAGTGGAAGCGCATGTCGAGCAGCACGAGGACCGCCACTACGCTCTGCACGATGGTGAGCAGGATCTCCTCGCGCTGCGCGCCGTCGAACGGGAGCGGCGTGAGCACGCCCCGCGAGAGCGAGAAGACGATCGGAATCATCGCCGCGAGCACCGTCCACTGATTGATGTTGCTCGAAACCATGTTGACGAGCGCCATTGGCGCCGTGCGCACACGGCGAGCCCACTGGAATGCCGATACTTTTTCGGGGAATTCGCTCAAAAATGGCGCCACCCACTGCACGAGCACGAACTGGCTCACCCCCACCGTCCCCGCGATCGCGAGCATCGATTCCAGAAACGGGTGCGCGGTGAAATAGATGAGCGCTGCGCCGATGGCGAACAATCCGCCCACCGCGAGCACGCGCTGTCGCCCCGGGCGCGTCGCGGCCCACCGCGCGACACGCGGCGCGTCCACCATCTCCTCCTGCTCGCGCGGCGGCATGCGCCAGAGAATCGCGAGGTACACGCCGTACATGGCAATCAGCACTCCGGCATCGACCACGTCGATCGATCCCTTGTGCCAGATCCAGACGAAGTAGGCGAGCGGCGGAACCGTCGTCAGCACCTCGACGGCGTGCTCGTTCTCCAGCGCGATAGGAGAGAGAAACGGCCGCGTCTTCCGCCCGAACCATGCCGCGACGAAATAGATCATCGGCCAGCCGAGTCCGACGAGGAGTCGAATCGCGCCGGTGAAGTTCGCGATCGCGAGGTGCGAATGGCATCCGGCCGGCGGATTCGCGACGAAACACTCGACGCCATCCGCACCCGCCTCCCACGCGATCACCGCCTCCACCGCGAACTCGGGGAGCGTCTGCACCCACGCGAGGATCGCCAACGCGAGCCCCTGCGAAATGAGGAACTGCGCGGCCTCCGCGGCCCAGGCCACGAGGAATGCGCTCGCCACCATGCTCGGGAACGTCCAGAGCGCAGACCACGCCGCCGACGTTCCACTCCCGATCAGAAGCAGCTTAGCTTTCACAGGGCACGCGGTGTGGGATGCGAGAAGCTAGAAGGGCCACGCCCCGCTGTGCAAGCTCAAATTCCCGTGCGCTCACTCGGAGGATCGACGCAAGACATGGCTGCCAAGAAATCCCGTTCGCGCAACACAGCTCCGAGCGCCGACAAACGCGAAGTCGATCGTCCCGCACGCGCGCTCGCCGCCCGCACCCGCGTCGATGCGCGCACGCTCGAAGAACCGGCCGCCGACTGGGGACTCGATCTCGACCCCGCCCCCGAGCACAACGCGGAGTTCGAGCGGGTGATTCACAGAACGCTCGAGCTGATCGGAGAGGATCCCGATCGCGAGGGGCTCAAGAAGACGCCGCAGCGCGTCGCCAACGCGCTGACGTGGCTCACGCGCGGCTACGACATGAACGTGCGCGACGTGGTCGGCGACGCGGTGTTCAACGAGAATCACAGCAGCATGGTGATGGTCCGCGACATCGAGCTCTATTCGCTGTGCGAGCACCACATGCTCCCCTTCTTCGGCCGCGCGCACATCGCCTACATCCCCGACGGGAAGATCGTCGGCCTCTCCAAGCTCCCGCGCATCGTCGACATGTTCGCGCGCCGACTCCAGGTGCAGGAGCGGCTCACCGAGCAGATCGCCACCGCCGTCCAGGACGTGATCGCACCCAAGGGCGTCGGCGTGGTCATCGAGGCGGTGCACCTCTGCATGATGATGCGCGGCGTGCAGAAGCAGAACTCGCAGACCGTCACCTCGGCCGTGCGTGGGATCTTCCGCAATGATGCGCGTACACGCGAGGAATTTCTCGCGCTCGCCAACAGCCGAAGCTCGCTCTCCCGTTGACGAGCACCGCGACGCCGGCGACGGCGCTCATCACCGGCGGCTCGCGCGGGATCGGCCTCGCGATCGCGCGCGCGTTCGTGCGCGAGGGCGTGCGCGTCGCGCTCGTGGCGCGCGGCGCCGAAGAGCTGGAGATGCGCAGGGCGGAGCTCGCGAACGACACCGTCGTCGTCGCCGGGGACATGTCCAGCGCGGCAGCGGTCGATCGCGCGGTCGGCGCCGTGCGCGATGCGTTCGGCGGCATGCCCGACGTGCTCGTCAACAACGCGGGAATCTTCATTCCAAAAGCGCTGCACGTGCTCACTGGCGATGAATTCGAGCGGATGATGCAGATCAATCTCACCGCGCCCTTTTTTCTCCTGCGTGCGATCCTTCCCAGCTGGCGCGAGCAGGGGCGCGGCCATCTCATCACGCTCGGCTCCCGGGCCGATCGAACGATCTTTGCCGACAACGGCGGCTACTCGGCGTCCAAGTTCGGCATTCGCGCGATGCACGAGGCGCTCCGCGAAGAGACGCGGGGAACGGGAATTCGCGCGACGCTGGTGTCACCGGGGGCAGTGGACACGCCGATCTGGGACACGGTGACGCTGCCGGAGGACAACTGCTTTCCCCCGCGCGACAAGATGCTCGCTGCCGATGCGGTGGCGGAGGCGGTGGTGTGGGCGGCGTTGCGTCCGTCCAACGTGAACATCGACGAGCTCCGCATCACGGCGTCGTAGGAGGCGCGGATTTTTCTCGAGCTCGTCGATTCGCTGCGCTGCGTGCGCGCGCACGAGGACAGCTGGCTGGTCGCGCGCGCGGACGAGCTGACGGCGCGGCACATAGTAGCCGGCGAGCTCGGATGCCCGGTCTGCAGCGCGCGCTATCCGGTGCGCGCGGGAGTCGTCGACTTCGCGCTCGGCGCCTCCTCGCCGTGTGAGCTCATCGCACGCGAGGGACTGGCGGTGCGAGCCGCCGCGCTGCTGGGGCTAGCGGAGCCGGGGGGCGTCGTCGTGCTCGCGGGCGAGTGGACCGCGGCCGCGAACGAGATCCTCGACATGACGGAGCAGGTGCAGCTGTTGGCGCTCGACTACGACAATGCGCTGCGAAGCGGAGGCGCCCTCTCGCTCGCGCTCATCGCTGATGTTCTGCCACTGGCTGCAGGCTCCGTGCGGGGAATCGCGCTCGACGAGCCGCACGCGACAACCTCGCTCCTCGCCGGTGCGGCGCGCGCCTTGGCTGCGGGCGGGCGGCTACTCGCGCCTGCCGCAGCGCGCCTTCCCGATTCGCTGCAGGAGCTCGCCCGCGATGACGAGCATTGGCTGGCGACGCCGATCACGCAGCCGAACGTCTCGGCGCCCGTCACGATCGCCGGGATCAGGCGGTAGGTAACAGCCCTCTTCAGCCCTGCCCCCCCCGCGACTCCTCTGCCGTATACGCCGCGTCGATCAGGGCGCGAAACTTCCTGTCCACCGTGCGCCGCTTCACCTTGAGCGTCGGCGTGAGCTCGCCGCTGTCGATGGTGAAGTCCTGCTCGAGCAGCACGACCTTCTTCGGCTTCTCGAACGGCGCGAACTTCGCGAGCTCGCCGATCACCTCGCGCTCCATCTTCGCCTTCACCAGCGGATTCGCGAGCAGATCGTGATGGTCCTTCGATGGGATCTTCTTGAACTCCGCCCACCGTGTGAGCTGATCGAAGTTCGGCACCACGAGAATCAGCGGGAATTTCCTCCGGTCACCGATCATCACCGCCTGCACGACGTACTTGTTCGCCTTCGCCGCATTCTCGATCGGCTGCGGTGCGATGTTCTTGCCGCCGGCCGTGACGATGATGTCCTTCTTGCGGTCGGTGATTCGCAGCAGCCCATTCTCGAGCGTCCCGATGTCTCCCGTGTAGAACCACCCATCAGCATCGATTGCTTCGGCCGTTGCCTCGGGGTGGTTGAAGTACCCCTTCATCACGTGCGGACCGCGCGTGAGAATCTCCCCGTCAGCCGCAACCTTCACCTCCACGCCAGGGATCGGAGGCCCGACGGTGCCGATCGTCAGATTCCTCGGGGTGTTCACCGCGATCACCGGCGATGTCTCGGTGAGCCCGTAGCCCTCGAGGATCTTGAGCCCCGCGGCGAAGAAGAAGCGGTTGATCTCCGGAGAGAGCGGCGCTCCCCCCGACACGAAGAAGCGGAGCCGCCCGCCCACCGCCGCGCGAATCTTTACGAAGACGAGCTTGTCCGCGATCGCGTGCTCGAACGCGAGCAACAATCCGGGCTTCCGCCCCGCCAGCACCTCGGTGGTCCACCTCTCGCCGATCGCACGCGCCCACAGAAAGATCGCACGCTTCGCTCCGCCCGCGCGCACGGCAGTATCGGTGATGCGCTCGTGAATCTTCTCGTAGATTCGCGGCACCGACACCACGATCGTCGGCCGCACTTCCTGCATGTTCTGCGAGATGGTGTCCATCGCCTCCACGTACGCGATCGACACCCCGGCCGCGAACATGAGATAGTCCACCATCCGTTCGAAGATGTGCGAGAGCGGAAGAAAGCTGAGGGAGCTGTCCGCCGGGCTCATTTCGAGCAGATCGATCACCGCCGACACATTCGACGCAATGTTGCCGTGCGTCAGCATCGCGCCCTTCGGCTCACCCGTGGTCCCCGACGTGTAAATGATGGTCGCGATCTGGTCGGGCTTGATCGCGAGCGCCGTGGCGCGGTACGCCGCTGCCGCGTCGGGCGTCATCGCCGCCGCGCCCTTCGCCTCGAGCGCCGCAAGGCGGATCGCACCGCCGGTCGCCGCCTCCTCGTCGAACACGATGATGTCGTGCAGCGCCGGGAGCTCACCTCTCACGAGCTCGATCTTCGCCGCCTGCGCCTTCGACGACACGAAGATCGCCACGGCGCCCGAATCGCGCAGGATATAGGCGATCTGCTCGGCGGGGAGCGTCGGGTAGATCGGCACGTCCGCCATTCCCCCCATCAGACACGCGTAGTCTGCGATCGCCCACTCCGGACGGTTTTCGGAGAGGATCGCGACGCGATCGCCCGGCG
>JBBSEY010000194.1:0-5342 GCA_038239265.1 Gemmatimonadales bacterium | reverse complement strand
GATCGTCGACCACTGATTCCCGAGCGCGATCCCTACCGGCGGGACCGGGACGTGCATCGTGTCGCGCCCGCGCGCGAGGAGGAGCTCGGTGCGCGAGCGCAGCATGCGCGCGGGCATGTCGGCGGCGAACGTCGTTCCCGCAGCCGTGAGCGCCTGCGCCGTGCCGCCATCGCCACGCCACACCACACTCGCGTTCGGCGCGCTCCGCACGCTCACACGCACGGTGTCGTCGTCGCGGAGCACGAGTCGGCTTCCAGGCTGCACCGATGCGCTGTCGTAGAGCAGCGCGCCATCCATCGCGAGCTTCACCGCCGGGGGCTTGAGCCGCACCGCGTGCGTGAGCCGAGCCGTCTCCGCTCCGCTTACCGCAACTATCTCGTAGCGCGGGCTGTCCACCGCCGGCACGGGGAGCCATCCGAGAAAGGCTCCGTTCGGCGCGACGGCGACCGGGGTTCCGTTGATCGTGAGCTGCGCCCTGCCGTTGCCGATCGATCCGAAGATGAAATTCGAGTCGCGCGCCTCGACCAACGAGTTCGCAACCGGATAGATGACATTGAGCTTGAGCGCGCCCGTGACGAGCGGAACCGGGGGGAGCGCCGAGGAAACGGAGGGGTTTGGTGCCGGAGCCGGAGCGGGAGCGGGAGGGGGAGCGGAGGTCGCTGGGGGTCCGGCGGTTGCGCAGGCAGCGAGCAGCACTGAAACGCCGACGAGGGAGAAGCGCATTGAATCCAACCTAACCACGCAGCCGAACGGGAGGGAGCCGATGCGCACAAATGAATTTGGTGACGGAGTTGCGTTGTGAATGGCGATAGTCAGCAAAGGGGAGCGGACGCGCGAATCCGTTAAGTCGTTCTGAGCACTCGTTTTCATTGCCCTTGGTGTTGACCAACCCGTATATTCACGCGTCTTACCGGGGTACTCCCTGGAGGCCCGAGCTTGACTGACTGCGCATTCTGTGGACGTTCCAACACGTCGGATTCGCTGTATTGCATCGACTGCGGAAAACCGGTCGGCGCGGCAGCCGAATCGGCGACCCCGCTCGCGGCGACTCCGGTGGTGTCGACGCCGTCGCTCGGAGCACGCCCTGCGCATATGCATCGCCTCTCGCCGAGCATCGGACGGCGCGCGTCGAGCGCGGCGCGCGCACTCGACTTCTCACTCACACCCCATGCGCCCGTCACCGGAGGAGAGACTGTGAGCTGCGGATGGTGTGGCAGCATCATCGAGGCGGGACTTCCGTTCTGCGCACACTGCGGCCGCCGCACGGACGCGAAGCTCGCGACGGCCCAGAGCTGCGCGACCTGTGGATCCGCAATACGCCCCGATCTCGATACCTTCTGCGCGACGTGCGGAACCTCGCTCGCGCCCGAAGTGCCGGACACCGCCAGCGACCCCGGAGCGACGAAGGTGGTCTCCAGGACGCTCCCGTTCACTGCCAAGCGCGATGACGTCACCGCGCGCATCTCGGTGCTCGACGAGCAGGGCGAGCCCAAGCGCACCATCGGGATGAGCGAGCCGGAGCTCACCGTCGGGCGGGGCGCCTGCGATCTCTCCTTCGAAGATGATCAGTACCTCTCGCCGATCCACGCGCGCTTCGTCATTCGCGAAGGCACGCTCTTCGTGCGCGACCTCGGCTCCTGCAATCGCACGTGGGTGTTCATCGACGGCCCGTACTCGCTCGCCGACACGGATATCCTCCTCATCGGCTCGCAGATTCTCGAGTTCCAGCGGCTCGGCACGCCGGCTTCGCCACGTGCGGACGTCGACGGCACCCGCCGCGTCGGCTCGCTCACGCCGACCCCGGACATCGCGAGGCTTTCGCAGCTGCGCGCCGACGGCAGCGTGCGCGACAGCCAGTATCTCGCGCAGGGACGCACCATCACGATCGGCCGCGACGCGGGCGACTGGACCTTTCCGTACGATCAGACGATGAGCGGCCGCCACGCGGATCTTCGCGAGGCCGACGGTGCGTTCATCCTCCACGACCTCGGCAGCCGCAATGGCGTCGGCGTCGCAGTGCGCGGCGAGCGCGCGCTCAAGGTCGGGCAGCGCGTGCTCCTGGGCGATCAGGTGCTCCGCGTGGAGAGTGTGTGAAGAGTTGTCCGAAGTGCGACAGAGAGTACGACGACGCAACGAAGTTCTGTCCCACTGACGGTTCCACCCTCCGCACCGCTGCCGGCGACGGCATCATCGGCTCCGTCATCGCCGATCGCTATCACGTGATCAGAAAGCTCGGCGAGGGCGGCATGGGCCAGGTGTATCTCGCCGAGCACGTGAAGATGGGGCGCATGAGCGCCATCAAGGTGATGACGCAGGCGCTCGCGAACGACATGGACGCAGTGGGCCGCTTCAATCGCGAGGCAGCGAACGCGAGCAAGATCTCGCATCCGAACATCGCGGCGATCTACGACTTCGGTGAAACGCCGGAGGGGTTGATCTATCTCGCGATGGAATTCGTCGAGGGCGAGTCGCTCACGAATCTCTGCGAGGCGCTCGGCGCGCTCCCCGCGCCGCGCGCGGCGGAGATCGCGCGCCAGGTGGCGAGCGCCCTCGAGGCGGCGCACGAGCGCGGGATCGTGCACCGCGATCTGAAGCCGGACAATATCATGATCTCGCGCAGCCGCGATGGCGGGCCGCTCGTGAAGGTCGTGGACTTCGGCATCGCGAAGGCGGGGGACGGCGCCGGGCAGAAGGTGACCCGCACCGGGCTCGTGGTCGGCACGCCGGAGTACATGTCCCCGGAGCAGCTCACCGGCGATCAGCTCGACGGTCGCAGCGACATCTACGCACTGGGGCTCGTGACCTTCAACATGCTCACCGGCATGCTGCCGTTCACGGGGCAGACCACCCAGGAAGCGCTGCTCAAGCGACTCACGGATCGCCCGCTGTCGCTTGCCGAGGCGCGCACGGACATCGTGTGGCCGGCGCCGTTGCAGGCCGTGCTGGATCGAGCGCTGGCCCGGCTGGCGAAGGACCGATATCAGCACGCGAGCGAATTCGGGGACGCGATCATCGCCGCCGTGCGAGGGATGAGCGCGGAGGAGATCGAGAAGACGCGCACGCTCGTGATCCCGGGCACGCAGCCCCCAGCGGCGATCGGCGTCCCGCAAGCCGCGGCCCCCGCCGCTGCGACGAGTGGTGCCGCCACGCTACCACCGACGCCAATGGCCGTCGCTCCGATCAGACGCACGGCGCGCGAGCGCTTTCTCGTTCCGGGAATTCTCGCTGCGGCGGTGGTGGTGGTGGTCGGCGGCGCGCTGGTGATGAAGCGCCGAGCGGCGAGCGGGGCGGCGGCGGCGATCGTCGCGAGCAATCCGACGGTCGACTCGGCCGCGTCGTCCGTGGGCACGACGCCACCTGTGAAGGGGGACAGCGTGCAGGGCGGCGACGCGGTGGCAACGAACGTCGGCGCTCCGCCACCTGCGGCGCCGGCGGCGTCCTCGGCGCCGGCGATCGCGCCTCCCGCGCACGAGCGCGTGCCACCCCCGACCACTGGCGGCTCGCGTCCGGCCGGGGTGGGCTCGAAGATCCGCGAGCGTCGCACCGGCGGTGCGGTGCGGTCGCGCACCGACCCACCGTCGACCGCGAGCTCCTCGTCGGAGCCCGGCGCGCCACCCGTGGCGCCGCCACCGGCGCCGCCTGCGCAGCCGTCCGCGACGACCGGGGCGCCCGCCAACGCGGATCAGGCGCGCGCGCGCGTGGACGCGGCAGGGCGCATGGTCGACGAGGACAAGACGTGGGAGGCCATGATCGCGATCCGCGGTGCCATGCCACTGCTCCCCACTCGCGACGACAGTGTCACCGCGCTTTACTATCTCGCGCGAGCCATGGTCCAGCGATCCGGGCAAACGGGGGACGCCGGATCCCGGACGCGCGCGTGCTCGATTTTGAAGCTCATCTCGAAGGCAACCTCCCATCCCAAGGCGGCCGAAATCGGGTCGTTCGCCACGCAAGAGTGCAAGTGAGCGCCCTTTCGCATACCTTGTATCCGTGACCAGCGCCAATCCGCAGTCCGAAGACGCCAAGTCCGGCGACGTGATCGTGAACGTGTTCGGCCGAACCGACGTCGGCCGCGTCCGCGACCACAACGAGGATTCGTTTCTCGTCGCCGACCTAACGGCCGACAACGCATCGCTGCAGCCCGAGGTGCGTACGCATCTCCTGGGGGGCCACGGCTCGCTATTCATGGTCGCCGACGGGCTCGGCGGCGCTGCGGCGGGGGAAGTCGCGAGCGAGCTCGCGATCCTCACGGTGCAGGCCGAGCTTCGCTCCCAGTGGCGCGCGGCGTCCGAGCGCACTCCCGAGCTTTTCGCGCGTGCGATCAAGTCCGCCGCCGAGGCGGCGAACGCGAAGATCTTCGCGTACGCGGTGGAGCACCCGGAATCGCGCGGGCTCGGCACCACGGCCACGATCGCGGGGCTGCTCGGCGACACGCTGTATCTCGCACAGGTGGGAGACAGCCGCGCATATCTCGTTCGCAACGGCGTTGCGCTGCAGATCACGAAGGATCAATCGCTGATGCAGCGGCTCATCGAGGCGGGAGAGCTCACGCCGGAAGAGGCGGAGCGCAGCGAGCGCCGCAACATCATCCTGCAGGCACTCGGGCCCGAGCCCACGGTGAAGATCGATCTCACGTATCAGAAGGTGCGGAAGGGGGACACGCTGGTGCTGTGCACCGACGGACTCTCGGGGCTCGTGCGCAAGGACGAGATCGCGGAGATTCTGCAGGAGAGCAACGACGATCTGCTCGTCGCCTGTCGCGAGCTGATCGATCGAGCCAACGAGAACGGCGGGCCGGACAACATTACGGTGATCGTCGCGCGCTTCGAGGGCGAAGGGCTCGCACCGCCGGAGGAGGAAGAGGCGATCGGACATGCCGTATTCCCGCTCCCGGGCTCTCAAACGCCGGTGACGCCGCGCCAGCGTTTCGTGGACGGACCTACCGCACCCTTCCGTCGCCGCAATACGCAGGCAGTAGCCGCCGCCTCTGAGCCTGTGGTCGCGGAGGAAGACACGTTCGCGCCGGTGGCCAAGCCACGGCCGATGAGCGCGAAGGGGCGCTCGCTGCTCTTCCTGGTTGCCGGCGTCCTCCTCGCGCTCGCGGCACTGCTCTTCGTGCGCTTCTACAAGAGTGGCGCCGCCCCGTCCAATCCGCCGCAGCAGCCATCGCCCGATACCGTTCGGACGTAGGATCGAGCGCTCAGTCGACACCCTTGTAAGAGCCACAAAAAACGGACGAGGACGGAGAAAAAACGGACTAGTGTCCTGTAACAGAAATTAGTTGACACATCGTGGGGAAGATGTATGTTGGTCCATCGCTTCCCTGGAGTGTGTCATGGCGT
>JBBSEY010000193.1:0-5366 GCA_038239265.1 Gemmatimonadales bacterium | reverse complement strand
GGCGTTCGCGCGCGCGCTCGTCAGATCGACATCGTCGCGCGCGGCCCACGCCGTGGAGCCACCCATCGTGATGAGTGTCCCGCCCGCGCGCACCCACGCCTTGACGTGCTCCGCGCCGTCCTTCCCCATCCGCGCCGCGAGTGCGCCGGCGTAGCCGTCGGGCATGATGATGACGTTGAACTTCGAGAGATCGCCGCCGGCGAGCACGCGCGTGTAGATCGGCGTGAAGGGGATCCCGTAGCGCTTCTCGAGCGACCACCAGAGGGCGCCGTACGCGGTCTGGCTGATCTCCTCGTCCCCGAGGATCGCGATCCTCGGCAGCACCAGATTCCCGATCTCCTCCGAGCCCGGCCCGTACTGTGAGCCGATGTCGCTGAACGCCGTTGCCGATGCGAAGATCGGAACCCCCGCCCGCTTCGCAAGGTGATCGAGGCGCGTGAACAGCGTGCTGTCGTTTCGTGCGACGCGAACGATGTACGTGCCGCGCGGCCACATTCGCCCCGCTACCGACATCGAGTCCGCAATTACCCCCACGCGAAAGCCCTCGGCCATGAGATGATAGGCGAGGCGCGCCGAGCCGTTCGGCTCGGGCGAGAACAAGTACGAGGACTGCGCGTGCGTGCCACCGGCGATGCCGCCGCCAACGTCGAGCGATCCCGTTCCTCCGCTCGACGCAATGCGCGGGAGATCGGCTGGGACGCTCGTCGTGTCAGGCGTTCCGACCGGCGCATCCGGCGCCGGGGCCGCGAGCATCTCGCCGCTGAGCGGTGGCGCGTCGTCCGTCCAGTACGCCTGCACGCCTGTGATCACCGGAAGGGACCAGGCGGTGACGTCGTAGAAGTCGTAGGGCTCGCGATTCGCCTCGCTGCCGCGACGCTGATTGCGCGCGAGCTTTTCCTGCTCCGCGTGGACGAACGCGCTGTCGAACGGCGAGCGCGGCTCGAGGAAGGAGCGCGCCATGATTCCCTGCGGCTGGGCGAGGTCGATTACGTACGATCCCGCGGGGAATTTCTGAGCGCGCGTTCCATCATCGGTGTATGCATGCGCGTGCGGCGACGAGAGCGGCGCGGTGAGTCGCTGCACCTCGATCCCCGCCCGCAAGAGCGTGGCGGCGAGCTGCGCGGCGCGCACGGGATCCGCGCCCGGAACAAGCACCACGCGCTTCATCGCGAGCGTGCGCCCTTCGCTCACGGCTCGCTGGCGAAAAGCGAGGTAGTCCTTGAGCCGCGCATCCTTGTTGGCGGCCGTGGTCATGAACGTCGCGTACGCGGTGGTGTAGTGCTTCGCGATCCCATCGCGATTCGAGAGCAGCGTGCCGTCGGGACGGCGGTAGAGCAGCCCGCGCCAGCCGCCCCCATCGGTCTCGTAGGTCATGCCGATCGCACCCGTGAGCGATGGCCACGTATCCCAATAGAATGGCCCGAAGAAGTCGAAGACATCGCGTGAGTAGTACATCCAGCCATGGGCATCGAACGCCGCCGCGTTTCCCTTGCCGTAGATCTCCATCCACTTCCGGAAATTTTCGCCGAGGTGCTGGTTGAACGCTTCGGAGGTGGGAGGAAAGAAGTAGCTCGCGACGTGTCCGTGCTGATCGATCGCCACCTGCGGCGGCCAGCGCAGGAGCCCGCGCACGAGCGCACGCGGCTCGCGCTGCGTCGTCGTCATCACGTCGCGGTTCATGTCGAAGCGGTAGTGATTGAAGCGCCCCTGAATGGACCACGGCTCATCGTGCTCGCTCGCTTCCGGATCGGGATTCGCGACGTTGATCGAGTTGTACCACACGACGAAGCGCTCGTGCCCATCCGGGTTGGTGCTCGGGTTGAGCACAACGAGCACCTTCTGCATCGCCGCGAGCGTCGCCGGATCCTGCGTCGCCGCGAGATTATAGAGCGTCTGCATCGCCGCCTCGAAACCCGGCGCCTCGTTGCCGTGTACGCTCTCGTTGATCCACATCACCGCTGGGGTGCGCTGCTGAATCGCCTCGAGCTCCGCGGGCGAGGCCCCGCGCGGATCCCGGAGCTTCGCGAGATCGGCGCGAATCGCATCGAGGCGCGCGATGTTCTCGGGCGCAGATACGAGGTACAGACGCATCGTGCGCCGCTCGTTCGTCTGTCCGATCTCCTCGACCTTCACACGGTCGCCCGCCGCGGCGGCGATCGCGAGCAGCACCTTCTCCTGTTGGAGAAACTGCGTGTTCATGTCGCCCACGGCATAGCCGAGGATGGACTCGGGGCGCGGGATGGTCTCGCGGTACGGGCCGTGGTCGTAGAAGGTGAAGTTCCGATCGTCGCGCATGGAATCGCGGGCGCTCCACTGCGCGGAGAGTGAGGGGGCGCAGATGAGGAGCACGCAGAGGGCGGCGCGGAATCGCATGGGGGCACGACCGGGGGAGGAAGCGGCAGGAGTGCAAAATTGGACGTTGTGCCCGGGGGGTGCAAGAGAAGATGCCGGTGTTGGCATTACCGCGCGGCACATCTTACTTTCGCCTCACACTCCTCGGAGAAACTCCAGTGTCGCAGTCAGCTTCCCGGTGGCGCGTTGCCGCCATCATCCCCGCGCTCGCGCTCCTCGCTGCCGCGAAGCCAGCCGGCGTGCGCGCCGCCACGAAGGGCCTCACGTACGACTTCTCGATGGTCACGGTCGCCGACAACAGCAAGGGGAAGGATTTCTCGATGGGCGGCAAGGGTTATGTCGCCGGCGGGAACGCGCGCATCGAGTTCACGAACGTGAACAACCCGCAGATGAAGGCGCAGGGCGGACCGTTCTCCGAGGGCTCGTACATTCTCTTCAAGGGCGCGACGCACGAGTTCATCGTCGTGGACACGAAGCAGAAACAGTACGCCGTGATGGGCCAGGACGGCCTGATGCAGATGACGAGCATGCTCACGAATCTCGTCAAGTTCGAGATGTCGAACGTGCACATCGAGGCGAGCCGCGTGCAGCCCGACACCACCGTCGACAGCTACAAGACCCAGCACTACCGGATGACGCAGACGTATCACATGAAGATGTCGATGGCGTTCATCCATCAGGAAAACGACGTCAACGCATCGGGTGAGTACTACTATGCGCACGAATTCGACGACCTGATCAACCCGTACATGTCATCGGGGTGGAGCGCGTCGACCAACTTCTTCAACAATCCCGATTACACGAATCAGCTCAAGGCGGCGGCGGCGAAGGTGCCGCACGGCGTTCCCGTGCTCGTCGTGATCCACAACACGAACACCGACAAGAAGGGGAAGACGGTGTCGGGGACGACCACGATGCATTGCACGAATCTCGTGCGCGGCGACGTTCCGGCGTCGACGTTCGAGATTCCGGCGGGCTACACGAAGTACGAGCCGCCAACGCAGGCCTCGGCCTCGCAGGGTGCGCCGGCGGGCGATGCGAATGCGCAGCAGGACACCACGACCAAGAAGAAAAAGAAGGGACTGTTTCACTTCCCGCGCTGAGCGCGGGAGCTGCCTCGCCGGGCGGCGCGGGCTAGAACTTCATCAAGTCCGCGTACGCCTGCTTGAAATCGTCGACCTGCGGCAGAATCGCATCTTCGAGCGCCGGCGCGTAGCCGACGAACGTATCCGTGCTCGCCACGCGCCTGACCGGCGCATCGAGCCACGCGAAGCACTCATCCGCGATCGCCGCCGCGATCTCCGCGCCGTAGCCCCACGACATCGCGTCCTCGTAGCCCACGATCACGCGATTCGTCTTCCGCACGCTCGCGAACACGGTCTCGCGATCCCATGGGCTCAACGTCCGCAGATCGATCACCTCCACCTCCACCCCCTGCTCCGCCGCGTGGTTCGCGGCGATCAGCGCGCGCTGCACCGTCGCGCCGTACGTCACCACCGTGAGGTCCGCGCCCTCGCGCACGACCTTCGCCTTGCCGAACGGGATCATGAAGTTCGGACCGGGATAGCACGCCTTGTTGTACGTCTGCCGGTAGAGATGCTTGTGCTCGAGGAAGATCACGGGATCATCGCCACGAATCGCCGTTCGGAGCAGCCCGTTCGCATCGAGCGCGCTCGACGGACAGACGACGCGGAGCCCCGGCGTATGCGTGAACAGCGACGCACCGGTTTGTGAATGATAGATCGCACCGCGGATGTAGCCGCCGTACGTCGTGCGAACGACCACCGGCGCGCTGAACGCGTCGTTCGACCGCCAGCGCATCGTCGCGAGCTCGTCGCGCAGCTGCATGAAGGCGGGCCAGATGTAGTCGAAGAACTGAATCTCGACCACGGGCTTGAATCCTCTGAGCGCCAGCCCGATGGCCCGCCCGATGATGTTCGCCTCGGCCAGCGGCGAGTTGTAGACGCGGGCGCCGCCGAACTCCTTCTGCAATCCCCACGTGACCTTGAAGACGCCACCCTTTCCCTTGAGGGTGCCGAGATTCTTGTCGCGCGAAACGTCGGCGACGTCTTCGCCAAAGATCAGGATCTTCTCGTCGCGGCGCATCTCGTCCTTCATGCAGGCGTTGAGCAGATCGACCATCGTCGTCGGCTCCCCCGCGAACTGCGGATCGTCTTCCGTATCGAAGTTCTCGCCGGTGGGATCGACGTGCGGGGAGTAGACGCCGTGATAGATCGTGTCGGCGGTCGGCTGGGGCTGCTCGAGCGCGTCGTCGGTTGCCGCCAGCACCAGCGCGTCGACCTCCTCACGAAGAGCCAGAAGCTGCTCATCCGTCGCGTGCCCCTCGGCCACGAGCCACTTCGGATAATTCACGATCGGATCGCGCGCCGCGTCGGCCTCGCGCTCCGACGTCGGGCGATACATCACCTCGTCGTCCGAGAGCGAGTGCGAGTATGGACGGATGACGTGCGCGTGCACGAGCGCCGGTCCCTTCCGCTTGCGCGCGTAGTCGATCGCACGGGACATCGCCGCGTGTGAGGCAACGAAGTCGCAGCCATCGACTTCCTCGATGTAGAGCCCCGGAAACGACGCGAGCAGCTTCGAGATGTTGCCGCCCGGCGTGTTCACCTCCACAGGCACCGAGATCGCGTAGCCGTTGTCTTCCACGACGTACACCACCGGCAGGCCGAGATTGCACGCGCTCGAGATCGACTCCCAGAACTCGCCCTCGCTCGTCGCGCCCTCACCGGTGGAGACGTAGACAACCTCGTCCTCGGTGAAACCCTCGGTGATACCGAGCAGCTTCGCGCGCTTCGAGCTCTCGGCCAGCCCCACCGCCTGCAGGAACTGCGTTCCGGTTGGCGACGACGACGACACGATATTCCACTTCTTGTGCCCCCAGTGGCTCGGCATCTGCCGCCCGCCCGACGCCGGATCCGCCGCCGCTCCCACCGCCTCGTAGAGCATTTCGGCCGGCGTCACACCCTGCTGCAGGCAGAAGGCGCGATCGCGAT
>JBBSEY010000192.1:0-5390 GCA_038239265.1 Gemmatimonadales bacterium | reverse complement strand
CGATCGATCGTGGAATCGCCTTCCCCGTGATCACTCCCTGTCGATCGCGCGAGATCGATGGCACGCGCCCGCCGTCCGCATCCACGAGCTCGATGGCGACGCGATCGACATCGAGGATCTGAAACACGAGCTCGGTGATCTTGTCGAGGAGCGCATTCACATCCACCGCGCGCGAGAGCCCCTTAGACACCTCGAGCAGCAGCGCGAGCTTCTTCTCCGTTCTCGCCGCACCGTCGAGCGCCGAGCGATCCCCCTTCGCGTCGGACAGATTCGCCGCGCGGAAGACGGAGGAGAGCAAGCCGTCGGGGCTGTCGTAGGCGCGCTGCTTGAGCACGGTCGCGCCCGTTGGCGGGGTGACCGCTCGCGTGCGCTCCTCCTGCGGACGAGGCGATGCCGCGTGTACCACCAGACGAAACGGGACCTTCCCGAAGGTCAGCTCGTCGCCGACCATGACCGTTGCGCTCTCCACCCGCGCGCCGTTGACGAAGGTGCCGTTGCTCGAGCCCAGATCCGAGACCTCCACCCCTGCCGTGGTGGAGCTCAGCTTCGCGTGGCGCCGTGAGATCGTCGGATCGAAAATCGGGATGTCGCTGCTCGCGGCGCGTCCCACCAGGAGCGTCGAGCCTTCCTGCAGCTCGTACGATTGTGCGCCGCTGGTGGAGACGATCCGAAAAGGCATGGCACCAATATGCGGGGCCGCCCGGGCGCCCGGCGAGGGGGCGGAGCGTGCTACGGTCGCTTGCGCACCTGCCCGATGGCCGTGAGCATCGCCCTGGCCTTGTTCTCGGTCTCCTCCCATTCGCTGGCGGGGATCGAGTCGGCGACGATCCCCGCGCCGGCCTGGATGGACGCGACGCCATCGGCAATGACGCACGTCCGGATCGTGATCGCGAGATCCATACGTCGATCGCCCGCCGCGATGTACCCGATCGCCCCTGCGTACGGCCCGCGACGCTCGGGCTCGAGCTCGTCGATGATCTGCATCGCGCGCACCTTCGGGGCGCCCGTCATCGTCCCCGCGGGAAAGGTCGCGCGGAAGACATCGATGGCCGAGGCATCGTCCTGGAGTTGACCCTCGACCTGACTGACGATGTGGAACACGTGGCTGTATCGCTCGACCACCATGAGATCGGTGACCTCGACCGTGCCGTACTTCGCGATACGTCCGACGTCGTTGCGCCCGAGGTCGACGAGCATCACGTGCTCGGCGCGCTCCTTCTCGTCGACGAGAAGCTCGGCCGCGAGGCGCTCATCGTCCTCGGGAGTGAGTCCGCGGGGGCGCGTGCCCGCGATTGGACGCACGGTCACGCGCCCGCCGGCAACGCGCACGAGCAGCTCGGGAGAGCTTCCGACGAGCTCGAGGCCATCGAGGACGAGATGATACATGTACGGTGAGGGATTCAGCGCGCGAAGGGCGCGATAGAGCGCGGCCGGATCGAAGTCGAGCGGTACCTGAATGCGCCGCGCGAGAAGCGCCTGAAAGCAGTCGCCGGCGAAGATGTACTCGCGGATGCGCTCGACGTCCGCCTCGAACTTCGCGCGCGTGTACCTGAAGGTGCCCGTGGCCGGCGGCGCCGCGCGATCGAGATCCAGCGGAGCGAGGCTCCCCGGCGCGCGGAGTCGCGCGATGGTCGCATCGATGTCGCGGAGCGCGTCGTCGTGCGCGCGATGGAGCTCCGCATCGCTCGCGCCGTTGGCGACGGGTACCCCGACCACGACGCGCGCCTGCGAGCGCAGCGCGTCGATGATCACGAGGGCGCGCGTGAAGACGAAGAGCGCGTCGGGTGCCGCGATCGCGCGCGGCGGCGCGTTCGGCAGTCGCTCGATGTGGCGTGCGATGTCGTACGAGAAGAATCCCACGCCGCCGCTCCAGAACGCGCCGACCTCCGGAACGTCCACGGGCTCGTGCTCGGCGATGAGGGCCTGAAGGTCCGCGAGCGGATCTGCAGGCGTGCGCGCACCGTGCCACCCCTCGCCGGGTGTCCAGTCCTCGACGACGCCATCCGTGAGCCGCCACGCACCGCGCGGCTCTGTGCCCATGAAGGTGTAGCGTGCCCAGGTCTCGCCGCCGGCGGGCGCGGACTCGAGCAGAAAGGCGAATGGCCCGCGACGGAGCTTCGCGAACGCCGACACAGGCGTCTCGGCATCGAGCAGACAGTCGCGCCACACGGGTACGAGTCCGCCCCGCACCGCGAGCGACTTGAAGCGATCGAACGTCGTCATGTCGCTTGCCGCACTCCGCACGTACAATGACATTTTCCAATCATGAGCAGAGTCCTCGCGGCGATTCGGGCCGCGTGTTGGGTAGCGTGGTGCGCCGCGCTCGCACTGCCGGTGCGTGCGCAGGCATGGAATGATGCGCGTGCGAGAGAGCTGGTGGAGCGCGCCACCGATCGTCGCGCGCAGCAGCTGGCCGACACCGCGCTCCGCGACTACCACGCCACTGCGCACGGCTACCTGACCTTCCTCGCACAGGTCGGCGAGAACTTCCCCGATCCGCCCAAGGTCGTCCGCTCCGACGAGCTCGCGCTGGAAGTGTACTGGCGGGCGCCCAACCTCAGCAAGCAGCGCATCGTCGGCCGGCGAGACACGCTCGCGCTTCCCACGAATATCGCGTATCACCAGGATCATCTTGGGATCGTCCAGAACAACTTTCCGAGCATCATCCGGCTCGGCGACGGCGATGAGGTGCACGATGTGCCGCATCCGCTCTCGGCCGACGGCATCAACGACTACGACTTCGCGATCGCGGACTCGCTGAGCATTCGCCTCCCCGGCCATGCCGTGCAGGTGTACGAGCTGCGCGTTCGCCCCCGGGATCCGGCGCAGCCGCGCCTCGTTGGTGCACTGTACATCGATCGCGAAAGCGGCGACGTGGTGCGCATGGCGTTCACCTTCACCCGCCCGGCGTATCTCGACAAGGAGCTGGAGGACATCTCGATCGTCCTCGAGAACGCGCTGGTGCAAGGGCGCTTCTGGCTGCCGCTGCATCAGGAGGTCGAGATTCGGCGCACGGGAAAGTGGCTCGACTTTCCGGCGCGCGGAATCATCCGCGGCCGCTGGGAGATCTCGGGGTATGAGACGAATTCCAGCCTCCCGCCGGCGATGTTCGCGGGGCCGGAGATCCAGACCGCGCCCCCGCGCGAGCTCCGGCTGCACGAGTGGCGCGGTCGCATTCTGGATTCGCTCCCCTCCGATGTTCGCGCCGCTACCGATGACGACGTGCGCAAAGTGCAGGAGGAGGCGCGCGCGCTCGTGCAGCAGCAGGCGCTCGCGCGTGCGGAAGGCGCATCGCTCTCGGCGAGGAAAGTGTCCGACTTCGTGCGCGTGAATCGCGTCGAGGGGCTCGCGCTCGGCGCCGGCGCCACCCTGCGCGCGGGTGCTGGAATCGTCACCACGGTGCGCGGGCGTTACGGGCTGTCCGATCACGAGCTCAAGGGGCGAGTCGGCGTCGCGCTTCGCCGCGGCGACGGACGGAGCGTCGAGCTCTTCGGCTTGCGCGAGTATCGCGACGTCGGGGATCAGGCCGAGCGATCGACGGTGGTGAACAGCATCGCGTCCCAGGAGTTCGGTAGCGATGCGACGGATCCGTACGATGTGCGCGGCGGCGGCATTGTGGCGGAGCTCGGCGAGTACGCGGGACTGCGGTGGCACATCGATGGTGCGTACGAGCGGCAGGACTCGCTGCGCATCCGCGCCTCGCGTCCCGCGTGGGGAAGCTACGAGCGCACGATTCCCGCGCGGTCGCTGCACGAGGAGCGGTTCACGCTCGGCTTCGTTCGCCAGCGGCCCGTGATGCTCGCGGGCGTGGAGACGCGGTTCTCGGGACAGCTGCGCGCCGGCTTCACCCAGCCGCGCGGTGACGACGCTCTGAATGCGAATTCGCAATTCGCACGCGGGATGCTATCGGCGCGTGGGGAGCGCGCACTCGGCACCGGACGGCTCGTTCTCGAGGGGACGATCGCTGGTCTCGTCGCGCCGGCAGATGCCCCGGCGCAGGAGCTCGTCTACCTCGGCGGCGCGGTAAGTGGTCCGGGCTACGACTATCATCAGTTCGCGGGGCGCGAAGGCGCTACTGCGCGCATCGAGTGGCGCACCCGCGTGCCGTTCTTCGGGTTGTCGCTCGGCCCCTACGGCCGCGCGCCGGCGAGCGCCACCCTTGCTCCATTCGCCACCGTGCTCTACACCGCCAACGCTCCGCCCTTCTCGCGGATGCCCGCCGGTTGGTATCCGTCCCTTGGACTCGGCGCGCTCGTCCTCTTCGACATGGTGCGCGTCGACGTCGCGCGCGGGCTCAGGCGAGGCGGTTGGACGTTCTCGCTCGACGTCACGCGGGATCTCTGGTCGATCCTGTAATCAGCTCTGGCCGCCACCGCACGCCGTCACGATCGTCTGCGCGTCCTGTTTGGCGACATTGCGCGCCGGCTCATCCGTCGGCGTCGTGCCGCGACGCGTCTGATAGTCGGAACGCGTGCCCGCGCGGACCTCGATCCTCGTGTGTCCCTTCTCGTCCTTCGTCGTCGCGGAGAGCACATCGTAGCGCCGAAACTCGTTCACGAAGCGCACATCGCTCGTATCGTTGCGCGTGGCCTCGACGCCCCGCTTGTGATCCACCACGCGCACGTCGTAGCCGAGTCCCTTCGCCTTCTCGGCCATGCAATTCACCGTCACCGCGACGGTCTGGTCCGAGACGCCGACGACGGATGGCCACGTCGACTTGAAGCCGCCGCAGGCGGCGAGCAGCGCGATGCCGGTGACGGAACAGAGTGCGAGGCGCTTACGGATCATGGGGTGCTCGACATTGAAGGGTCTGTGTGGCGCGATCCTGCCGCCGGGATGATGGGAGAGAAGGTAATGCTCCGGGCTCACTTGAACAGGATGGCTGCCTCGGCGTTTCTGAGCGTCACGCTGCTCACGGCCCCGCCCAGCGAGCCATCGCGGTGCAACGGGCGCATTGGCGCGGGAAGGGGCACTACGATCCCCGTCGAGTCCGCGTAGCTCTGCGGGCGCCAGTCCACCTGCGGACGAATGACCACGAAGGCGTGATCGAAGTCGCGCGCGAAGATTCGATATTTCTGCCCTGCCGCGTCGACGCCGCTCGCGATCGAGCGTCGCGCCTCGCGCGGATGACCGACATCGGCCTCCACCGCGGCCATCCACACCGTGTCGGGGCGTACGTTCCACAAGTTCTGCATGTCGAGCGAAAAGCGGGACGGATCTGCGGGCACGGCCATGTAGTAGCTCGCAAGCTGCAGGAGCTGGCCGCGCTCGAGCTGCGATCCGTACATTCCGCCGGCGAAGGACTTCAGATTGGGGCTTCGCGCGCGCACCCAATCGGTGTACGTCCAGAGCGTGACGAACTCCGTGTACACCTTCATCGCCAGCAGATT
>JBBSEY010000191.1:0-5412 GCA_038239265.1 Gemmatimonadales bacterium | reverse complement strand
GAACCGACGAACCATCTCGATGCGGAGAGCGTCGCGTGGCTCGAGCGCTATCTCGCGGAGTTTCCCGGAACGGTCGTCGCGATCACACACGATCGATACTTCCTCGACAACGTCGCGAAGTGGATTCTCGAGCTCGATCGCGGCAGTGGGATTCCGTACGAGGGGAACTACAGCGCGTGGCTCGAGCAGAAGCGCGTGCGGCTGCAGCAGGAAGAGAAGAGCGAGTCGGCGCGCCAGCGGTCGCTGCAGCGCGAGCTCGAGTGGGTGCGCCTCGCGCCGCGCGCGCGGCAGGCGAAGAGCAAGGCGCGCATTCAAAAGTACGAGGATCTCGTCGCCAGCGACACGTTCGAGAAGATCTCGCAGAACGAGATCATCATTCCGCCACCCCCGCGCCTCGGCAACGACGTCGTGATCGCGAAAGACGTGAAGAAGAGCTTTGGCGACAAGCTGCTGTTCGAGAATCTCACCTTCTCGCTTCCGCGCGGCGGAATCGTCGGGGTGATCGGACCGAACGGCGCGGGGAAGACGACGATGTTCCGGATGATCACCGGCGAAGAGAAGCCGGACTCGGGAACGATGATCGTCGGCGACACGGTGCAGGTCGCCTACGTCGATCAGGGACGCGAGCTGAATGGCGAGAATACCGTCTATCAGGAAGTGAGCGGTGGTCTCGACACGATCGCGGTGGGGAAGAAGGAGATCAACACGCGCGCGTATCTCGCGAGTTTCAATTTCCGTGGCAGCGATCAGCAGAAGAAGGTGAAGGATCTCTCGGGCGGAGAGCGCAACCGCCTGCATCTCTCGAAGCTGCTGAAGAGCGGCGGAAATCTACTGCTGCTCGATGAGCCGACGAACGATCTCGACGTCGACACGCTGCGTGCGCTCGAAGAGGCGCTCAACGATTTTGCGGGATGCGCGGTGGTGATCTCACACGATCGCTGGTTCCTCGATCGCGTCGCGACGCACATGCTGGCGTTCGAAGGGGAGAGTGAACTGGTGTGGTTCGAGGGGAACTACAAGGAGTACGAGGCGGACCTGCACAAGCGGAAGGGTGCGGAGGCGGACCAGCCGCATCGGATCAAGTACAAGAAGCTGGTGCGCGGGTAGTCAGCTTTGCGCGCCGTAAAGTTCTGACTGCCTGGCTCGCACGAGAGCGTTTGTCGTTTCGAGCGCGAGCTCGGCGACGGCGGAATGTCGGGCGTGCTCGTCGCTGAAGATCACAAGCTTGGGCGCAAGGTCATGGTAAGAAGTCTCTCACCCGAGATTGCGGATCGCGCGGTTGATCGGTCGAAGCAATAGACGGCGAGATGGAGCCGCTGCACATTCTCTCCGTGCTATGTCGATGGTCGTTCGCGTTCGGCAACCGCCTTGATGTGCCGCAGCACCCGCTGGTGGATGCGCCCGATGAGCGCATCGCCGAACAGCACCCAGTACGCGGCCGGCTCGAGGCGCATCTCGTACCACGTGCTTCCCTCGAGGCGCGTCCGTCCATCGGCGAGCGCCACCAGACGAAACTCGCCGCGCCGCGATCGGAAATAGCCGTCGAGGTGCGGTGGCGAGGTGTCGGCATACGGACTCCATTCGTGAAGCGGGCGCGGTTGCAACCGTACATCGAAGGCGAGACGATGTCCCGGTTCCCACACCGTGATCGGCTCGACGAACGCGCCCGTAGAGAAGACGCAGTAGCGCACAGCGCCAACCCCAGAGCCGCGAATCTCGGCCCGCTTCGGGTACGCCACCCCGGCTCGGAAGACGAGGTCGGACGGTTCTGCGAGTGGTGGGAACTCGACGACGTGCCGCCACACGACCGCAGGCGACGCGTCGATGACGATCGCCGAGCGAACCTCGCGCCAATCCATGGCGGGCGTACTGCGGTCCAGAACCGCCGCCGCCGGCAGCACCAGCAAGGCAAACATGGCATGCAAAACCGGTCCGCGATCGCGAAGGGCGATACGGCGCCCCTGCGCCGCACCTATCGCACCGATGCCGATGCCGAGCGGCGCGGCCATCAGGAGACAGAGCGCACCTTCAGCCGCGGTAAAAACGAGCACGCCCAAAACACAAGCGAGGGTGAGCAGGACGACCTGCTGGCTCTCGCGCTGAGACGCCGGGTAGCGTCGATTGAACAAAAACGCGCTCAGCGCGCCGATGACGAATGGTGTTCCCAGAAAGAGCGAGATCCCATAGCTCGCCAACCCGTAGACGCTGAGTGCGAGCATCGCCAGGCCGAGAGCCGCACCAGCGCCCACCGAAAGGAGGGCGGATGGCAACCGATGCTCGTACGCGCGCGGCTTCTCGACGACGCGATCGGTGCGCCCCGGCTCGGCAACGCGCTCAGTACCGCCATGCACACCCAGCTCGCACCCGGCACGAAGAAGAGGAGCGCCCACCACGCCGACCGTCCAGCGTCCAGCGCGCGCCGCATGCTCATGCTCACGCCGATCCACAGGAACGGAAGCGCCCACAACGCGAGCACCGGCAGTAGCGATGGCGGGGCCGACCGCAGCTTCGTGTATGCGAGCGTCGCCACGGGACTGAAGTAGTCGGTCAATCGCCAAATGCGGTCGGTGCCCAGCCAGACCAGCAACACGTCGCCCGCATACTTGAGCAGCGCGAGCACGACGCCACTCACGAGATATGCTCGACGACCGACAGCGAGCTCGAAGGTGAACCAGAGGCGAACCCACTCCCGAACGGTGCGCGGCATGGTCGAGAGTATGCCGCGACCCGTCCGGTCAGTCCAGTGCTGTCCTGCGCCCTAAAGCGATCTCACTGAAACACGTGAAAGTGCCCGAGCAGCCACCACAGCAGAATGAAAATAAGAACCGTACTAAAACAGCCGCCGCCGAGCTTCTTGGCGCCGTAGCCGGCAGCAACTCCACGAAGAAGTTTGCTCATGTGTCGATCCCCAATGTGCGAGTGTGTCGGTGGTCAGCCACCGGCGGCTCCTCTACGCACATTGCCGGCCACGCGCCGCCGCCGATGTGGCGATCGTTGCGCGGAGTCGCGATCTTGACGCGTGATGAGCAAAATCCCGGTCGCGACGAATGCCCTGTCGATGCTCGCGCTGCTCCTCGGCTGCGCGGCACCGCTCCGCGCTCAGAGCACGAGCCCGGACAGCGCCACGCCGTCAGCGTGGATCGCGACGTTCTCGTACTCGGGTGAACTCGTCGGCGACGTCGCCGGCGGTGCCCGTCGTGACGCAACATACCTTGGCGCCGCGGCCGCACAGCTCAAAGTCGATCTGAACAAGCTTGCGCACTGGAGGGGTGCAACCGTCTTTGCGTACCTGATCGGCACGCACGGAGGATCGCCGAGCGGAAGCGTCGGCGATGTGCAGGGAGTGAGCTCCCTGGAGGCACCGACATCGGTGCGGCTCGAGGAGCTGTGGATTCAGCAGAACGTCATCGACAATCGATTGTCGCTCCTTGCAGGCCGCTACGATCTCAACTCGGAATTCTATCGACTCCAGAGCGCCGCGCTCTTCGTCAACAGCTCGTTCGGCATCGGTCCGGAGTTTTCGCAGAGCGGAATCGCGGGACCATCGATCTTTCCGGCGACGTCGATCGGGTCGCGAGTCGCGTTCAAGTCGTCGCCGAACGTGGTGTGGCGCGCGGCCGTGCTCGACGGCGTGCCGGTGGACCGCGCAGGCGGATCGGTGGGCGCATTCGCCCGCGGCGACGGCGCGCTGGTAGTCGGCGAGCTCGCCGTGCTCGAGCGTCCCGACAGCGCCCGCATGACGCGCGATCCCCGCTTCTTCGTCGGGCGCGGCCGCGTGCTTCCGTACACCGGAAAGCTCGCGGTGGGGGCGTGGTACTACACGTCGAGCTTCCCAGATCTGGTCGACACGCTCGCAACCGGCGCGCCGCTGATGCATGGCGGGAGTCGCGGGGTGTACGCGCTGGGAGATCGAACCATCTGGTCGGGCGCCGGCAGCAGCGCCCGCTCGCTCGACGCCTTCGTACAGCTCGGGCTCGGCGACTCACGCGTAGATCAGATCGGCGGCTACATCGGCGCGGGACTCGCCTTCACCGCGCCGATCGCGAGTCGCCCGAACGATCAGCTCGGGCTCGCGATCGCGGCTGCGCGCAACGGATCGCACTTCGAACGCGCGGAGCTCGCGCTCGACGCGCGCGCACGGTCGGAGAGCACGATCGAGCTGACGTATCTGGCGCAGCTCACCGCGTGGCTCGCGCTCCAGCCGGATGTGCAATACGTCATCAATCCCGGCGGCACGTCTTCCGCGCGCAACGCGCTGGTGCCGGGGCTTCGCATCGCACTCTCGCATTGAGGCGGATCTTCACCCTACCGCATCCCCACCACTCGCCCGTCCCTCTTCACTCCGCGCAGATTCGCACGGATCACCTCCGCCAACACCTTCAGCGCTTCCGCCGTCGCCTTTCGATCGAAGTTGCCATAGCCGAGCAGCAGCCCCTCGCGCCCTTCCGTCATCGATGTCGGTGCGGACCGCGAGAGCGGAGTCACCACCAGCCCGCGCTCCGACGCAGCCCATCCGATCGCGCGCGAGTCCGCGCCGCGCGGGAGCAGGCCGAGCAGACGCATCCCCGCGGGCGCCGGACGAATGTCGAGGAGATCTCCCATGATCTCGGGCACGAGCTCGAGCAGATCCTTCTGCCGCTCTCGATACAGATCGCGCGTGCGCCTGATGTGCCGCGCGAAGTGTCCGCCGGCGATGAACTCGGCCAGCACGGCCTGCTCGCCATTCGTCGTATACAGATCGCTCGCGAGGCGCGCCTTCATCACCGGCTCCACCAGCGACGGCGGCAGCACGAGGTAGCCGACGCGAAGCCCCGGCGCGAGCGTCTTGCTGAAGCTGCCGATGTAGATCACACGCCCCGCGCGATCGAGCGAGTGCACCGCAGGGATTGGGTCCGTGTCGTAGCGGTACTCGCCGTTGTAGTCATCCTCGAGTATCCACGCATCCGCGCGCGCGGCCCAGTCGAGCAGCGCGAGCCTGCGCTCGAGCGTGAGCGCGACGCCGAGCGGCGCCTGATACGACGGCGTGACGAAGGCGAGCCGCGCCTGCGGCGCACGACGCTCGCCCTCCTGCACATCGATCCCGTATTCATCCACGGGCACGCGCACGATTTGCGCACCCGTCGCTCGAATCGCGGCGCGCACCGGCCGCCACCCCGGATGCTCCACCCACGCCGAATCGCCTGGATCGAGCAGGATGCGCGACATGAGCGAGACGCCGTGCAGCGCGCCGTTCACCAAGACGATCTGGTCCGCCGTACACCGCACGCCGCGCGCGGTCATCACGTACTGCGCAATCGCCTCGCGAAATGGCGGATATCCGCGGAAGTCGCCGAAGCCGAGCATGTCGCGAGGCTTCGTACGCCACGCACGCGCAACGAGTCGCGACCAGAGCTGCACCGGAAATTCATCGAT
>JBBSEY010000190.1:0-5431 GCA_038239265.1 Gemmatimonadales bacterium | reverse complement strand
CGATCAGCTGATCGTGCAGCGGCTGTTGTGCGCGCGCTCGCTCAGCGATGCACGGCGCGCGATTATCGGGAGCGGATTCGCGGTGTTCGCGCAGTTCGCGCTCTTTCTCGTTATCGGGCTCGGGCTGTGGGCGTTCTACCAGGGGCGCCACTTCGACGCGACCGATGTCATCTTCCCGACGTACATCGTCGAGCACATGCCGTCCGGATTGCTGGGGCTGATCGTTGCGGCGATCGTCGCGGCGACGATGAGCACGCACTCGGGGGCGATCAACTCGCTGGCGGCGGCGGCCACCAACGACATCTATCTCCCGATTGCGAAACTCTCCCCGGACGATCCGCGCGCACTCCGCATCTCGCGCGCACTCGCGGTGATGTGGGGGGTCATTCTCACCGGCGGCGCCCTCATGTTTCATGCGCAGGGCACGCCTGTGGTAGTGGTCGCGCTGTCGATTGCGAGCTTTACGTACGGAGGCTTGCTCGGCGGCTTCTTTCTCGGAATTTTCTGGCGGCGCGCGATGCAGCGCGATGCGCTGATCGGCATGAGCGTGGGGATTCTCGCAATGGCAATCGTCGTGTCCGCAAAGCCGCTCGGCGCGGCCTTTCCTGCATTGGCGCCGTCGCTCTCGCCGGTCGCGCGCATCGCGTGGCCCTGGTACGTGCTGATCGGTACGACGATCACGATGATCGCGGGAATGCTCTCCTCGCTGGCGCATCCGATGCCGGCGCCAGTGGCGAGCGGGGTGGTCGCGTGATCGGGCTCGTGATCGGCGTCGACGCGGGAGGCTCGCGCACGCGCGTGGCGGTGGCGGATGCGGAGGGCGAGACGCTCGCGAGTGCGGAGCGCGAGGGGGGTGCCGTGAAGCCGGGGGAGATCGAGCGATCGGCGTCGATCATCGCGGCCGCCGTGCGGGATGCGCTCCTCGCACTCGATCCGACGCTCGGCACTCCGCGCGCGCTGTGCGCCGGCGTCGCTGGGGTGGGGCGCGAGGCGGAGCGACGCGCGCTGAGCGAGGCGTTGCATGGCGAGTCGCTCGCCGACGATGTCCTGGTGACGACGGACGCCGAGATCGCGATGGCGGATGCATTCGGCGATGATGCGGGGATCGTGCTGATCGCGGGGACAGGCTCGATTGCGTACGGGCGCGGGCCGGCGGGGGCACTCGAGCGCGTGGGGGGCTGGGGGCCGTTCATCGGCGACGAGGGCGGCGGCTACTGGATCGCGCGTCGGGCCCTCAGCGTGGTGACGGCGGCGACGGACGGCCGCGAGCCTGAGACGTCATTGGTCGGCGCGATCCTCACCGCTGCGGAGCTCGACGAAGTGGAGTCGCTGATCCCCTGGGCGGCGAGTGCATCGGTGGCGGAGGTCGCGTCGCTCGCCCCTGTGGTGGTGGCGAGCGCGGAGGCGGGAGATCTGCGCGCCAATGCGCTGCTCGGGCTCGCGGCCGAGGAGCTGGTGCTCCATGTGCGCACGCTGGCGCGCCGGCTTTTCGAGGACGAGCGCGCGGCGGTGCAGGTTGCGTTGGGCGGCGGGTTGCTGGACCCCGGAAGCGCGCTCCGCCGGCGGGTGGAGCATCGTCTCAAGTCAGCGGTGCCGGGGAGCAAGGTGCACGCGGCGGCAATCGTCGCGGTGCGAGGAGCGGTGAGGCGCGCAATGCAGATGGGCGTGGAGCTGGGAGCAGAGTAGCGGTGACCGGTCGCGGCTAGCGGTCAGCCCCAGCCACGGGCCGTCCGCCGGGATTCCACATCGGGAGCGGCCCGTTGGCGAGCAGATCGACCGCCCGACGCGCGGAGTTGATCACCGCCGTCATATGCGCGAAGTCGATGCGTGAGACATCGTCGGACGGCTGATGGTAGTCCGCATGCAGGTTGAACGAGGAGAGCGTGTGTGCCGGGATGCCGCGCTCGGCAAAGGCGATGTTGTCGCTCCGCTCGAAGAAATGCTGTGCCGGCCGCGGATCGGCCACGATCGGGACGTGAGCAGCCTTGAGCGTCGCACCCATTGTCGACCGATCGTATCCCGTGAGCCACGCCTTCCCTGCACCGCCCGCCAGCGAGTCGGGGCGCCCGATCATCTCCGTTTCGAGATTGGCGACGACGCTATCGAGTGAGAGTGGAAAATGCGCGAGCATCCATCGTGTCCCGAGCAGTCCCTCCTCCTCACCCGTCGTCAGCACGAAGAGGATCGAGCGCCTCGGGTGCCTCCCCAACGCGAGCGCTTTCGCCACGGCGAGCACCGTCACCGTTCCTGATGCATCGTCGTCGGCGCCATTGTAGATCGAGTCGCCCGCCACCGGCGCGCCGACGCCGAGGTGATCGTAGTGCGCGTCGACGACGATGACTTCGCCGGAAAGCTTCGGATCGCTCCCTTGCAGAAGACCGATGACGTTGTACGCGGTCTCGCTCTTGCCTCGCGCGCTATCCGTGAAGCTCGCGCGCAACACGAGGATGCTGTCGGTCGCGACAACGGGAACGCGCTGGTAGTAGCCGCTGTCTCCCAACGGCGTGAGACCAATGACTTTCATCTCCCGCGCGATGAAGCGCGCAGCGCGCGCGCCGCCGGGTGCTCCGGTGAGCCGACCCTCCATCGAGTCGTCCGCCAGCGCCGCCTCGAGGCGCCGGACCTCGACCTGGGAGATCGCCTTCGCCGACGCGCGTGCCTGAGCCGGAAGCGCGAGTGGCGCTACCACCGCCGCGACTACGAGTACAATCCGGGATTTCAGCATCACCGTTCCCCCCGCACCGTTTCCCAGCGATCCATCACGGCGGTCGCGAGGCAGTTCCCCACGAGATTGATGGAGGTGCGCGCCATGTCCATCACCGCGTCGACGCCGAGGATCACGGCGACCCCCTCGAGCGGAAGTCCGAACTGCGAGAGCGCCCCCGAGAGGATCACGAGCGACGCGCGAGGCACGGCCGCGACCCCTTTGCTCGTGAGCATAAGCGTGAGCATCATCGCAACCTGATTGCCGAGCGACATCGAGACACCCGCCGCCTGGGCCACAAACACCGACGCCACCGCGAGATAGAGCGTGCTCCCATCGAGATTGAACGAGTAGCCCGTCGGCAGCACGAAGGCGACGATGCGCCGCGGCACCCCGAACTGCTCCATGGCCTCGAACGCGCGCGGCAGTGCCGCCTCCGATGAGGCGGTCGAGAATGCGATCAGCCACGGCTCCTTCACGGCGCGCCAGAATTTTCCGATCGGGATACGCGCGAGCAGCGCCACGGGCACGAGCACGGCGAGCACGAAGACGATCAGCGCCGCGTACAGCGTGAGAATGAGCACGCCGAGATGCCGAAGCACTCCGATTCCGCTCGTCCCCACGGTCACCGCGATCGCCGCTCCGATGCCGAAGGGTGCGAACTTCATCACGAGATCGGTGAGCTTGAACATGATCTCGGAGAGACTCTCACAGAAGGCGAGCATCGTGAGCTTCGACTTGCTGCCGGCGCGCGAGAGCGCGACGCCGAAGAGTACGGAGAAGAACACGATCTGGAGCACCTCGTTGTTCGCCGCTGCCTCGAAGAAGCTCTGCGGCACGACGTGCTCGAGCACACCCGCGAGCGTCACGTGCTTCTGCGCGAGGTCGTTGCCGACAGCGGCGGACGCGCCGGTGATATTCACACCGTCGCCCGGCCGGATGAGATTGACCGCCGTCAATCCGATCACGAGCGCGAGCGTCGTCACGACCTCGAAGTAAATGATCGAGCGGAGTGCCAGCTTCCCCACGCGCCTCATGTCGTCGCCGTGCCCCGCAATGCCGACGACCAGCGTCGAAAAGATCAGCGGCACGATGAGGAGCTTGATCATCCGCAGGAAGACCGTCGAGAGCACCTTGAGCGAGGCCGCCTGGAACAACGGCGCCGGCTGCCCCGGCACGGCGTTCGGGAATGCCACGCCGACGATCACACCCAGCACCATCGAGATGAAGATCCAGTGCGTGAGCGTGAGGCGGCGGACGATCCCGCCGACCCCGCCCGAGGCTTCCGTGCTACTCACTCGAGACCGGCGGCTTCCCGGTCCGCAGAGTCGAGTTTCGGTAGCCGTACAGGAAGTACAGCACGAGTCCGATCACGAGCCACCAGCCGAAGCGCACCCACGCCTTGTGCGGCAGCCCCCACATCACGAACAGGCAGAGCGCGGCGCCGAGCGGTGCGACGATGTACAGAAACGGCACGCGAAATGGCCGCGGGCGATCCTTGTCCGTGTAGCGGAGCACGACGACGCCGCTGCAGACCAGGATGAAGGCGAACAGCGTTCCGATGTTCGTGAGATCGTACGTTTCGTTCGCGTCGCCGATGAGCGCCCACGTGGCGACGAACACCCCCGTGATGATCGTCGTGATGTACGGCGTGCGGTACTTGCCGTGCACCTTCGCCGCGAACTTGGGGAGCAGCCCGTCGCGCGCCATCGCGAAGAAGATGCGCGGCTGTCCGTACTGGAACACCAGCAGCACCGCGCTCATCGAGAACACGGCGCCCAGCGCAACCAGCCAGCCCACCTTCGTCATCCCGACCGACGTCAGCGCGAACGACAGCGGATCGGCCGTGCTCCCGAGCGTCGTGTACGGCACCATGCCGGTGAGTACGAAGCCGACGAGGATGTAGATCAGCGTACAGATCGCCAGCCCCCCCAATATCCCAATCGGCAGATTTCGTTGTGGATTCTTCGTCTCCTCGGCTGCCGTCGAGATCGCATCGAAGCCGATGTAGGCGAAGAACACGATCGCCGCGCCGTGGTGGATGCCGGTGAAGCCGTTCGGCGCGAACGGGTGGTAATTCGCCGTGTTGATGTGCTGCACGCCGACGACGAGGAAGAGCGTGAGCGCGACCAGCTTCACCGCGACCATGATGTTGTTCGCGCGCGCGCTCTCGCGGACACCGATCACGAGCAGCCATGTGATCGCGAGCACGATTGCGCACGCGGGCAGGTTGATCAGCACCGGAATTCCGAACAGCGTCGGCGCGCTGTCCATCAGGGCGTGCACCGCGGGGTCGCTGCTCAAGAGCGCCGTGCGATACCCCGTGGCCATCCACGGAGGGATGACCATCCCCATTCCGGCGAGCAGCGTCTTGAAGTAATCCGACCACGAGATCGCGACGGCGACGTTGCCCACCGCATATTCGAGGATCAGATCCCAGCCGATGATCCAGGCGACGAACTCACCGAGCGTCGCGTACGAATACGCGTACGCGCTCCCGGCTTGCGGGATCATCGCCGCCAGCTCGGCGTAACAGAGCCCCGCGAGCGCGCAAGCGAAGCCCAGGAGCAGGAAGGAGATGACGAGCGCGGGGCCGGCGCCGCTCCGCACGACCACACCGTTCACGATCTCGCCCGCCGCAGCGGAGCCGATCGCGCCGAAGATGCCGGCACCGATCACCGCACCGATTGCGAGCATGATCAGGTCGCCCGCTCCCAGCATCCGTCG
>JBBSEY010000189.1:0-5443 GCA_038239265.1 Gemmatimonadales bacterium | reverse complement strand
GGACAAAGGGCTGACGCAGGCGATCGAGAAGGCAATTCGCGACTCCGACCTCGGACTCAATCCGCAGAGCCAGGGCGGCGTGATCCGCGTGCCGCTGCCCTCGCTCAACGAGGATCGTCGCAAGGAGCTCGTGAAAGTCGTGCACCGCCTGGCCGAGGAAGGGCGCATCGGCGTGCGGCACGCGCGCACGGTAGCGCGCGATGCCATCAAGAAGCTCGACAAGGCGCCGGAAGACGACAAGAAGGCGGCCGACAAGGAGCTGCAGAAGGCGCACGACGAGCACATCGCCAAGCTCGAAGAGATGCTGAAGGCGAAGGAAGCCGAAATCATGGAAGTGTAGGACCACTCGCCATGAAGGCGCCGGAGATGCTCGCACGCATCCGTGAGAACGGCGCGATTCCCAGGCACATCGCGATCATCATGGATGGCAACGGACGGTGGGCGCGCGAGCGCAACCTCCCGCGTCCGCTCGGCCATCGCTCGGGGATGAAGGCGGTGCGCGAGGTGGTGGAAGGGGCGATCGAGGCCGGCGTCGAGGTGCTCTCGCTCTTCGCCTTCTCCCAGGAGAACTGGCAGCGTCCCGCACTGGAGATCCGGGCGTTGATGTCGCTCCTCGAGGAGTACATCGCGCGGGAGGCGGAGGAGCTCGCGCAGCAGGGCGTGCGCGTGCAGGTGCTCGGCGATCTCGCGCGACTGACGCCGGCGGCGGCTACTGCGGCAGCGCGGCTCATCGATGCCACGGCGCACAACGACAGGCTCGTACTCAATCTCTTCATCTCGTACGGGAGCCGCGGCGAGATCGTACGCGCCGCCCAGCTGCTCGCCAAGGACGTGCGTGCGGGGCGCATGCGCGCCGAGGAGATCGATGAGGATGCGGTCGCCGAACGGCTCTACACGGTGGGCATCCCGGATCCCGACCTGCTGATCCGGACGTCGGGGGAGCAGCGCATTTCGAACTTCATGCTCTGGCAGGTTGCCTATGCGGAGCTGTACATGTCGCCCGTGCTCTGGCCGAATTTCCGGCGGCAGGAGCTGTTCGAGGCGATCCTCGACTTTCAGAGTCGCGACCGCCGCTTCGGCCGCGTCACCGCGTAGTGGCGCTCTCCAATCTCGCGGCGCGCATCGCCGTCGCCGTCATCGCGATTCCGCTGGTGATCGGCGCGGTGTACGTCGGTGACCTCGTGCTGGCGCTCACGCTCGGGGTCGTCTCGGCGCTGGCGGCGCGCGAGCTTTTCTCCATCGCGAAGGGCGGTGGCTACGCGCCCTTCGCGCGCACGGGGACGGTGATCGCATTTCTCCTGCCCATCGGCGTGCACTACTTTCGCCTCGGACGCTTTGTCCCTCCCGAGATTGCGCTCGGGTCGATGGCCATCATCGCGTTCTTGGCCCTCGCGCTCTTCCGGCGATCGAGCGACGAACATCCGCTGGGCGCGGCGGCCGTGACGCTGCTCGTCGTTCTCTACACTGCGGGCTTTCTCTCCTTCGCGTACGCGCTCCGCTATCACAACTACGTGGTCACGGCGCAGGCGGGAAGCGCGCTCGTGTTCTATCCATTCGTGCTCACGTGGATCTCGGACACAGCGGGCTATTTCGTGGGGCGCGCCTTCGGTCGATCGAAGCTCATGCCATCGGTGAGCCCAGGGAAGACGCGCGCGGGCGCGCTGGGCGCGCTCGTATTCTGCATGCTCGCGAGCTGGGGGTATGCGCAGTGGGTGCTCGTGCCGTACGCGAGTCTCGGTCTTCGCCTCGGCGTCGCGCTCACGCTCGGCGCGATCATCGGGGCATCGGTGCAGATCGGCGACCTTGTCGAGTCGCTGCTCAAGCGCGAGGGCGGCGTGAAGGACAGCTCGCATCTCATCCCTGGGCATGGCGGCGTGCTCGACCGGATCGACGGAATGCTTTTCGCTCTCCCCGTTACCTACTTCCTGCTCGCCTTTCCGCACGTGCTGCTCTTCGTGAATCGATGATCGTGCGCGGCGTCGCAGTGCTCGGCTCCACGGGATCTGTGGGCACGACGGCACTGCGCGTGCTCGCCCGCCATCGCGATCGCTTTCGCGTGGCGGCGCTCACGGCGTTCTCCAACACCGAGTTGCTCGCCGCGCAGGCGGCGGAATTCGAGCCGGGGTACGTGGGCGTGTGCACGAATGGCGCGAGCCCACATCCGGGGTGGATCGAGGGAACGAAGTGTCTCGTCGAGGCGGCGACGCGCGGCGATGTCTCGATCGTGATCAACGCCATCGTGGGCGCCGCAGGGCTCGACGCCACGCTCGCGGCGGTGAACGCCGGGAAGCGCGTGGCACTCGCGAACAAGGAGACGCTGGTGATGGCCGGCGCGCTGGTGGCCGAGGCGTGCCGGGTGGGCGGCGGGGAGCTGGTGCCGGTCGACAGCGAGCACAGTGCAATCCTGCAGTGTCTCGCGGGACGCTCGCGCGAGGACGTGCGGAAGCTGGTCCTCACGGCTTCGGGTGGTCCGTTTCGGGAATGGAACCCCGAACGCCTCGACACGGCGACGATCGATGATGCGCTGCAGCATCCCACCTGGAAAATGGGTCGCAAGATTTCGATCGACAGCGCAACGCTGGCGAACAAGGCGCTCGAGGTGATCGAGGCGCACTTTCTGTTCGGACTTTCGTATGATCAGATCGAGGTCGTCGTGCATCCGCAGAGCATCGTGCACTCGTTCGTGGAGTTCGTGGATGGCAGCGTGCTCGCGCAGATGGGCACGCCGAGCATGGAGCTGCCGGTGCTCTATGCGCTGACGCACCCGGATCGCATCGCGGACGAGGCGATGCCGCGCCTGGATCCGGTGGCGTGGCCGGCGCTCACCTTCGAGCGGGTGCGCACCGAGGACTTTCCTGCGCTGGCTCACGGTATTGCCGCCGGACGGCGGGGCGGCGCGGCTCCTGCAGTGTTCAACGCCGCGAACGAGCAGGCGGTGAGCCTCTTTCTCGAGAATCGCATAAGATTCATGGACATCGCGAGTGCGATCGAAAGTGCGCTCGTCGCGTGCGGCGACGGAGCCGCAGACACGCGCGCTGCAGTCATGACCGCCGACGCTGCCGCGCGCAGACACGTTTTGGAGATGTTCGCATGCTAGAGTGGCTTCGCACCCCCGCCGCGATCGTCTTCGTGTTCGGGATCGTGATCTTCGTTCACGAGCTCGGACACTTCATCGCTGCGAAGCTGACGGGCGTCTACGCGCCCCGCTTCTCGATCGGCTTCGGGCCCGCGCTGCTCAGCCACAAGTGGGGCGAGACCGAGTACATTCTCGCCGCGCTTCCGCTCGGCGGCTATGTGCGAATGGCGTCGCGCGAAGACGAGTCGATGGCGTTCATCGAGGGCGGAGGCGAGAAGCCCGCTCCGGGGGAGGAAGCGGGAGCCAATGGTGCTCCGGCGATCGTTCCCGATCCGAAGCCTCGCTACTACGACCCCAACGGCATGGCGCCGTTCGGCCCAAAGCCAGTGCCCGAAAATCGATGGCTCGAGTCGAAGGCGCTTCCCGCGCGGCTGTTCATCATGCTCGCTGGCGTCACAATGAATATCACACTCGGCTTTCTCATTATTGCGGGCGTCCTGATCGCGCAGGGCGACGTCATTTACCAGACACGCGAGATCGGAGAGATCGCCAGCGTCTCCGCGACCGATAGTGCGTTCCACTCGCTCGCCGCCGGCGACACGATCGTGGCGATCGACGGGCGCCCTGTCCAGACGTGGAACGATATCCACGAGCGCATTGTTACGGACAGCGGCACCGCGCTCGTAATCCGGACGAATCGCGGCACGGTGTCGATTGCCGTGCAGGACTCTGGCGCGCGCTCGCGCGTCGCGATCGCCGAATCCATACTGCGTCCATTTCTCCCCGCCGTCGTCGGCCAGGTCGTCAGCGGCCGCGCGGGTGAGCGCGCCGGGCTCAGGATCAACGACAGCGTGACCGCGGTGAACGGCGTCCCCGTTCGCGGCTGGTTTGGCCTCGTGCGACAGATCGAGGCGTCGCCGGGCAAGGCGCTGACGCTGAGCGTTCGCCGCAGCGGCGGCGCTCAGGATGTCACCGTGACTCCCGATTCGACTCCCGAGATCAATCCGGTCACGCAGCGGGACACGGTGCTCGGAAAGATCGGCGTTGCGCTCAAGGATCTCGGAACGCGCCATCCCATTCCATTGGGGGAGGCGGTCAAGAGCGCATGGTTCGCGACGTGGGGGAGTGCAGGGCTCATCGTGCAGACACTGCATCGCCTGATGGTCGGGCAGCAGTCGGTGAAGGGACTCGCGGGTCCCGTTGGCGTGGGCGTGCAGGCAGGGCAGGCCGCGCAGCAGGGGTGGACCTCACTGCTTCAGCTGCTCGCGCTCCTTAGCATCAATCTCGCGGTCGTGAATCTGGTCCCCATCCCGATACTGGACGGGGGGCAGATTCTGATCATGCTGGCGGAGGCCATCAAGGGACGCGCGCTCGCACCGCGCACGCGCGTGCTGCTTTTTTATGGCGGCTTCTCCGCGATCGTGCTGCTCTTCTCGATCGTGACCTTCAACGATCTTTCGTCACTCGTGAAGCGGATCTTTCACCTGTGATCGCGCGAGCGACCGCCATCGCCGGCATCGCGGCCCTCGCGATCACGCTCGCCCCCGCGCGCGCCCGCGCGCAGGAGACGGCGTGTCGCTTCGAGATCGCCAGCGTTGGCGACAGCACGGTGTTGCTGTCTACGGAGAAACACGAGTGGGTGCACACCGGTCAGAAGGGAATCGCGGTCGACCCGATGCGACACGATGCGCTGGTCGCGCGCTTTCTGATCCTCAAGGTGGACGCGGCGCATAAGCGCGCGCTCGCAGTCGTCACGGGCCAGACCACGCGTCTCACCACGACCCACGTCGCACTGATCGACCGGCCCGTGAAGAAGTGGTATCAGCAGCCGACCCTCTGGATCGGGGCAGTGGTGGGTGGCGTGATCGGAGCGGTTGCGGCGCACTGAGCGCTAACTCTTGACGTCTCATCAACTGTTTTCGGCTTGTGATGCGCGAAGCGTCTCTACTGACAGATCAGGCGTACGCGCTCTTTCGCTGCGGCGCCCGTGCTGATCGTCACCGTCCCCGAATAGTCCGCGCAGTACTTCGCCGAGATGTGGAGCGCGTACGAGCCTTCGGGGACGAGCACCGGTGCCCTCAGCGGGACGGCGCCTGATGCGATTTCATGTCCTCCGCTCGAAAGCACGTATCGGCCCCCCGCCGGCTCCGCGTCGAGCGCGAACGAACCGCACCGCCGCGGAGCAAACTGGGCGGTCGTCGTTCCGGTATCGTTGACGCGCACGTCACGCGCGTCCTGTGCGGAGCCACATGCCGCCGGCGCATTCAAGGAGACGACGACGTGATGCATCCCGCTCACGATCGATTCCGAATGCCACGTGCCACGTCCCACCACGGAACCATCGACGCTGATCGCGGCGTCCGCCGG
>JBBSEY010000188.1:0-5516 GCA_038239265.1 Gemmatimonadales bacterium | reverse complement strand
CGAGGTGCTCGAGATCCGCGCGCTCAGCGGCGCTGAGCGAGAATGCCATAGCGGAAGTAAACATGCACGCCGTCGCTGCAAGACGGATGCTATCAACATCTCAGATGTGATCCACTAGCCCGACGACGCCACCCGGAATTCATGGCCGACACCCCGTCCGGACGCACGACCAAGATTTGGCGCGACGGTCAGTTCGTCGCGTGGGACGACGCGACCATCCATGTGATGAGTCACGCCGTCCACTACGCGTCGAGCGTCTTCGAGGGCGTCCGCTGCTATGAGACGCCGGCCGGTCCCGCCGTCTTTCGCGTCAACGAGCACATGCGGCGGCTGCAGGATTCCTGTCGCATCTACCGCATGCCTCTCAAGCACGAGCATGAGACGCTCGTGCAGGCGGCAATGGACACTGTGTCTGCGAACGAGCTCCGTCACTGTTACCTCCGCCCGATCGTCGTCCGTACGGGGGAGCAGATGGGCGTCTACGCCGCCGATGTTCCGGTCGAGACGTTCATCATCGCGTGGAACTGGGGCCGTTATCTCGGCGAGGACGCGCTCAAGCTCGGCGTCGACGTGTGCGTGTCGAGCTGGAGGCGCGCCGCCCCGGATACGATCCCGGGGCTCGCAAAGGCCAGCGGCAACTATCTGAGCTCGCAGCTCACGAAGATGGAAGCGCGCCTCGATCGATACGTCGAAGGCATCATGCTCGACAACACGGGCCACGTGTCGGAAGGGAGTGGGGAGAATCTGTTCGTCGTCCGAGACGGAGTGATCTTCACCGCCTCCCTCGGAGCCAGCATTCTGAAAGGGATCACGCGCGACTCCGTCATGGTCATCGCGCGCGATCTGGGGTATGAAGTGCGGGAGGAGTCCATCCCGCGCGAAATGCTCTACATTGCGGATGAAGCGTTCTTCTCGGGCACCGCCGCCGAGCTGACGCCGATTCGTTCGGTGGATCGCATTCAGGTCGGTGCGGGAAAGCCCGGGCCGATCACGCGCGCGATTCAGGAACAGTACCTGGGCATCTGCAGCGGCCAGATCGAGGACCGCTTCGGGTGGCTCACTATGGTTAACGACACAGCGACGATTGCATGATGTCATGCTCCCGCGCTGAGTGATCAGGCGGGAGTTTTCGTATCGGCCGCGGAGGGAATTGTGGTCGTTGGATGTCTGGCACTAAATGCTTCGTTCGAGCCCCTGACCATGGTTCCCATGCGTCGGGCGCTTCGTCTCGTCCTCGATGGCAAGGCGGAGATCGTCGAGAGCGATCCGGGGCGGCTCGTGCGCTCGGAGCGCCTCACGCTCCCTCGCCCCGCGGTCATCCGGCTGATGAAGTTCATCCACGTGCCGCGCCGTTTCCGGCGGCAGGTGACGAACACCTTTCTCTTCGCGCGCGACCGCTACCGCTGTCAGTACTGCGGGCGTACGCAGGTCGAGTTGAAGCCGCGCGAATCTCTCACGCGCGATCACCTCATCCCGATTTCGCGCGGCGGCACCAACGAGTGGACGAACGTCGTCACCGCCTGCTCGCCGTGCAATACGCGCAAGGGAAACCGCATGCCGGAGGAGATCGGCATGCATCCGATGACGCACCCCGTCGAGCCGCACTTCGTGCATCTCAGCTGGGCGGTTCGCCGTCTCACGCCGGCACAGTCGAACTACATCAAGCTGTTCTACGGTGAAGAGACGCTGCATCAGCTGGAGCACATCGAGCGCGCGGGTCATCGTCCACTCGCGCTCGGGAATCGCGAGCGGGATTAGCGCGCTTCGCTCACCGCGGCCGGAACACCTTCGTTCGTGCCTCGTAGTGTTTTTCCTGTCCGCCGAGCAGCTTCGTGATGAAGATCTTCGCTCCCCGGCCGATCGCCGTGCCCGGATTCTTCTCCCCGTGCACGGCAGGGCCGAGATCTCCCTTGAGCCACCGCTCCACCTCGTCGAGGTCGGTCACCGAGAGCATCTGCACATCGAGCACGAAATTGTAATAGCACTTGTCGTGAAAGTCCGGCACGGCGAACGCCGGCTGCGTCGCCTGCGAGAGCAGATTCTCGATCGGATCGAGCCGATCGAAGCTGCCGAGCGCGGTGATCTTCTCCCCCTCGATCCGCGTCGCGGTGTAGCGGCGCTTGAGCGGATTGTAGCGCACGATCACATCCCACTCGGTCTGTCGCTTCGGATCGTCGAAGAACCCCGCCGCCCCCCACAACTCCAGCCGATAGTGCAGCCGCGCGGGAAATCCGCTGTGCAGCATCTCGCGGATCTCGTTGTCCGAGAAAATGTGGATGCTCTTCACCATCGGCGCGCCGCGCTGCCCCGAGACCGTGTTGGCGATATCCACCTCCACGTGCGCGGGCCCCTGCGCCGCCACCCGTGCGAGCGGAAACGCGGCGATCGTCGCCACGGCGAAGGCGCGGAGCATCGTGCGCATGCTAGAAACGATGCCTCAGGCGCACGATGAACTTTGCCGAGTTGCTCCAGTCCGTGATCGACTTGGCGGCGTAGAAGCCCACGTAGTGCAGGTCGACACCGGCGCCCACATCGTACTTGAACGTGTCAAGCGCGGGGAACGACGCCGACGGATAGCGCAGCTCGCCGAAGCGCGGGCCCGTGAGCCATCCGCGTCCGCCGTCCGCGAACGCCACGAGTGCCACCTGCCGGTCGATGTGGTAGCGCTGCGCACCATCCGCGTCCGTGCGACCGAACAGGCGCACGCGTGAGTCGTGACGGAATTCCACCTGACCGAGCAGCATGTGGTCGCACTGCGCGGGAAGACCATCCGCGGGATGCGGTCCGCCATCGCACGCCAGCACATCTTCGCTGTGCGCCGGATTCCGGAAATCGTAGCCTGCGAGCGTCGCCGCACCGCCCAGTGCGAAGCGGCGCTCGAGCGGCAGCGCGTCTCCGTTGAAGCCGGCGCCGAAGACGAGACGGAAGTTGAGCTGCGACTGCGGCGACACCCGATTGTAGCGCGTGAATGCCGCAAGGAGCCGCGTGTATCGCACGCGCTCCTTCGTGCCGGCCTCACTGTCTCGCGCGAGGAACGTCGCCGGCCCGAGCGTCAGGCGATCGGTGCCCCCCGTCTCGAACGTCGCATCGATCAGCCACCCAGTCCACGGATCGCGCACGTTGTTGCGCGTGTCCAGGCGGAACACCGCCTCGCCAATCCAGAGTCGCCCATCGTCGAGCGTCGGATTCGCACGCCAGTCGATGCCACCCTTGAACAGCGTGAACGGATTCCGGGCCGCGCGCGGCTCCCAGCGCTCGTTCCGCACGCCGAGCTCCAGCGACAGCTTCCGCCCATCGCGCGCGCCCACCCACGCGTGCCCGCCCTTGGTGTTGTAGTAGTCTCGATAGTCCTGGCGCAGGAAGAAACTCGCGAGCGACGCCTCGGCGTCGCGAAGCTCCCACTGCTCCGTCGGCCGCACGACGTCGTATCCCTCGATGCCGAAGCGCAGGTTGCGCACGCCGCCCACCGTGAGCTCGCCGCTCGCGTTCCAGCCGAGATTGTCCCCCTTCCATTCGAAGTTGTCGGCGGAGCGATAGATGCCGAGCGCGGAGAGCCGCAGCACACCGATACCGATGTCCTGACGGATCGATGGTCCGGCGATCACCGGCAATCCCTCGACGCGGTTGTAAGGACCGCTCCGGATCACGAACCCGTTGTGCGGGCGCACGTGGCGTCTCAGCCAGTGCTTGAACCAGCTCGCGTCGGCTAGCTCCGCGCCGTCCGGCGATTCGGCGATGATCAACTCACCCGCCTGTCGGAAGCGCAGCGCCTCGGAGTGCAGCTGTACCGTTCCGCCGACGCGCGCGCTGTCCGCCCCCGTCGCCGTTCCACCGGTGACGATCAAATCGTTGTCGATGTGCCCCGTCGGCGCGATCGTCACGTTGCCGTTGACGACGATCACGCTCCCATGCACCGCGCCGGCGATCGTGAGCGGACCCCAGAGCACCGCGACGTTGCCGCTCACCGAGTCACCCGCGGCAATCGACGTCGCGCCGGTGCGGCGAAGTCCGGCCAGCGAATTGAACAGATACGCGATCTCGGACGCGTCGTCGTACGAGAGGCCGGCGTGCGCGGTGTCGGCCGCCGGCGCCTGCGCCTTTGCGTGCGAAGGCAGCGTCGATGCCGAAAACACCACAGTCGCGAGCACCGCCGCGCACCGCACCACGCGCATCACGCGCCGTTCCACTCGATCGAGAGGCGCCGCATCCGCCGGTAGAGATTCGGCCGGTCGGTGCGCAGCCGTCGCGCGGCCTCGGCGACGTTTCCGTTCGCCGCCGCGAGCGCCTGCGAGATGAGCACGCGCTCGAAGTCGTCGAGCGCGTCGCCCAGCGGCTTGTCCGTATCCGCGACACTCGGCGCGGCGCTGCCGGGGCTCCGCTCGATCGCAAGTACGGCGCCTACATCCGTCGACGTCACCTCCGCGCCCGCGTGCAAAATGCTCAGCCGCTCCACGATGTTCGCCAGCTCGCGCACATTTCCCGGCCACCGGTAGCGGCGCATCAGCTCGAGCGCGCCCGCGCTCCAGCGCGGCGCGGGATAGCCGCGGCGCGTGTGCCCGAGCGAGGAGAAGTGGCGCACGAGCGCGTCCACATCCTCGGCGCGGTCACGCAGCGGCGGCAACGTCATCGGAATGACGTTGAGACGAAAGTAGAGATCCTCCCGGAACGTTCCGTCGGCCACATTCTTCTCGAGATCCTTGTTCGTCGCCGCGACGATCCGGACGTTCACGGGGATCGGCTTCCCCCCGCCGACGCGCTCGATCTCCTTCGCCTCGATCGCGCGTAGCAGCTTCGCCTGCGCCTCGGCGCCCAGGTCGCCGACTTCGTCCATGAAGAGCGTCCCCTGATCGGCGAGCTCGAAGCGTCCGATCCGCCGATCCGTCGCTCCCGTGAAGGCGCCGCGCTCGTGACCGAACATCTCGCTCTCCACGAGGTCGCGCGGGATGGCGGCGCAGTTCACGCGCACGAACGGCTTGTCGCGGCGCGCGCTCCCGTAGTGGATCGCTGCGGCGACGAGCTCCTTTCCGGTTCCCGACTCGCCCATGACGAGCACGCGCGCGTCGCTCGGCGCTATCCGGGCGATGAGCTCTCGCACGCGCTCGATCGCGGCGCTCGACCCGACCATCTCACCCGTGAGCCCGAACTCCTCGCGCAGCGTCTGCGCCTCTCTGCGTGCCTTGCGCAGCTCGAGCGCCGAGCGGATCGTCAACAGCATCGCCTCGTGTGTCAGCGGCTTCTCGAGAAAGTGGAAGGCGCCGAGCTTGGTGGCGCGCACCGCGTCGCTGAGCTCCGCGCGGCCGCTCATCATCACGACTGGAAGAGCGGGGAAGCGCTCGCGCAGCTGGCCCAGCACCGCCATCCCATCGAGCTCGCCGGGCATCATGAGGTCGAGGAGTATGGCGTCCGGCTCGCGCTCGGTCGCCGCGCGCACACCCGCCGCGCCGTCGGCCGCGTCGCGCACGCTGAAGCCCTCGGCGCTCAGGATCGCGCCGACCATGCGCCGGATGTTCGGCTCG
>JBBSEY010000187.1:0-5556 GCA_038239265.1 Gemmatimonadales bacterium | reverse complement strand
GCATCGCTGCTCGGAATGCTGACGGATCGCGGCGCCGCGATACCCGTATTCTCCGCGAACCGAATTCTCGGAGTGGAGGGGGCGGCTGTGGGTGACGGGGTGCTCGTGATCGTGCGCGATGGCGAGCGTCGGATTGGTCTGGTGGTCGACGAAGTCGAGGATGTGATCATGACGGATCTGATGACGATGCAGCGCCCGCTGGACTCGATGCGAGGTGACGGAGTCGTGCGCGGGCTCGTGCACGCCGGCACCCGCCTCGTGGCGGTGCTCGATCCGCGCGCGATCGTGCGCTTCGGCGCGCGTGCGCTCCCGGAGCTCGCATGACGGCTCCCACTACAGCGCCAGCCCAGCAACTCGTCACCTTCCGCCTCGCCGACGATCAGTTCGCGGTCGATATTCTGGTGGTCGAGCGCGTGCTGCGCTACAGCTCTCCCTCCGCTTTGCCGAATCTTCCCACGTGGATAGACGGCGTCATCGAATACGGCGGCCGCGCCGTTCCGGTCATCGATTTGCGCGCGCGATTCGGGCTGCCGCGCTTGTCTCCGCGTCCCGAGCAGCGCATTCTGGTCCTCGCGGTGGGGGCGGAGCTGCTCGGCGTGACGGTGGATTCGGTGCACGAGGTGCTGTCCGTTGCCGCCGAGGACATCGCCGCCCCGCCGCCGCTCCTTCGCGGATTGAATGCCGAGTATCTACGCGGGCTCGTGTACGGTGAGGGCTCGCTCATCATCTTTCTCGACGTGGCGCGCGTACTCACTTCCTCCGAGCTTCTCGAGCTGACCCAGACTTCCGCGTCGCATGGCTGAGACGGACGCTGCGACGTTTCGCGCGCGCTACGCCGCGATCGAGGCTCGTCTCGAGGCAGCGACGGCGGCGGGTGAGCGCGACGAGATCAAGGCCGAGATCATCGCGCTCTTCAAACAGGTCGAGCTCGAGCTCACCCAGCTCGGCGCGCTGCGTGAGGACATCAAGAAGCTCGTCGAAAAATGGAAGCAGGTGCAGCAAAGCTCCGCGCCATCGATCGCGCCGGAGTTCGGCGGCGATCGCCCGGTGGTGGTAGCCGATCACATTGGCGCGTCGACCTTCGTGGAGAAGGGGTGGAGCCTCATCTCGCTCGGCGATCACGAAGGCGCCGAGCGCGCGCTCAAGCGGGCGCTCGAGCTGTCCCCGAACGATCCGCAAACCGAGTCGTTGCTCGGCTGGGCGCAGATGCTTCAGGAGAAATACGACGAGGCGCTGCTCAACTTCCAGAAAGTGCTGATGCGCCAGCCGACGAATTCGCTGGCGCGCATCAACCTCGGCTATATCTGCCTCAAGAAGCGAATCTTCGGCGAGGCGATCGAGCATCTGTCCAAGGCGATCCGGCTCGACAACGATCGCAAGGCGACGCTCTACGCGCACTTCTATCTCGGCCTCGTGTATGGCGAGCGTGAGATGTACGAGGACGCGCAGACGTTCTTTCGAAAGACGCTCGCCCTCGGGCCGAATCTGATCGAAGCGTACTACGAGCTCGGCCGCTCGCTCTGGTTCGACGGCAAGCGCGAAGAGGCGAAGCAAGTGTGGCGTGACGGGCTCGCGGCCAACAAGTTCAATCCATGGGGGAAACGCTGCGGGGAGATGTTGAAGCACGTCGAAGAGGGCGGGGCTCCCGCACGAAACGCCTAGCGCGGCTTGCGCTCGGAACATCGGTCCTCCTGCTCGCCGCGACGGGAGCGCGCGCCCAGTACGCCGACGCCGAGCGAGTCGATCGCGACCGCTTCACCTTCATCGCCTTTCCCGCAGACCTTCCGCTTGCGCGTTCGCTCCTCGACGGAGCGGAGCGCACCGATTCCTTTCCGGGCTTGCCTCGGCCGCGCGAGCACGTGTTGATCGCCATCGCGCCCGACGCGCGCCGCTTTCGCGAGTGGACGGGCGCGGGCGCCCCCGACTGGGGGGCGGCGATCGCGATCCCCGACGAGCGTCGCATCGTGATGCAGGGATCCGGCGCGGGATCCGGCGCAGGCGACCCGCGCAGCGTGCTGCGCCACGAGCTCGCGCACCTCGCGCTGCACGAACATCTCGGCGCGCTTCCGCCTCGCTGGTTCGACGAGGGGTACGCGGGGTATGCCGCGGGCGAATGGTCGCGCGACGAGGTGCTCTCCGCGAACATCGGCCTCGTGCTGCACGGCATTCCAGCATCGCTCGATTCTCTCGAAGACGGCTTCCACGGAGGGGCCTCGCGCGTAAGCGGCGCGTACGCGCTCGCGTATCGCGCGGTAAGCGATCTGGCTGCGCTCGATCAGCCGCGCGGTCTCTCGCTCTTTTTCGACTATTGGAAGCAGAGTGGCTCGATGGACGTCGCGATGCGACGTGCGTTCGGCCTCACGAAGAGCGGCTTCGAGAGCGACTGGCGTTCGCGGACGATGCGGCGCTATGGCACCCTCGCGGTGATCGCCAATCTTGCGGCTATAGGCGCGCTGTTTGCATTTCTCCTCGCACCCCTGCTTTGGACACGACGTCGTCGCGATCGAAAGCGCATGCTGCTGCTGCGCGCGGCCGAGGCGGAGAGCGACCGCGTGGCGCGCACGAGCGCGCTCGAGGCGCTCCTTGCGGCAGCGCTCACGTCGCCTTCACCGCCACCTGAACCGTCGGCTAGTGATGGTGCTACGCACATCGACTAAACCGGTTGACTTTCTTGACACCATGTTGCGGTCACCCTACACTACACCAAATGTCCCCTGACGAATCCAACGTCACTTCTCGCGCGCGTCCGTACTTGTGGTGGGGACTCGCGTTGCTCGCGCTGGCCGCCGGGTACGCGGATCTGATCCGCGGAGGCGAAACGATCGCCCCGATCCTGCTCGTGCTCGGTTATTGCGTGCTGGTACCCATCGCCATCCTGAAGTAAGCTCGTCGCTCCATGTCGCCACGAGGTTTCGGCAGCATCGCGAACGCGTTTTGCGCTCGTTGGCGGCCTATGCTTGTGTTGGCTGGCGTTTCGGGCGAATAGCTCAGTTGGTTAGAGCGCCTGCCTTACACGCAGGATGTCGGGGGTTCGAGTCCCTCTTCGCCCATGAGTTTCGACGGACCCATGTGGTTCGATACGGGGTATATCTGTTTACCGCATTGGAGGTAAGGTCAGCGATGAGAATGACTTGTCAGTCGAAGCTCATGTTGGGCGTGATCGCCGTCGCCCTGGGCGCCAACGCGCCAGGGCTCCTGCCTGCGCAGGCCCGAAAGACGGAGGTCCTCCCCGACGAAACACCGCGCGCGCTCATCGTCGCTTTTCGTTCCCCTGAAAAGGGCGCAGGGCCGAATCTCGGTGAGAATATCCGCTCGAAGCTTCAATCGGACATTCCGATCAAGCAGCTGTACGTCATTCCGAAGGCGACGATCTGCGCCAATCTGGAGGCCTCCGGCTTCCCGTGCGACAGCATGCCCGACGCGATCACCTCGCGCCTTCTCGCGACGTCGCTCCGCGCCGATTTCTACGTCGATGGTGTGGTGACCAAAACGCCCACCGGCTACACGTCGAACGCCCGGCTCGTGCTGGCGCGCGACAATAGCATGGTGCAGCCGCTCCCGACCGCCACCGGCAACAAGCTCGGTGACATCGCGGCGGCGATCTCCAAGTCCATTCTCGACGTGCGCAAGGAGCTTCCCGACGAGCGCACGTGCGAGACGAAGCTCGGTGGCGGCGACGCGCCCGGCGCGGTCACCGCCGCCAAGGCCTCGATCGCGGCGTATCCGCAGTCTTCGATCGGCCGAGTCTGCCTTGCGAACGCGCTCCTCAAGCAGGGGGTATCGCCCGATTCCGTGATCGCGGTCGCCAAGCAGGTGACGGCGATCGATCCGCGCAGCCGCCCCGCGCTCATCATGCTCGGCGACGCGTATGCGCAGAAGAACGATCTGAACCACGCCGTCGAGGCATGGACGAAGCTGATCGCGTCGTATCCGAAAGACGTGCAGCTCGTCTCGACTGTGGTCAACAAGATCGGTCAGAGCGGCCAGGCCGCCGCCGCCAAGCCGATCATCGTCGCCGCCGTCGACTCGAATCCGGGAGACCCGGATCTGGTGCATCTCAAGTATCTGATCCTGCTCGCCACGAAGGACTGCGGCGAAGCGACTGCTGCGGGTGAGCAGATGATCAAGGCCGACACCTCTGCTGCGGACACGACCTTCTTCCTTCGCCAGTCCGCGTGCTACGCCTCGGCGAACGATCCACAGAAGGCTTCGGCTACCGCCGCGCAGGGCGTGGCGAAGTTCAAGAACAACGCCGCCCTCTGGTCGCTGTACGCGCAGACGCTTCGCCTTGCGGGGCAGCTGCCGCAGTCGCTCGCCGCGGCGCAGACGGCGGTAAAGCTCGATCCCAAGACCGAGCACGGCTACCTCCGCATCGCGCAGGCGCAGATTGATCTGAATCAGCCTGACAGCGCCATCGGGACGTTGAAGCAGGCCGTCGCCGCCGGCGAAGACAAGGCGACGGTGGGTCAATTCCTGCTCGTCCTTGGCAACAAGGCGTACAAGGATGCGAGCGCTCAGGTCATCACCACTAGCGACAGTCTCGCGATCCGACGCGATGCCTTCCAGAAGGCGGCAGTGATCCTCATGAGCTCGGACAGCATCGCGCCGAGCCCCGCCGCGAAGTTCGTGCTCGGCGTCTCGGCCTTCAAAGTTGGTGACGCTGCCGTTCGCGACAATCAGTCGAAGAAGACGTGCGAGCTGGCGAAGCTCGCCCAGTCGTCCTTCCTCACGGCGCAAATCAACATCGCCGCCGGCGGCTCGATCGATCCGAAGACGGCGCAGCAGCTCCTGTCGGCGCTCGGCCAATACGGTCCCGCCGTGGATGGCCAGGTCAAGAAATTTTGTAAATAGCTTGCTTGCACCAACGTTGAATACGAAGGGCTCGCCGGTGGCGGGCCCTTCGTTGTTTACGCCACATTCCTGAAGCGCCCGCGCTCGCCGGATGGTAAAATCCTCCCATGATTTCGCTCGCGCCGGACTCGTACCACATCCCCGTGCTTGCCGCCGAAGTCGCGGCACTCCTCACGGGTGCGCGAACGGTGCTCGACGGCACGCTCGGCGGTGGCGGGCATTCGCAGCTGTTGCTCTCGCAGGGCGCGCGCGTGGTCGCGATCGATCGCGATCCGCGCGCGATCGCCGAGGCGCGCGCGCAGCTCGCGGACTTCGAGCGTGCGGGGAAATTCCGCCCCTTTCTGGGCAACTTTTCGGAAGTGGATTCGATCGAGGAATTGCGAGGCGAGACGTTCGACGGCGTGCTGCTCGACCTCGGCGTGTCGTCGCATCAGCTCGACGATCAGGCGCGCGGCTTCTCCTTTCGCGAGGGCGCCCCGCTCGACATGCGCATGGGAGATGACGCGAAGCAGAGTGCGGCCGAGCTGTTGAACGAGGCGCCGGACCAGCAGCTGATGCACCTGTTTCGCGAGTACGCCGATGAGCGGAAGGCGCCGCGGCTGGCGCGCGAGATCGTCAAGCGCCGCGCGTCTGTGCCGTTCGCGACGAGCGATCATCTCGTGAATGCGATTCGCGGCGCGCTCGGTCCGCGCAGCGGTCCCGGCG
>JBBSEY010000186.1:0-5733 GCA_038239265.1 Gemmatimonadales bacterium | reverse complement strand
GCAAACGTCATCGATGTGAATCGGCAGAGCTCGGGCGCGCGGACATCGGTGATCGTGCATCCGGCGTCGTTCTACATCGGCGCGAAGGCGATCGGCGCGAGCTTCTTCTGGACGGCGGGGAAGCCGCAGTCGATGGGGATCGTTGCGGTGATGCCCGCGGGGGGACGCGTGCGCGGCGTGAAGGTGCACGGAGTCGTCGCGCGACGCGAATGGCACCAGGTGCACCGGGAGCGCGATGGAGTAGCGGAGACGATCGGCGAATGGGTGACGGACACGATCGCCACGTGCGAGGTGACCACGAGCGATGACCCCGTTCCGTGCTCGGTGACGCCGACCGCGGGCGGCACGTACGCGGTGACGCTGCGCGCCGTCGACGAGAAGGAGCGCGCCGTGACGACGACGTTCTATCGGTGGGCGACGGGAACCGACTGGGTGCCGTGGAACGACGAGAGCCGGCTCAAGGTCGACGTGATCGCCGATCGCACGAGCTACGTGGTGGGTGACACGGCGACGGTGCTGTTCGCGAGCCCGTTCACGGGCGCCGAGGTGTGGATCACGGTGGAGCGTGAGGGGCTGATCGAGCAGCGGAGGATGACGCTGACGTCGGGATCGACGACGCTCAAATTCCCGATCACGGAGGCGTACGCGCCGAATGCGTTCATCTCGATCTTCATCGCTCGGGGGAGAAGCACGCCGCCCGGGCATCTCGATGATCCGGGGCGCCCGACGATTCGCGTGGGCTATACGGAGCTGCGCGTGACACCGGAGGTGAAGCGGCTCGCGGTGGACGTGACGCCGATCCGCGCGCAGCTGCGCCCCGGCGACAGCGCGAGCATCGCGCTGCGCGTGCGCGATGCGAACGGCGCGGGGCAGCGGAGCGAGGTGACGCTGTGGGCGGTCGACGAGGGGGTACTCGCGCTTACGGGGTACGCAACTCCAGACCCGATAAGTCAGTTGTATCGCGCGCGAGGCATAGGGCTCCGCCTCGCGAGCAACATGGCGACGATAGCGCCGCAGATTCCCGAGGGCGAGAAGGGCTTCGCGCCGGGGGGCGGCGGTGGCGCGGACCGCTCGGATGTGCTGCGCAGCCAGTTCAAGACCACCGCGTTCTTCCTCGGCTCCGTGATCACCGACGCGGACGGCCGCGCAACGGCGACGGCGAAGCTCCCCGACAATCTCACGACGTTCAAGGTGATGGCGGTCGCGGTGACCGCCGGCGATCGATACGGGAAGGGGGAGTCGAAGCTCCTCGTCACACGTCCGCTGGTCGCACGAGCAGCGCTTCCGCGCTTCGTGCGCCCCGGCGATGCGTTCACTGCTGGAGCCGTCGTGAATGCACGAAGCGGTGGCACGCCATCGGTACGCGTGGATGCGTCGGGGACCGGCGGCGTCGAGCTGCGCGGCGACAGGACGAAAAGCGCGACGCTCGAGGCGGGACGCGGCCGCGAAGTTCGCTTCTCCTTTCACGCGATGCCGGCCGACACGGCGACGTTCCGCTTCGGTGTGTCGAGCGGCAAGGATGCGGACGCGGTGCAGACGAAGGTCCCCGTCCGCGCGGAATATCTTCCGCACTACGTCACCGTCGCCGGAGTGCTGCGCGACTCCGGCTCGGCCGAGATGTCGGTCGCGCCAGGGCTCGACCCCGCGCGCTCGCGCGTGACGTTCTCGCTCGGCGCATCGCCCGTTGCGGTGCTGCGCGGGCTCGCCGACGGGCTCCGCGTGTACCCGTACGAGTGCACCGAGCAGGTGACGAGCGCGGCACTGCCTCTCCTCGCGCTGCTCGACGCGAAGAGCGATACGATTCCCGCGCGCGCCCGCATGCAGCGCGACGTCGCGCGGGCGGTGGCGGTGATAAGCGGGCGGCAGCGCGCGGACGGCGGGATCGGGCTCTGGCACGCGCGCGACTGGACGTCGCCGTGGCTCTCCGAGTACGCGGGGAGCTTCCTCGTCGCGGCGAAGGGCGCCGGTGTCGCCGTCGACGACTCGGTGCTCGCACGCCTCGCGGAGTATCTGCGTAAGGATCTCAACGCGGGCGCGACATCGGCGCAATTCACGCCGATCGCGAGCTGGTATACCGACCGGCACACGCGTCTCGCCGATCGCGTCGCTTCGGTGGACTATCTGAGCCGGATCGGGAAGCCGGACATCGCTGCGGAGCACCAACTCGTCGCGATCGCAGGGCAGCTCTGGTTCGAGGACAGGCTCCGGCTGGCCGAGGTGCTCGCGCGACGCAACGCTCTCAGGGAGGCGACGACGCTGATCGCACCGGCGTGGGGGCTCGTGCATCTCGAAGGAACGCGCGCGGTGCTTCCGGTCAGCGCGCGACACGATTTCTACTTCGCGTCGCAGGCGCGGCCGATGGCGCGACTGCTTTCGGCGACGCTGGCGGTGAATCCGACGCATCCGCTGATCGGCCCGATCGTGCAGGCGCTGCTCGAGCAGTCGCGCACGAGCGCCGGGCTGTGGAACACGCAGGATCAAGGCGCGACGGCGAGCGCGCTCGCGATGTTCGAGCAACGGCAGCAGGGAGTGGCATCGCGAGGGATTCGGGTGCGCGCCGCGGGGCGAACGGTCATTGAGACTTCGGCTCGCGGAACCGACTCGAGCGTGGCGCTCACCGGCTTGCTGACGGCGCTCCCCGGCGGCGCGCAGAAGCTCAGGCTCGCGCTCGATGTTCCGAAGGGTGACGGGCTCGCCTACTACTATATCACCATCACTGAGGTGCCGAAGACACAGCCCGTGCGCCCCGAGGACACCGGCGTGCAGGTGGAGCGGTGGTACGAGCGCTACGACAAGCCCACCCCGCTGGTAAGCGTGGCGGAGGGGGAGCTCGTGCGCGTGCGGATGCGCGTGACGGTGAAATCGGCGCGGCACTTTCTCGTGCTCGATGACCCGCTGCCTGCTGGGCTCGAGGCAGTCGATCTCTCGTTGCGCACGGCGGCGGCGCTACCGGGGCCGGGTGCGGCGTTCGAGGCGAGCGGCGATGCAGACGACGACACGGGCGGCGATGCGAGCGACAACCAACCGGCCAATCGGTGGGGTTACGGCGTGTGGGATTCCGGGTGGTGGTCGCCGTGGGATCACAAGGAGCTTCGCGACGATCGCGTGGTGTACGTGGCGACGTATCTGTGGCCCGGCGTGTACACGGCGAGCTACATCGCGCGCGCCACGACGCCGGGGGTGTTCATGCGACCACCGGCGCACGCGGAGGAGATGTACAACCCGGCGGTGAGCGGGCGGAGCGACGGCGGGATGTTCACCGTGACGCCGCTGGCATCGAAGGGCGGAGGGTCGAGAGAGTGATGGCACGAAGCCGCCGAGTCGCGCTCACCCGCGTGGCGAGAGTGGCCGCCACGAGCGCCGTCACGTGTGCGGTTGCCATAGTCGCCTTCATCGCGTGGCCGCTGCCGGGCGCACTCACGGCGCCAATCGCGCAGCCCGCCCTCACCCTCACGGATCGCGACGGCGTCGTGTTGCGCACCACGCGCGCGGCCGACGGCAGTCGCGCGCGGTGGCTGCCGATCGGCGAAGTCGACCCAAAGCTCATCGCGGCCTTCGTCGCGGTGGAGGACCGGCGCTACTTCTCGCACGGCGCCATCGACTGGCGCGCCGTGGCTCGCGCCGCGTACCACGATGCGCGGGCGCGCCGCGTCGTCTCGGGCGCGTCGACCATCGCGATGCAGGCAGCGCGGCTGCTCCATCCCACATCGCGCACGATTCCCGGCAAGATCGTGCAAACGCTCTGGGCCCTTCGGCTCGGCGCGCAGCTCTCGAAGCAGGAGCTGCTCGAGCAGTATCTCAATCGCATTCAGCTCGGGCAGGGCGGAGTCGGCGTCGAGTCCGGCGCGGCGCTCTACTTCGGCGCATCGGCGCGAGAGGTGAGCGTGGGGCAGGCGGCGATGCTCGCGGGGCTCGCGCACGCGCCATCCGCGGACAACCCGCTCGTCTCGGACTCGCGCGCGCGTGTGCGACGCGCGCTCGCGCTGGCGCGCATGCGCAGCGCGGGAGTGGCGACGGAGCTCGATGCGGCGCGCGCGCTCGAGGAGCCGGTACTCGCGGGGATGCCTGGGCAGCACTTTCTCGCTCCACACTTCACGACGCACCTCCTCGCCGAGCACGACGGTGGCCCCTCTGCGAACGACGTCGCGATTCGCACATCGCTCGACTACACCCTGCAGAACGACGTCGATCTCGAGGTCAGGCGCACCGTGCTCGACCTGCGCGAGCGCGGCGTCGAGCAGGCCGCCGCCGTCGTGCTCGACAACCGCACCGGCGAGGTGCTCGCGTGGGTCGGCTCTCCCGACTTCTTCGCCGACAGCGCGGGACAGACGGACATGGTGCTTTCGCCGCGCCAGCCCGGCTCCGCGCTCAAGCCCTTTCTGTACGGCCTCGCCTTCGATCGCGGCGTCACTCCCGCTTCGATCCTTGCCGACATCCCTCACACTTACCAGACGTCGACGGGCCCGTATCACCCTCGCAACTACGATCGCCGCTTTCACGGCCCCGTGCGCACCCGCACCGCGCTCGGCAGCTCGTACAACATTCCCGCGATCGAGCTCGCACAACAGTTCGGCGCCGGAAGCCTGCTGCAGACGCTGCATCTCGCGGGCTTCGCCTCGCTGCACGAGAGCGCGGACTACTACGGGCTCGGCCTTGCCCTCGGTAACGGTGATGTCTCGCTGCTCGAGCTCGCGAACGGGTATCGCGCAATCGCGAACGGCGGCCTGTGGCGGCCGATCACGCTGCGCGCACGCACGATTCCGGGGAGCCCCGAGGGCTCGCGCGAATCGCATCGGGTGATGACCCCCGTGGCGGCGGCGCTCGTCCTCGACATCCTCTCCGACCCCGTCGCGCGCGCGCCGGGATTCGGCATCGAGAGCGCGCTCGAATTTCCCTTTGCCGCCGCGGTGAAAACGGGGACGAGCCGCCACTTTACGGACAACTGGGCCATCGCGACGACTGCCGGTTTCACCGTCGCGGTGTGGGTCGGCAACTTCAACGGCCGCCCGATGGATGGCGTCAGCGGCGTAAGCGGCGCCGGTCCTCTGATGCATCGCATCGCGATGCACGTCGCGGCGCGCTACGAGCCGGGCGCGCTCCCGTCGCCCGCGATCAGCGGCGCCGTTCAGCGTGAAGTCTGCCAGTTGAGCGGCCTCCTCGTGGCAGACGGATGCCCCTCGCTCACAGAATGGTTCGCGCCTGGCACCGCACCTGCCGCGTACGACCACTGGCATCGGGGCGGCGGCGTCTCGCTCCCCGCGGAGTACGCCGAGTGGCGCAGCCAGGGAGGGGACGCGATGCTGGCGGCCGCGGGCGACAGCGCGCTGAGCGGTCAGTCACGCGTCGCGGCTTCGCCGGGGAATACACAGCGTTTTCGCATCAGCTCTCCGCTCAACGGCGATCGCTACGATGTCCCGCCCGGCGTCGACGCGCGATTCGCCACGGTCGCGCTCCGCGCCGAGGGCGCGGATGCGCGCGCCGTGCGCTGGTTCGTCGATGGCCGCGAGACGAGCGCGCACCGGCTGCCGCTCGCGGCCGGCACGCACGTCATCCGCGCCCGCGCCTCCGCCGGCGCGAGCGACGAGGTTCGCGTTACGATCGAGCGCTGAGCTCCCGCGGGCACGAGCCGCGCCCTCGGCGCGTTCGACCTCGAGCAAGAGTATCTTTCACCAATCTCGAAGAACAGGCGGAAGCGTGGCGGAGGAAAAGAGAAAGACCGATTACAACAACGCG
>JBBSEY010000185.1:0-5769 GCA_038239265.1 Gemmatimonadales bacterium | reverse complement strand
CGTGTCCCCCGCATGGATCGTCCACGCGCGCACTTCCTGCTCGCCAGCCGTGAAATACGTGCGCAGCCCGAGCAGCTCGTAGCCTGCGAGAATGAGCCGATCGAGCCCCGCGCTCGTAAGCCCGAGCGACTCGAGAAAATCTCCGCGCTCCTCACTGGGCAGCTCCGCGAGCTCCGCCTCGATCTTGGCGGAGAAGGGGACAATCTGTGCGCGCTCACCGCTCTTCTTTACCGCTTCGCGCAGCGCCTTGAGCGGCGCGCCCTCTTCCCCCGTGAGCTCCGCATCGCTCACGTTCGCCGCGTACAGAACCGGTTTGGCGGTGAGCAGCGTGAGCGGCGCGAGCACCGCGCGCTGCTCGTCCGACAGCTTCGCTTCCCACAGTCCGCGCCCCGCTGCCAGCGTCTCGTACGCCGCCTCGATCGCTGGCAGCTCCGCGAGTGCCTCCTTGTCATGCGACTTGGCCGCGCGACGCACCTTGTCGAGGCGTTTCTCCACGGTCGCGAGATCGGCGAGTGCGAGCTCGATCTCGATTACCTCGCGGTCGCGCACCGGGTCGATCGCGCCCATCACGTGCAGCACATCCGGATCCTCGAAGCAGCGCACGACGTGAATGATCGCGTCAGTCTCGCGGATGTTCGCGAGAAACTTGTTGCCGAGTCCTTCGCCGCTCGCCGCGCCCTTCACGAGCCCCGCGATGTCCACGAACTCCACCACCGCCGGCACCACGCGCTTCGGATTCACGACCAACGCGAGCCCCTTCAACCGATCGTCTGGCACCTCTACGATCCCGACGTTCGGCTCGACGGTGCAAAACGGGTAGTTCGCCGCCTCTGCCTGCGCGCTCGTGAGCGCATTGAACAGTGTCGACTTTCCGACGTTCGGCAGTCCGACGATTCCGAGCTTCAGCATGCGTTCCCATTGTGCGCGTTCATGGCCGGTACGATGCCCTCGCGCAGCCAACGCTCCGCGGCATCCGTGAATCTCGGCAGCAGCGCGAGAATCGCCTCGCGCTCCGTCTTTCCAAATGGGCTGAGCACATAGTCCGCGAGATCGCCGATTCGCCGCTGCGGATCCCCCGGCTGAATCCCGATGCGGAGGCGCGCGTACTCGCGATTCCCGATGCGCTGCTCGACGCTCTTGAGCCCATTGTGCCCGCCCGCGCTCCCCTGCGGGCGCAGCCGGTACGTGCCCACCGGCAGCGCGACATCATCGACGACCACGAGCAGATCCGTTTTGGGCGACCAGAACGGCCGCTTGAGATGCGACGCGAGCACGGCGCCGCTCAGATTCATGAACGTCTGCGGCTTGACGAGGCGCACCTTCACGTTGCCCACGAGCCCGTGCGCGACCTGCGCCTGCCCCTCGGATTTCCACCCCCCGAGATGCCAAACGTCGGCGAGGTGATCGAGAACCCACCAGCCGACGTTGTGCCGCGTGCGTTCGTATTGTTTGCCCGGATTTCCGAGCCCGAGAATGAGCTTCATCGGTGCGCTCGTCGATCGAGGATGCGCGCAGCGCCGCACGAGGCGACGCCACGCCCACCACCGACTTACTTCTTCGCAGCCTCCGCGTCGTCCTCTTCCTTCTTCGCGCGGATCACTTCGGGCTCCGCACTCGCTTCCTCGCCCTCGACCGCAGGCGCAACCTCGACCTCGGCCCGCGGCGGTGCCACGACGCAGATCGTCTCCCCCTCGTTTTCGAGCACTTCTACCCCGGCAGGGAGTGTGAGGTCGCGAACGTGGATCGACTGGTGCAGATCCAGACTCGACACGTCGACGTCGATGTGGTTCGGGATGTTCCCCGGATCGACCTCGACCGAGATCGTGCGCAGCACCTGATCGAGCATGCCGCCGGAAAGGCGGACGCCGACCGGCGTGCCGACGAGCACCAGCGGGATGTCGACGGTCACGAGCTCACCGGCAACCAACTCCTGGAAGTCGATGTGCAGGATCTCGCGCCTGAACGGGTGGCGCTGGATATCGCGGATCAGCGTGCGCGAACTGCCGCCATCGATCTTGAGCTCGAACACCGTAGTGTCGGCCGAGACGCGATCGAGCATCTTCTGCAGGTCGCGCGCATCGAGCGCCAGCGACTGCGGTTCGCGCTTGTGTCCGTAGACGACGCCAGGAACCTGCTTCGCGGCGCGGAGCTTACGTGCAGCGCCCTTTCCGGTTTCCGCGCGTGGATGCGCGATGAGGACTTCGGTTGCCATATCGATTCTCTCGAAAGCGTAATTGCCAGTTGACCCAACTCTTTGCCGCGCCTACTCGAACAGCGAGCTCACCGACTCGTCGCTGTGCGTATACCGAATCGCCTTCGCCAGCAGCTCTCCCACCGACAGGATCGTCAGCTGCGGAAAGCGGTGTCCCTCTGGAATCGCGACGGTGTCCGTCACCGTCACTTCCTTGATCGGAGCATTCCGGAGCCGCTCCGCCGCTGGTCCCGAAAGCAACGCGTGCGTCGCGCACACGTAGATGTCCTTCGCGCCCAGCCCCTTCAGTGCCCGCGCCGCCTCTGTCACCGTTCCCGCCGTGTCGATCATGTCGTCGGGGATGAGACAATCACGCCCTTCGACCTCACCTACGACGTTCAATACTTCCGCGACATTCGGCTGCGGGCGACGCTTGTCGATGATCGCAAACGTGCCGTTGAGCCGCTTTGCGAATCCACGCGCCATCTTGGCCGACCCGACGTCCGGTGCCACGACGACGAGATCCTTCAGCTGCTTCTTGCGGTAGTGCGAAACGAACACCGGCGCCGCGTACAAGTGGTCCACCGGAATGTCGAAAAAGCCCTGCAGCGCATGCTGGTGAAAGTCGATCCCGAGCACCCGGTCAGCGCCGGCCGTCACGATCAGATTCGCCATCAGCTTCGCGCCGATCGCCACTCGCGGTTGGTCCTTCCGGTCCTGCCGCGAATAGCCGTAGTACGGCATCACACACGTCGTACGCGCTGCGGACGCCCGACGCACCGCATCGAGAATCAGCAGCAGCTCCATAATGTTTTCGGCCGGCGGATTCGTCGGTTGCACGATGAAGACATCGTGTCCCCGCACGTTCTCGTCGATTCGCACGAAAATCTCACCGTCCGAAAAGCGCGACATGGTGACCTTCCCGAGCTCGACCCCCAGGCACGCCGAAATCTCTTTCGCGAGCGCAGGATTCGCCGTACCGGCGAGAAGCTTGAAGCCACGCCGCGGAACGTTCAGCTCATCCATTGCAGCCGTTAAACGTAAGAGATTGAGAAGGTTAGGTCAATACAGACCGGCCTCGGCGTTCCATTGCCCCTGGTGGATTCGAACCACCATTCGCGGCTCCAAAGGCCGCTGTCCTGCCGTTGGACGAAGGGGCAGCAGAGCATCGTAAGCTACAGGCCCAGCTAGGGTTGCTCAATGGGGGCGGGCCTTTCTGAAGAGGAGCTTGAACTACTCCACCAACTCCACGCCAGCCACCCGAGTCACCGTACGAGTCGTCACGACGGTCCCCGGCAGCGCCCTCGTGAGCCCGGCCGTATCGGCGAACAGGGGGAGTATTCCGAACAGCGTCGACCCCGACCCGCTCATCCCCGCTACCGTCGCGCCGAACTCGCGCAACAGGCCAATGATGCTCGGTATTTCATCGTGGTGCTCGGCAACGACCGGCTCGAAGTCGTTGACGACGTGCTCCCGGAGCGTTTCCCACGACGTCAGCTCGGACACGGACACGAGCCGCGGCGACGGGACATCGGCGTTTCTCGAGGCCGCGATCCACGCATAGGCATCGACGGTCGAGACCTCGTATCCCGGGAGCACCAGCATCACCGTGCGCTCCGGCAACGTCGGCAGCGCGAGTAGCCGCTCGCCGCGTCCCCACGCGAGCGCGAACGGCTCGGTACTCGTGAGATACGGCACATCGGCGCCGAGCACCATCGCGATGCGGAGGAGCTCCGCCCCGGGGATCGCACGCGGCGCAAGCGCGTTGAGCCCGCGCAGCACCGCCCCCGCATCCGCGCTCCCGCCGCCGAGCCCACCGCCCATGGGAATTCGCTTGGCGATCTCGATCTCGAAGCCGCGCGGCCACCCCGTCGCGTCGCCGTACGCCGCCGCCGCGCGAAAGGCGAGATTCTTCTCCTGCGCGCCGAGCTCCAGCCCCTCACACACCACCGAGCGCTCTGCGTCGCGCGGCCGAATCGTGACGATGTCGGCGAGTGCAATGCGCGCGAAGAGCGTCTCGATCGAGTGGTAACCGCCGCGCTCACGCGCGAGAATGCGGAGCCCGAGGTTGAGCTTTGCCTGCGCCGCAACCCGCGCCACCTTCGCGCTCATTTCGCGAGCGGCGCGTGCGACGCGATTTCATCTTCTTCTTCCGACGCGTTCATGTCGCTCAGCTTGAGGCCCAGCGTGACGAAGTAGTAAATGCCGACGATCGTGATCGGCAGGAAGGTCAGGATGTGGTAGCTGATCGCCCAGCTCGTCGCGAGCGTGCGGTCGATGCCGTAGATGCCGAGCCCCAGCTGAGCGAACTTCTCGAACACGCCGAAAAACCCTGGGAGTGCCGGTACCGCGACGCCAATGGCAATGAGCCCCTGAAGCATGAGCGCCGCGCTGTACGACACTTCGATCCCCACCGCCTTGAAGCCGAGCCAGAAGGCGAGCGCGTTCATGAGCCACATTGCGACCGCCCATCCCATCGTCGTCAGGAACTTCACGGGATCGCGCAGCACCGCGAGCCCGGACGCAAATGAGAGCAGGGTGCGACGCCCACGCTCCTCGTAGGCCGGCGCGAGCTTGCGCGCGACCCATTCCCACACGAGAATCGCGCGCTCCGTAAAAAACACGATCAGATAGAGTCCCGAGATCGCCACGAGCGCGAGCGCAGCACCGCCTCCGATGATCTTTGCGATCGAGTAGCCCGCGAACGTCTCGCCCTTTGGCAGCGATGGATCGAGCGTCGCCACCGCCATGAGCAGCAGCACGCATGTCGCGTCGAAGATGCGATCGACGGCAAGCGACGCGAGCGCGGCGGAGAAGGGAACGCGCTTCGTCTCGCGCGACAGGGCGAACGCGCGCAAGGGCTCGCCCACGCGCGCGGGGAGCACGTTGTTCCCCATCATCCCGATCGCGATCGCGCGCCACAGCATTCCCAGCGGGAGCCCCGCGGCCACTGGCGAGAGGATGATGCGCCAGCGCGGCGCCCGGAGCGGAAAGATCAGCGTTCCCGCGACGCTCGCTCCCAGGAGATACCACGGATTCGCGTTCCGGATGTGGAGCCACACCTGGTCGAACGGAATTCCGTGGAGCGCCCACACGAGAAACGCGACGCCGACGACGGCGCCGAGGAGACTCCGCCAGTTCTTGCGCACAGCTAGTCTGCGATCGCGAGGTCGAGCAGGTCGAACAGCTCCTCGATCGTCTCGCGCGGCGGCGCACGCTCGGCGAGCATCTCGGCCCTGAGCTCGCGCGCGCGCTCGAGTGCCGCCTTGCCGCGATAGAGCAGCGACTCGATCGGCACGATCGCCTCATCGGGAATGATGACGGGGCTGCTCAGCGGAGTCGCTTCGAGGGCGCCGAAGCCGGCGATGCCGTCTTGCAGGAAGTCGTGCAGCTCGCGGCCGGTTGGCGTCTTCGACGATGCCTGTCGAGGCGGTTCTGCCCGCGGCGGCTCGGCGCGCGCCGCCGCGGGCGCGCTTGGCGCAGCGACGGACGCGCGCGCGGGCTCGGGCGCGCGCGTCACCGGCACGGCGCTGATCGGCGTGGGCGTGCGCAGAATCGCCGCGACGTCCGAATCGCCG
>JBBSEY010000184.1:0-5772 GCA_038239265.1 Gemmatimonadales bacterium | reverse complement strand
ATCGCCAGGGGCTCGGGCAGTTTCCGCGACATGGCCGCGAGATAGCCCAGGAGTGTGTTCGTCTCTTCGCCCACGACCCCGGCCCGCTCGAAGTCGGCGCGGATGCGGTCGAGCAGCTGTGGGTCACGCAGCAGTGTGAGCGCAGCCTCGCGCTCCGCCTCGCTCATCGCGGGTGGGGCCGACGTGGATGGTGCCGGCGTGAGCGCCGCGGCGATCTGTTCCGTGACGAGCGTCTCAAGGGCCATGATCACCGCGCCGACGTCGCGCTTGATCGTCTCTTCGCTGAGCCCCAGTTCCGTCGCCGCTTGCGCGATGAAGAGTCCACGCACGCGCGCCACGTAGAGATCGAGCGTGTCGACGTGCACGTCGGTGCTCGCTCCCTCCCCACGCTTCACGAGCAGATTCACGCGGAGCGCGTCGGGGCTGGTGTTCTTCGCGAGCCCGCGCACGCGATACGTGCGATCATTGATCGTGCACGCGACGTCGTCGCCTCGGCGCTCGACGGTGAGCGGGCTCGGTGCGATGCTTGGCACCGGAGAGGCGAGCGGAGACACGAGCGGCGATGCGACCGATGCGGGCACTCCAGGCGGAAGGGCAGCGGCTAAAGAAGAAGCGTCAGGCACGGCGATGATCGGCTCGCCCCGACCGAGCCACGTCGCACCGCGCAGCAGCGCGCCCAAGCGCTCAGTCGCGGACCCGTTCGACGCCTCGGCCAAGGCGTACGTGTTCGCATCCATCCCGCGCGGGAAGTGCACCCGGTAGCATTCGATGCCCATGCGCACGAGCTCCTCCCCGACGTGTTCCGCGGCTCGGTCGCCCGCCTCGTCGGCGTCGTAGGCGACGAGCACGCGCTCGGTCCCGTAGAGGCGCAGTGCCACCCGGTGCGCCTCGGTGAAGCCGCTCACGCCGTAGCTCGTGATCACGTTCGGGAAGCCTGCCGCCCAAAACGTCATGGCATCGAAGAGCGCTTCACAGAGGATGATCTCTTTCGACGTGGCGAGCGCGTCGACGTTCCACACCGCGGCGTGCGGGCCCGCGAGATAGAGGTGCATCGGCGTGCCCTCGCGGAGCTTCGCGCCGATCTTCCGGCCGTACATCTGCACGAGCTGCCCACGCTCGCCCAGGATCGGCACCACAATACTCCCCCGGAAATGCTCATGCCCGCTCGAACGGAGCACGCCGAGGCGGTGCAGTCGGCTGCGCAGCACGCCGCCCGCTTTCCACTGCGTGCCCGGCAGCCGATAGCCGAGCGTGCGGTTCGCGTAGCCCAGGCGAAAGTGGTCGATCAGCGCGATCGAGTTGAGCCCACGCGAGGCGAGATACGCGATCGCCTCCGGGCTCGCCTTGAGCGTCTCGTGATAGAAGTCGAGCACTTCACGCACGAGCGCCGCGTCGTCGATCGCCTCGGCCTCACGCGCCTTCGTGGCGAGCGGTGCGAGCGAGACGGCTGGCGCAGGGCTCGTCGGGTCGTCCGCGCCTGCGCGCGTGCGCAGCAGTTCCACCGCGTGGCGAAAGCTCACCCGCTCCGCGCGCATCACCCAGTCGATCACACTCCCGCCCTGCTGACACGCGCCCAAGCAGTGCCACAGGTTCTTCCCCGGCGTCACGACGAGGCTCGGACCGTGGTCGTCGTGGAAAGGACAGCGGCCCACGAGGTTCGCGCCGTGCCGCCGGAGCTCGACCCCAGCCGCCTGCACCAGCACCACCATGTCCGTCTCGCGTTTGAGCCGCTCCAGCTCGTCGTCCGGAATGCGGGCCATGGGAAATCCTGTCAAGGGGGGGCCGCCAATAAAACTCACGCAAATTGTGCGTTCTGGGATATTACATTATTTGTAAGTCCCCGGCAAGCATGGCCCGCCCGCCGTCACATCGCCCCTTACATTCGCTTGGAGGCGCTCCCTGTGGATCTCGCCCTGGGCTCGACGCCGTTCGATTCGCTCCCGATGCTCGACACGCTTATGACTCGCGCCCGCGCGCGCCGCCGCAGTGGATCCGCCCTCGAAGGCTTTGGGCCGCGCCTCGTGCAGCTCCGTCAGGCGCGCGGGCTGACCCAAGAGGAGCTGGGCACGCTCGTCGGGCTTTCCAATCGGATGATCGCCTACTACGAGCGCGACGACGCCGAGCCGCCCGGGGCGATCCTCGCCCCGCTCGCGACGGCCCTGCGGGTGACGACCGATGAGCTCTTAGGCCTCGCCCCCCTCACCGAGACGATGCGGCCACGTACCGCGCGCCTCCTGAAGCGCCTCCAGCAGATCGAAGAGCTCCCCGCCGCCGAGCAGCGCGCCGTCCTCAAGATGGTCGATGCCCTCCTCCAGCACCGCCGCGCTCTGCCCGCCCTCGCACGCGCAAAACGCAAAGCCAGTTGAGCGCAACTGCGCACGACAGAAGCCCGACCAGATCGCTCTGGCCGGGCTTCTTCAATTCGACAATTCCCTAAAGCCTGCGCTGTCGTACTGGCTAAGCGGTCGTGCATACCCCAAAGTCACTACGATCAGTGACCAGCGCGATTCTGGAGCCAGACGAGCGTTGAGTCCATGTCTGTTTGAATCCCATGTTTCTCATCAGCGTCCAGCGGATCGACGCTCTTCCCTGCGCACACGTAGAGAGTACTAGGAAGTCGGGATACGATCACCGGGTGACTTTGGACGCTGATGGGCGCTGCATAGCGTAGCTCTTCTCGTTGAACAACGTACTGCTGTGGCGTCGCCAGATAGTAACGCACAACCACCTGTCCCGTCTCACCAAAATACTGAATGATGATCACGCGCGGACGATCATCCTGAAAATAGACTGTCGTCCGTCCACCCTCGGCGGATTCACTTGGGGCGGACGATCTACTCACGTGGCGCATGCGCGAGGTATCTACTACGGCGGCTCTCCCGAGCACGTCAATAGTACACGAATCGCTCGCGCTCTCGTGAGTGGACAACGTGACTGCGGGCGCGTTGCGGGTCAGCACCGTTGCTAAAGCCAGGAATGCGCCCACATGCATAGATACCTCGCGCAATGACATTGGACCCTCCTATTAGCGAACCGGCGTTTGCCAACCAACCAACATGGACGACACTAAGGATGTGTCCCGTCACGGGGCAACTCGAGGTGAGGATAGTCCTTGATTGAGTGCCAATCGCCACCCCAGATAAAGCCGTTTGCCTTCCCGAAATCTCCGACTGTGCTGCTCATCTCACTTGGACTGGCATTGAAGGAGCCGGCACCACGGGAGCGATGGACGTCGGCCCCGCGACGATCGGCGCGCCGCGCCCGAGCCATGTCGCCCCACGTAGCAGCACCCCCAAGCGCTCGTTCGCGGGTGCGTGGCTCGCTTCGGCGAGCGCGTACGCGTTCGCATCCATGCCGCGGGGGAAGTGCACACGATAGCACTCGATCCCCATCCGCGTCAGCTCCTCGGTGACGTGCTCCGCACCGCGGTCGCCTGCCTCGTCGGCGTCGTACGCCACAAGCACGCGCTCCGTGCCGTAGCGACGGAGCGCCACGCGATGGGCCTCGGTGAAGCCGCTCACGCCGTAGCTCGTGATCACATGCGGAAAGCCCGCGACCCAAAAGGTCATCGCATCGAGCAGCGCTTCGCACAGGATGATCTCCTTGGACATCGCGAGCGCATCGACGTTCCAGACGGCCGCGTGCGGGCCCGGCAGATAGAGATGGCGCGGCGTCCCTTCGCGCAGATCGTCGCGCAGCTTCCGCCCGTAGCACTGCACCAGTTGCCCGCGCTCGCCCAGGATCGGGACGATGAGGCTCCCGCGGAAATGCTCATGCCCGCTCGCGCGCAAGAGCCCGAGCCGCGCAAGGCGACCGCGCAGATCGGCACCCGCTTTCCGCGACTTGGCCGGGAGCCGGTAGGCGAGCGTGCGGTTCGCATAGCCGAGCCGGAAGGAGTCGATCAGCGCCACCGAATTCAGTCCGCGCGCCTCGAGGTACGCGATGGCTTCGGGACTCGTCTTGAGCGTCTCGTGATAGAAGTCGAGCACTTCGCGGACGAGCGCCGCGTCGTCGATCGCCTCGGCGTCTTTCGCCGTAGTCGCGAGCGGCGTGAGTGAGACCGCGGGCGCCGTGCTCGTGGGATCGCCGGTGCCCAGACGCACGCGCAAGAGTTCCACCGCGTGGCGAAAGCTCACCCGCTCCGCACGCATCACCCAATCGATCACACTCCCGCCCTGCTGACACGCTCCCAAGCAGTGCCACAGGTTCTTCGCCGGCGTCACCACGAGGCTCGGGCCCTGATCATCATGAAACGGGCAGCGGCCCACGAGATTCGCGCCGTGGCGCCGCAGCTCGACGCCCGCCGCCTGCACCAGCGCGACCAGATCCGTCTCGCGCTTGACCCGTTCCAGCTCGTCGTCGGGGATGCGGGCCATCACGACCTCAGCACGGGGGAAAACATCGAAAAGCTGTCAAGTAGGGCGCGCCAGTTTTTTTGTGCTTGCTCGCCCGTGTTGCGGATGATACGGTAATGGTATCTCCTGGTCAAGCAAAGAGCCCGTTTTCGGCCGCGCCCCAAAATCGCCCCTTATTCTGTGGAGGTTCCTTCCCGTGAAACTCGCGACCAGCACCTGGTGGAGCGCGCAGCTGATGAAAGAGCGGACCCTGGAGGGCTTCGGCGACCGGCTCGCCGCGCTACGCCAGCGGCGGGGCCTGACCCAGACCGCGCTCGGCGCCGCGGCGGGCGTCTCGAAGCGCGTGATCGCCTACTACGAGGCCGATGGGGCCCAGCCCCCCGGCGCGATGCTCGTCGAGCTCGCGCGCGCGTTGCGCGTCTCGGCCGACGAGCTCCTCGGCCTCGCACCGCTCCGTGACACGCCGAGTCCCAAGGTCGCGCGCCTCCTGAAGCGCATCGAGCGCCTCGCCGAGCTCCCCGCTGCCGAGCAGCGCGCCGTCCTCAAGGTCGTCGACGGCTTCCTCGATTCCTTCAGTCCCGCCACCCCCCGGCGCCGCGCCGCCCCACCCCCACGCGCCAAACGCAAAGCCAGCTGACAGCCCACTGAAAGCCCGCTGACAACGCGCACACTCCACCGCTACAGAAAAAAGCCCGACCAAGATCTCGTGGTCGGGCTTTGTCGTTCTTCGCAGCAGCGCTGTGCGCTCGATGCAGCGCTCAGCGTAAGAGCTCTCACTTGTGCTCGTGCCACCGCCGACTCTACGCCGATGTCTGCATCCTGCCGGAAAAAACAAACAACTCAATCGGTCTTTAAGGGGGCGGCACTATGTAGTCATACATCTTGGTATCTAAGATGTGATATAGGATATGACGGTATTCTTCGCCGATATCATTCAAGACATCCTCGACACTTTCATCCTGCGAATCGGAACTCAATAGTCTTGGCAAGAGCTCGCGAAATAAACGATTGGCGGCATCTTCTATGTCACACAACGCGGTGGCGATTTGCCATGACTCCGCGCTGACAGACGTGCCGTTTCTTGATGCAGATTGAGCGACGCGCGGACTGCGCGAGAGTCTGATGGCGAGCCGTTCCGCCGCAGCGGTGCTTGCCGAGTCTTCGCTACTCATTCGTTGTACACCTCTTAAACTGTTCCAGTATGGCACTTACTGGTCTTGCAAAACTTGCTTCGCGGCATCTATGAGACCCCGAAAGTTTCGCACTTCTCGCTCTGTGAAGTGGCTCCGGAATTCTGAACAGGTCGGTTAACTGGACAGGCGGGCTTCACGGACGATCTTTCGTCCATCGCTTCAGGAGCTCAGTCCATGTCCCGTCGTCCCCGTCGTAACCACTCGCCCGCGTTCAAAGCGAAGGT
>JBBSEY010000183.1:0-5901 GCA_038239265.1 Gemmatimonadales bacterium | reverse complement strand
GCACGAGCACGGTGAGCAGACTGTCGTTCGGCTGCGCACTGTCCGGCGCGAGCGCCACATCGACGTGGCTGTACGTCTCGAGCTGATACAGATCGCGCTCGCTGCGCACGAGATCCTTCGAGCGGAAGACATCGCCCACCTTGAACGACAGCAGCCGCCGCACGGTGCTCGTGTCGATCTTGGCCGAGTCGCCGCCGGGCGCGACCTCGAACTCGATCCGTCCGACGTGCGCGATGTGATTCGGGATGGGCATCGGCTGCCCGCGAAACTGCTCGAAGTACTGGTATTCGAGCTGCGCACGATCGGTCTTCGGGTCGACCTCGCTCGAGGCGAGCGGCGCGGCAGCGTACGGGTAGCCGCTGTCGTGCAGCTCCTCGCGCACGGTATCGAGCACCGCCTGCAGCTCGATTTTCGTGAAGACGTGATTGTGCCGGAAGTGACCGAGCTCGCGCAGCAGGCGATCGCGATCGGCCACGGAGTCGAGCCCGGTGACGGCGAGCGAGTCGATGATCACCGGCGGACCCTCGGTAATCCCGAAGCCAACGGCGACGGCACCGGTGCCCGCTGGCTGGACGGACGTCTTCACTGCGGTCTTGTAGTACCCGCGCAGGCGATGGTAGAGGCGGATCCGCACCGCATCGCGCGAGAGCTCGAGCGTGTCGAGACAGCGGCGCGCGCCGATCGGGAGATGGAGACTTCGGCGCGCGAAGCTCGAGGGCGAGGTCACGATGACGCTCGCGAGCTCCGCGCTCTCGAAGTGCTGGTTGCCATTGAATGTGACGGCGCGAACCTCGAGATCACCCGGATCGCACGCGATGTCCTGTGCCCGCAACACGCCGGGAAATGCGACCGGAAGAAGAACGAGCAGCGCGGCGGGAAGAAGCCGTCGCATTACCCGCGTGTTCGCGCGGGCGGCGCGGCCCGTTCAGGGGCCGGATCGAGCGCAACACCTGCCGGCTCGAGCACCAGAGGCGCCCGCTCGGCCAGAATTCTCGCGATGTAGAAGACGACGAGTCCGGCGCCCACACCCATCGCCATCGCGGGAAGGAGCGCGCGGCCATGCGCAGGCAGCCGATCATCATAGCCGGCGACAGACACGTCGCGCGTCCCGTTCGATTCCGTCATTGGCCCCTTGCGTGTACGCTGCGACTCTCTCTGCTGGACGACCCGGTGCTGCCCCTGCTACACTGTTTGCACGAGGATGGTACCGGGTCCCCGCTGCTTCGCGCGCCGCTTCACTTCCGCCGCGAGCGATCCAATGTGCCCCGTCGAGATCCATCGGTCGGGCCCGATCTGCAGCACCGCCGCGGAGAGCCGCGCGATCGGAAAATCCCGCGCCCGCCCCTCCCGGTCGACACCGGTGAAATGGCCGCGACGCACCGCCTCCTCTCCCACCGCTCGCTTCGCCACATCGACGAATCTCAGCGCGCACTCGCGCGCGATGGACAGGGCGCCGGGCACCGAGGTCACCGCGATGAAATCATCGCCACCAATGTGCCCGACGAAGTCCGTCGGCGTTCCCGTCGTCTCGATCGCGCCGCGTATCGCCTGCCCCATGTCCCGAATCACCATGTCGGCGATCGAGAAGCCGAACGTATCCGCGAACGGCTTGAAGTTGTCGAGATCGATGTAGCAGATGGCGAACGAGTCGCCATTCTGCGCGCGCCGCTCGATCTCCTCCTCGATCGCCTTCCCGCCGGGCAGTCCGCTCGTCGGATTTCTGTCGCCCTCGCGCCGCACGATCCTCAGTAACGCGACGATGCGTGCACGCAGCTCACGCGGGTCGAACGGCTTCGCGAGATAGTCATCGGCGCCGGCATCGAATGCCTCCACCTTCGCCGCGATGTCGCCTTGCGCCGTGAGCATCAAAACCGGGATCCGCGCGGTGAACGGGTTCAGTTTCACGGCGCGACAGACGTCGAGTCCGCTCATTCCCGGCATGACGACATCGAGCACGAGCAGATCCGGCTCGCGCTCCTGGATGGACGCGAGCGCGGACAGCCCGTCTGCCGCCAGATCGGTCTCATGCCCCGCCGACTGGAGGACGTCACGCACCATCAGGCGCATGTCCTCGTTGTCGTCGACGCACAGGACGTAACTCACGATTGACGCTTCACTTGGGGCCCGATAAGTTCACCAGAAGAATACTGCTGTGTCAACGTCGTAGCCACGTGAAGGCGACGCGCGGGCGCGCTCCCACACGGGCTCCGCAATGTCACCGACCTGCTCTCGTCTGCCATTCGTCGCGCTCCTGCTGCTCGCCGCCTGCACGGGCGGCGACGCCGGTCATCGCCGCACCCTCGTCGATGCGCGCGACCGCTACGATCCAAAATCTCTCGACCCTGCGCTCTCCACCGATGTTCCAACTGGGAGAGCCGTGTCGTACCTCTTCGACGGACTCACCCGCTTCAGCCCTGATGCGAAGGTCGGGCCAGCCCTCGCATCGCGATGGGAGGTCACCCCGGACGGCCGCACCTATCTCTTTCACCTGCGCACCGGTGTTCGCTTCCACGACGGGTCGCTTCTGCACGCAAGCGACGTCGTACACTCGTTCACCCGCGTGCTCGATCCCGCGAACAAATCCGGGCGCCCGTGGCCGCTCTACCCGATCGCCGGTGCACGCGCTTTCGCCGCCGGAAAGGCACCCACCGTGGCGGGCGTTACCGCCCCTGATGACAGCACCGTTCGCATCACGCTGGACACCGCGCTCGCGATCTTTCCAAAGTTACTCGCGATGCCGGTCGCTTCGGTGGTTCCGGCGAAGATTTCTCCCGATTTCAGCGAGCACCCGGTGGGCACCGGCGCATGGACGCTCGTCGCCTGGCAGCACGACGACTACGTACTCCTCGCGCGAAATGCCGAGTACTTCGGCGGCGCTCCGAAGCTGGATTCGCTCATGATCCGCATTATTCCGGAGCCCTCCACGGCCGTCGCGGAGTTCGAGAGCGGCAACGTCGACCTGCTTTACGTGCCCGAAGCCGATGCCCAGCGCTGGGAGCAGGCCGACGAAAAGAAGGCGCTGCTGACGAGCGCCCCCGCCCTCCGGCTCTGGTACGTGGCGCTCAACACCACGCGCGGCCCGCTCAAGGATGTGCGAGTGCGCCAGGCGCTCAACCACGCCGTCGACGTGCGTACGATTCTCGACAAGCTCCTCGGAGGGCGCGGTCATCTCGCCGCAGGTGTGATTCCTCCCACGCTCGAGGGCGCCGATCCTGCGCGCGCGCCGTACGCCTACGACACCGCGGCTGCGAGAAAGCTGCTCGCCGCGGCCGGCTACGCGAAGGGCTTCGACGTGGAGCTCTGGGTGCCGCAGGACCCGGCCTTCGCGCGCGTTGCCGAGTCGATGCAGTCGTATCTCGCGGCGGTTGGGGTGCGCGCGAAGCTCGTCCAGCGCGAGAGCGCCGCGGCGCGCGAGGCCGCGCGCAACGGGCAGGCCGACATGATCGTGAAAGACTGGTACGCCGACTATCCCGACGCCGAGAACTTCCTGTATCCGCTGCTGCATGGCGCGAATCGTGGGGTGGGCGGCAACGTGTCGTTCTACGAGAATCCTGAGTTCGATCGCATCGTGTCGCGCTCCCGCGTCGAGCAGGATTCGGCGAAGCGCGCCGCGCTCTACCACGAGGCGGATTCGCTGGCGTTCCGGGACGCGCCCATGATCTATCTCTTCTTCTACAACGAGCTGTACGCCGTGCAGCCGTGGGTGAAGGGGTTCGTGGCGCCGACGATCTTCAACGGCCAGAAGTTCACGGACGTGACAGTCGCGGCGCACTGACCGTGGGCGCGCTGCTGGCCCGCCGCGCGCTCCTCGCCATCCCGACGCTCTTCGGCGTCGTGGTGGTCGCCTTTCTCCTGCTGTACGTCGCTCCGGGCGATCCCGTGCTCGAAATGGTCGGCGAGCGCGCCGACACTGCGACGATCACCCGACTGCGCAAGGAGCTGCATCTCGACGAGTCGCTGCCTCGCCAGTTCGCGCACTACACGGGCGGCGTCCTCCGCGGCGACCTCGGGCGATCGTTCATCACCGGGCGCCCGATCGCGCGTGACATCGCCGAGCGCTTTCCGAAAACGCTCGAGCTCGCGGGCGCCGCGATGCTGCTCGCCATCGTCGTCGGCGTGTCGCTCGGCGTGCTGAGCGCGCGGCACCCGGGCGGCTGGATCGATCGCGGCGCGCTCGCGCTCGCGTACCTGGGCGTGTCCTTTCCCGTGTACTGGGTGGGGCTGATTCTTATTTTGCTCTTCGCGGTGGTGCTCAAATGGCTGCCGCCATCGGGGTACGGTCGCCCCGAATTTCTGATCCTGCCGGCGCTGGCGCTCGGATCCCGCTCGATCGCCTTCCTCGCACGCATGACGCGCTCGTCGATGCTCGAGGTGCTCTCGAGCGACTACGTGCGCACCGCGCGCGCGAAGGGGGCGCGGGAGAAGATCGTGCTCCTCCACCACGCGCTCAGAAATGCGCTCGTGCCGGTCATCAGCGTGCTCGGCCTCGACTTCGGATCGTATCTCACCGGGAGCATTCTCACGGAAACCGTGTTCAGCTGGCCGGGGATCGGTCGCTACGTCGTGAACGCAATTGGGCGCCGGGACCTTCCGGCGATCCAGGGAACAGTGTTGTTTTTGAGCGTGGTCTTCGTGGCGGTGAACGTGATCACGGATCTCGCGTACGCCGCCGCCGACCCGCGCATCGCGTACGACTGAGAGAGGGAGGCCGGCGAAACCGGGTACGACATCAATCCGTACGATATATCGTGACAATCCCATCTCAGCCGCCCAACGATCAGGGGATCGCAGGATATCCGCAAGCGCCAGCTGCCACGCAGCTGATCGCTCCCGAAAACATGATCCCTCCCGTTCGCGGCGTCACGGCATTTCTCTCGTCGCAGGTGCGTGGCGGCGACTGGATTCTTCCGCGCCTCTTTCGCGCAGTGGCATTCTGGGGCGACGTGAAGATCGATCTCACGAGTGCGCGTTTCGGCGCCGGCACGTCGCGGATCGAGCTCATGGTCATCATGGGGAACGTCACGATTCTCGTTCCCCCCGATGTGCGCATCGAGTGCGACGGCGATGCATTCATGGGCTCCTTCGATCTCCAGGGACAGAAGTGGAGCATGCCTCTGGAGGGCTCGCCCATGATCCACGTCACTGGCGACGCGTACATGGGATCGGTGGAGATCAAGGTCGTGAATCCCAATGCGCCGTCGTGGATCGAGACCCTTCGCGCGCGCTGGAACGAAGCGCGTGGACTCGGCTCGGGCAACCCGTAGGCGCTACCCATGCTCGCGCGCCATCTCCGTGATCGTCGCGAGATGATGGTCATCGTGCTCGGCGATGAAGAACATCGTGTCCACCAGGCGCATTGGAACACCAAGCCGCGGGTGTATCGCCGTGCGCGTATAGATCTCGTCATCGAGCCCTTCGAGCGCCGTCAGCAGCACTCCGCGCGCGCGCAGCCGCGTCCAGCACCTCAGCCATCGAGCGGCCATTGTGGCCGGCGCCGGTCGTCGCCGCATTGGTGAGATCTGCAGCCGGCATCGCGCTCTCACCGGCGAGAAACGCGTGCACGCGCGAGAGAAAGACGCCAGCGTCGAAATCCGCCAGATGCCCCGCGTGCTCCCGAATCGACCACCCCCCATCGATGCGCCGCGTTTGCACCGCATCCGGAATCTCGTCCAGCCGCGCCGCGAGCCGCACGGGCGTACCGCGAAGCCGTTCGAGTATCTCCGGGTACAGCTCGGCGGGAAAGCCAAAGGCGAACTTGCGCTCGAACCAGTTCAGCCTGGCCACTAGTGGACCGCGTCTGAGTTTCTGATGGCACGGACGCGGTGTTTGGGATTCGCATAGCTCCACGCAAATGGTCGTGCTGTTTTGTTATGCAACTGGATGTAGCGCAGGAGTTTGTTG
>JBBSEY010000182.1:0-5904 GCA_038239265.1 Gemmatimonadales bacterium | reverse complement strand
GAGCGTGGAGTGGAGGGGGAAACGCTCGCGTGCGGATCCGGTGCGATCGCGGCCGCGATCCTCCTTGCCACATGGCAGCTGAGTGAGGACGAATGCACGCTCACGACACGCAGCGGACGGGTGTTGACAGCCCGGCTGAGGTGGGAAAACGACGCCTGGATGCCGACGTTGGCGGGCGAAGGGCGCATCGTATTTACTGGCGAGCTCGCGGAAGGATTCGATCCAAGGTAGTCGAACGGAGCAGCTCGGTTCGGTCGAGCTTCGATAGGGCTCGAGAGCCGGCTCTTGAGTCTTAAGTTATCGCGCTAAATAGCTTACAGAGCGGTGGACGGCGAGGGTCGGCTCGCTTGTCCACATTTCTCCCCGCTCTCTAGTTTACATAATGTATCTTATACGTAGATCGTAGCACCCAAGCTCTGCCGCCACCTTCACGTCAGTCGAGCCAGCAATTCGCCCCCTCGAGGATGCTCCCTCGAGGTAGCACTGGGCGTGAACTCACGTGAGCTCTCACATGGCCTCAATCGTCCACGATGCACGCGGTGCCACTGACAGTCGGAGCTTGGACCTTCGCGCACCCTCGACGCGATCCCCGCGCATCCACAAAAAAAGGATGCGCCGAAAGCTCGGACGCATCCTGGAATCACACCCGCCGCGCCAGACGTCAGCGGCGCCGAGGCGCTGTCTGGTGACCGACGAGCTCAACCCTGTCCCGCCCTCGCTTCGATCTCTCCCAATCGCACTCGCGCCTCTGCTGCCGCGGCGCTCTCGTCGTCTTTCGCCAGCTCTGCCCAGATTTTCTTGGCGTCGTCCAGCTTGCCCGCCGTCGTCAGCGCTCGCGCAGCGCTCGCCATGTAGACGTCATGGTCGACCTTGTACGGTGCCTTTTTCGCCGCCTTCTCGTAGCTCGCGGCCGCTTCGGCGTACTTGCCGGACTGCTCCTGCCCGGCACCCATGAGATTCATAGCCGAGGCGGCCGTGTATGCATCGTTGTCGTCCACCACCGGCTTGAGCTCCGCCTGCCCCTGCTGGAACTCGCCTTTGTCGAAATGCACCTGAGCGAGCAGCACGTGGGCCTGCGTTGCCGCACTCGTGCTCCCATACCGCTGGATCAGCCTCTCGAGATCGCTCTGCGCGAGCGGCAAGTTGCCCGCAGCCACCGCCGACTGCGCCTCCGTCAGCGCCGTAGATGCGCTGTCCGCCTGTCGCTGGTTGGACCGCCGATAGAACCAAAACCCCCCTGCCACCACCAGGAGCGCAATCGAGGCGTACATGAGCTGTCTGGAGTGCAATTCGAGCCAGGTGACGAGTGAATCGACTCGCTGCTCGACATCGGGCTGGGGCTTCTTGGTCATCAGAAGTCGGTGAAAGTGACGCAATGCGGATCCGGCCGCATGGCGCAGGCGAAACAGGCTGTCGTTTGAGGTCACGTGAGTATACCTAAGTGACGTGATGTCATGCAAGTAAACGACTGCGTCCGCGCGCGGAGCATGGCATTGACTCCCTCCCAAACACGGGGGCATACGTGCCTCGACGCCGGCTACCTCAGCCGCATGCTGCGCTCCTTCGAGGAGCGCGCGCTCGTCCAGAGACGCCAGTCCCCGGAGGACGGCCGGCGCACGATGCTCTCGCTCACGCGCAAGGGGCGAAACGCCTTAGCGAAGCTCGACGCGCGCGCCCACGACGAGATCGCGACGCTCCTCTCCGGCCGCGCCGTCGCCCACCAGCGCGCCCTCGTTCACGCAACGCGCACAATCGAGGACGTTCTCGCCGCGCCCACGCCGTCTCCCTCCCCGCCCCCCGTCGAGCTCCGCCAGCCGAGCGCCGGCGATCTCGGGTGGGTCGTCGAGCGCCACGCGGAGCTCTCCGCGGAGGAGTACGGGTGGGGTGAGCACTTTGAGGGGCTCGTCCTCCAGATCGTCGCGCAATTCATGCACGCGCACGATCCCGCGCGCGAGCGCTTCTGGATCGCGGCAGCGGGCGGCGAGCGTGTCGGATTCGTCCTCCTGGTTCGCGAGTCCGACGAGCTCGCGCGGCTGCGACTCCTCCTCGTTGAACCCTCCGCTCGCGGGCGCGGCGTCGGCAAGATGCTCGTCGGCGCGTGTCTCGACTTTGCACGCAAGGCAGGCTATTCGAAAGTCACGCTCTGGACCAACGCGGTGCTCCACGCGGCGCGAGCGATCTACGTTGCCAATGGCTTCCGACTCGTGCGCGAAGAAGAACACGATCACTTCGGCAGCGAGCAGCTCGGGCAGGACTGGGAGCTCGAGCTCTAGCGCCTCGCTGGCGCGGACGCTCGCGCGAGCAATGCGAGTCCGATCGCGAATGGGATCGCCGCGCCGAGCAGCAGCCGCGTCGATTGAACGAATGCCAGTGCGGAGAGTGCGCATGCGGCGGTGAACAGCGCGAACGGCACGATCGCGCGTCGCACGAGTGACGCGGCCGCGGCCACGAGTGCGATGGCGATACCGATCTCGGGGCCGAGGAAGAGCGCACACAGCTCGAAGGCAAGGAGCCCCGCGACCCCTCCAACGACGAGCGCGGCGAACGGCTCCCGCAAAGCCGCCCCGTTGTCCTCGGCTGCGGCCGACTCGTCTGTCACGCCTGCGTTCGCGACGCCCTCGCTCACCAAAGCCTCCTTTCGTTACATCCTGGCTCGCCTTCACCCACCTGGCACGCCTTGCGCATCCCGGAAGATATCGCGAGTCGGTACATTTATCGAATCTTATGAACCCCGGCATTGACGCCCTGCTGAATCGGGCCCGTAAGGTGCGTGATGATCTCGCGCTCCCCGAGGCTGCGAAGTCCGAGTCGCGGCGCGACAGGCGCACCGCGACGCTCAGCGACCCCGGCATCCCCGCAGCCGTCTCCGCAGCTCTCGACTGGCTCGGTGCCGCTCAGGACAACTCCCTCTCCAACGACGGCGGCATCGCCCGCGACTACAGCCTGGTGTCGGGGTGGCGCGCCTCGTATCCGGAGACGAGCGGCTACATCGTGCCCACGCTCCTTCGCGGACAGCCCGGTCACTCGCCCGAGGTGCACCGCGAGCGCGCGCGCGTCGCGCTCGACTGGCTCGTCTCGATTCAGCTCGAGGGCGGCGGCTTTCAGGGCGGCGTGATCGGGCAGACGCCCGTGGTGCCGGTCACGTTCAACACCGGGCAGATTCTCATCGGCCTCGCAAGCGGCGTCTCCGAGCTTGGCGAGGATTATCGCGCCTCCATGCGTGCGGCCGCGGACTGGCTCGTGACCACGCAGGACGACGACGGCGCCTGGCGCAGGAATCCCACGCCATTCGCCAAGGCCGGCGAGAAGGCGTACGAGACGCACGTCGCGTGGGGGCTGCTCGAAGCGGCGCGCGTAGAGCCGTCGCGCAGCTACGGCGAGGCCGGGCTCAGGAACATTCGATGGGCGCTCACGAAGCAGCGCGAGAACGGCTGGTTCGCCGACTGCTGCCTCAACGATGCGACGCAGCCTCTCACGCACACCATCGGCTACGCGCTGCGCGGTGTGATCGAGGGATACCGCTTCTCGAAGGACGCAGCGCTCCTCGATGCCGCGCTGCTCGCCGCGGACGGTGCGATGTCTGCATTGCGCGCGAGCGGCTTTCTCCCTGGGCGGCTGCGCGACGACTGGACCGGCGCCGTAAAGTGGGCATGCCTCACGGGCTCTGTACAGATCGCGCACTGCTGGCTCATGCTCTTCCAGATCACCGGCGACCAGAAGTATCTCGACGCCGGTCGTCGCACCAACGCGTACGTCCGCGCGCGCGTGCGCACGGACGGCGCGACCGAGCTGCGCGGCGGCGTAAAGGGCTCATTCCCGGTGGATGGCGAGTACGGAAAATTCGAGTACCTGAGCTGGGCCGCCAAATTCTTCATTGATGCAAATATTCTCGAGCAGGAAGTCGGCTCCTCGCTGAGCGGCGCTGGTGCCTGACCCCACAACGTCCCCCGCTCTCTCGCAACGCGACGGAGTGGGGGACGCGCCAACCATCATCATCGTTGGTGCTGAGCCCCGCAAGCTTGTGACGATCGCTCGCTCGCTGCGCCGCGCCGGAGTGCGCTGCACCGTGGCGACGCCGCGCGGACAGCCGCTCCGCATCTCCTCCCGCACCTTCGCCGGAACCGTGCGACTGCACGGAGACATAGCCGAACAGGCTGCGATGCTCACGAGGCTCGCGCGGTCGGAGGGCGCCGGGTGGGTAGTGCCGACGAGCGACACGTCGCTCCAGATCGTCTGCGCAGCGTACGACGAGCTCTCGCGCTTCTGCGCGGTCGGTGCACCCCACCCGGAGATCGTCCAGCGCGTGCTCGACAAGGCGATCACCCTCGACGCCGCCGAAAAAGTCGGTATCCCGGTGCCGACCTCGATCGCCATCGAGCGCGCTGACGATCTCGACGCGGCGCTCGAGCGCATTCGCTTTCCGATCATCGCGAAGCCCGGCGACAAGAGCCGCAAGACGACGCACAACTTCAAGACGCGAGCCTTCGAGAACGCCGAGGAGCTGCGGTCGGCCTTCGCCCTCTGGTCGCGCTTCGGCGAGGGGCTCCTCTTCCAGTCGTATCACGGCGGTCAGGGCGTCGGCATCGAGCTGCTCATGTCGAAGGGTGAGGTCATCGCCAGCTTTCAGCATCGACGGCTCTCGGAAAATCCGCCATCGGGGGGCGTCGCCGTCGTCGCGATCGCCGAGGCGGTCGACGCCAAGCTCCTCGACTACTCAGTGCGCCTCCTTCGCGCGCTCGACTGGGACGGCGTCGCGATGGTCGAGTATCGACACGACAGCGCGACGGGCGAGACCGCGCTCATGGAGGTGAACGGACGCTTCTGGGGTTCACTCCCGCTCAACACGATCGCGGGCATCGACTTCCCGCTGTACGCGTGGCAGCTCTCGCAGGGAATCACCCCTTCCCCGCCACCGGCGTATCCCATCGGGCTCCGTGTGCGCTGGACCGCGGGCTCGCTCGAGCGCGCGGGACACGCGTTCGCCGAGCTCCCCGAGGATCGCATCGGCTTCGGCGCGGCGTTCGCGCAGCTGCTCGCGGACTTTGCTCCCGGCACGAAGTCCGCAATGTGGTCATGGAGCGATCCGCTCCCCGCGATCCAGGAAGTCAGCCACGTGCTCGTGCGCTGGGCAAAAGACTTCACGAAGTACATCCTGCGCGCGATCATTCCGCGATCGCTCCTCGCCATCGCGAAGGATTCGCGCAATCTCGCTGCGGATCGTCGCTCCGCGTACGTGAAGCGGCGGCTCCTGGACAGCTTCGGCGCCGTGCGCCCCGTGTCGCTCCCCAGCCCCGCGCGCTCGGTGATCTTCGTCTGCCACGGCAATATCATGCGCAGCGCGGCTGCGGCGGGATTTCTCCGTGACCAGCTGCGCGCCGCCGGCATCGCGAATGTGAAGATCGGCTCCGCCGGCACTCACGCGCACGACGGCCGCCCCGCCGACGCGCGCGCGCAGGACGCCGCCCGGCAGCTCGGACTCTCGCTGCGCGAGCACACCGCCACGCGGCTCACGAAAGAGCTCGTCGCCGAGTACGATGTGATCTTCGCCATGGATGATCTGAACTACGTCAACATCCTCATGACCTTTCCCGCATCGCGCGAGAAGCTCCGGCTCTTCGGCGGGATGGCGCCATCCGGTTCCTATCGACCGCACGAGATTGCCGATCCGTACATGACCTCGGCCGGCGAAATCAACGCGACCGTCGCGATGATCAAGCGCTACGTCTCCGCGCTCGCGCAGGCACTCGGCGCTGGCCGCGAGCACGGAGTGGGCATTTAGTGGCTCCTGGTTTTTTTGCGCGCCCGGCCGAGGATGCGCTTCTCGAGCGTGCCTCGCTCACCGATCCGGACAATCCGTTCCTGACGTCGCGCTATCTCGGATCGCAGCGCGCCCTCGGACGCGAG
>JBBSEY010000181.1:0-5938 GCA_038239265.1 Gemmatimonadales bacterium | reverse complement strand
CGGCCACGGGGGACATGGCGTGCGCGGCGACCGTGGGTGCGCCGATCGAGTCGACGCCGCCCCCAAATCCGCGAACGGTGAGCGCGCTGGTGAGCACGGCGACCAGCACGCTACTCGCGAGCATCAGGGCGGCGAGAAGCCACCGGTCCGCGGGGGCAAGCCCGGCGTGAGGCGCCGCGTGATTGCGCGGGCCCGTCATCCCTTCGTGCGAAGCGCGTCGCGCAAGCCACGCGCTCGGGCGAGCGGAGGTGATCTCCTCGCGCCTCACCGCATCGACCTGAAGGCGCGCGCCGGTGATCTCCGTTGATGCGGACGAACGCGGCGAATCCGACAGCGGGCGGACGGCGCGCTTGAGCTCCTGCGTCGCGCCCGCGCGGACCGGCGCCGTACGCTCGCGGCGCGCCGTCTGCCGCGCTGCCATGTACGCGCGCGGGAGCGCCGCCTTTCGCTGCAGCGCGCGCCGGGGCGCGGTGCGCGACGCGCCTTGCGCGAACGCAGCCGACGATCCCTCGGGATGCATCGCGAGCGCCGCGGGAAGTGCGGCGAGAAAGTCGTTCCACGTGACGTCGGTGAGATGCCGCTCCGATGCTGCCGCCGTCGAGACTTCCACGCGTATGGCCGCGTCGACGATTTCGCTGTCGGCGCGCGGAGGCTCGAGCGCAACCACCGCCTTGCGCGCGTCGTGCGCACCACTGCCTCCAACTGCGCCGGCGCACGCGCACCCGAGATGCGGTGCGAAGTCGATCAAGGTGTTGCCGCGGGTCGTCGTCTGGCTCGCGAGACTGGCGAGTGCGTCCCCCGCGTGCACGTCGACGAGCGTTCGCTTGGGCCACTGCGCGCCGAGCCACTGCGGCGAGGGGGCGCCGCCGGGAATCGAGTAGAAGCGGCGGCGATCGTGCGCCGCGTGCGCGCCGAGGTCCGGGCGCTGGGTGGCGGGCATGATGCCGCGCTTCTCGAGATTGGCGAGCAGCTCGTGTGGCGAGAGGCGCTCGTCGATCGAGACGTCGTCGGCGCCGGGGCAATCGCCGATGTACGTGATGCGGAGCTCGTCGCCGGCGAACAGCGCACGCAGGTAGCGGGCGACTGCGACGGGGGGAGAGAGCAGCGGCACGATGAAGCGGCGAAGCTCCGTTGCGCCGCGCAGCTGCTCGGCCACCAGAGGGCAGGCGCAGAAGATGGCTGGACCGGCGCGACTCTCGAGCTGCTCGAGGCACCCCGCGGCAATCAGCTCGTCGCCCCACGTCGCCGGAAACACCTCGGCGTAGCCGCCCGCAAAACACGCGTTGGCGAGCTGAGTCGGCGTCGATGGGAGCGCGACGAGAAGCGCGTCGGCGCCCAGAATAGCTACGGAACGCGACGTCGATTCGACTGCAGCTGCGGGGTCGGACATTTGGGCCCGTGTTCGAGGCGCTCTTCTGCTCCGGATGCGCTTAGAAAAGACGAACGGGCGACGCTGGGAGTTACGAAATCCTCACCCCTCTGGCTGGGGCTCGGCAAACCAGCGGAAGAAGAGCACGGAGATCACCGCCAGCACGTACGTTCCGCCCAACGTAAGTAGAAGCCCACCAGCGACTTGCTGATCCTCGAGGGCGGACAGGCCGGTAGCCCGGGGGGCCAGCTCGTAGATGCCGTACGCCGGGAATTCCGCGAGGAGGAGCCACATGGAGAGGTAGAGGTGGGCCTGTGTTCCCGCGAACAGATAGAGCATGCGCATGGGGGGGACGAAGCGCTCGCGCAGCGGCACCTCGACCACCACAGGCCACCAGAACGCGAGCCCCGAAGCGAACCACGCGATGTCGAGCGCAAAGGCGCCGAGCTGCGTGCGCATGAGCGTGTCGACCACGCCTGGGGCATGCGTCGCGAGCATGACAATGGTGAAGGTGAGCATCGCGAACAAGGGCGTCGTGAAGGCGACGATGATCTTCGAAGCGATTCCGTCGCGTGCGAGCAGCGTGCGAATGCGATCGCCGTCGACGCCGCGGAGGAGCAGCGGCGGCGCGACCATGGCAAGCGCGAGAAACTGCGCGGCGTGCACGCTCGCGAGGTAGCCTGTGCCCAGCGGTCCGCCTGGCCAGTCGAGCGCGGCCCATACCAGCGCGACGCCGATCCATCCCCCCACGCGGCGCGCCTGCGACACCGCGAATCGGTGCGCTGCGCTCTCGCCGTGCGGACGGGACCATCGCGCGTAGAAGAGTCCGAGCGCGAGGACGCAGATCCAGACGCCGGGATATGCCTGCCAGCTCCATGTCCACGGAATGCCGCGGGCCGAGCACCACCACTGCACGCTCATGCGATCACTTCACCTTCACGAGCAGCGGGAGGTCGTGCGCCCAGTCGGCCTGGCGCGTACCGAACGGATAGACGACGTGCGCGCTGTCGTCGCGCGTGAAGGCGAGCACCTGTGCGGCGTGTCCGACTTCGTAGGCGCCTGCGGAGTCGGGCTTTCCCGCAACTGCGGGTGCGACGTCGACCGACTTTTCGATCGCCGCAATCTGTTCAGGAGTTCCGCGCAGGCCGATGAAGGAAGGGTCGAAGTTATCGAGCCACGCCTTGAGCTTTTCGGGAGTGTCGCGCGCAGGATCGGTGGTGACGAAGACCACGCGAATTTTCCCGGTGACGTCGTACGGGAGTCCGCGCATCACACTGGCAATGTTCGTGAGATGCACCGGACACACGTCGGGACAATTGAGGTAGCCGAAGAAGAGCAGCGTGACCGTGTCATCGGTGCGGGCGCGAAAGTCGAAGGGGTGACCGTGGGTGTCCGTGAGGGTGAATGCCGGTCGCGGCACGGCCCGGCCGAGCATCGCGCCGCGATAGGCTCCGCCGCCGCTCTCGGCGCTCACGCCGCAGCCCGCGAGCGCGAGGAGCGCCGCGATGATCGCGGGACTGGCGGCGAGGCGAAGGCGCGGAGTGGTGGGCACGCGCGAAAGATAACGCTCGGCCTCGGCCCCGAACTCACGCGATCAGCGAACGAGCTGGCGCGACTGGACCATTAGTGCGAGAAGCTGCTGATCGGTGCGTGTCAGCCAATCGGCGGGATAGCTCCAATAGCGACGACAGATCGATCCGCTGTCGAAGATGAGACAGGTTGCGGCCACCGCGCCAGGCACATGGCTCGCGAGCGACTCGGTCACCTGCCAGGCGGCACCGCCCGGGTCGCGAACGATCCGCGTATGAATTGCATGTGTACCGACCAACAGGACTCCACCGAGGCGCTCGCTCTCGCCTTTCACGCGCACGATCATCAACCCGTGCAACGCGTGTCTTGGTGAACGTGGTACAGCAAGAACAGTGCGCCGCGTCAGATCTCGCTTCGCTCGCTCTTCGCGTAGTACTCATCGATACAGGCGGTGACGATCTTGCTGAGTTTCTCTCTCGTACGCGTGGCTAGCTCGGACGGGATCAATGTCCAGATCTGTTTGACGTCGATCAGTACGTGCTCGGCGCGAACGCGCTGGAGGCGCGCCTTGGCGCACGCGACGCGAAGCGACTTGCGAAGCTCCTCGTCGAAGGAGCGCTCCGATGAGCCGTGGATCTCTCCTTCGCAGAGCGAACGCTCGATGGCCGCGCGAAGTGCGTCGATGTCGTCCTGCGCGAGGTGGAAGGCCACTCTCGCATCACGCGGGACATCGTCGAGCGACCCTGGGATCTCGGCCGTGCGGTCCAGCGACAAGTGTGCTCCCTTCCCTTCTACCCAGCGGGCCATGTGACGCTAGCTCGCGAGCAACGCGTAGTCGTCGCGTGTTGCCTGGTAGCAGACGCACGATGCCGCCTCGAGCCCGGCGCGATCCATGATGGTGATGCTGCCGCGCGAATAGCGAATGTACCCCGCCTCCTGCAACATCCCGGCGGCGAGCGTCACCGCAGGGCGGTGCACACCGAGCATGTAGGAGAGAAATTCCTGCGTGAGCTTGAACTCATCGCCGTCGACGCGATCGTGGGTGATCAGCAACCAGCGCGCGCACCGCTCTTCGAGCGAGTGCAGCCGGTTGCACGCGACCGATTGTGCGACCTGGTTGTAGAGGGCCATCGCGTAGCGAAGGAAGATGCGCTCGATGTCCTTGTTGTTGGCGACGATACCCCGGAAAGTGCGGGCGGAGATGTGATAGGCTTCTCCTTCCACCTGCACGACCGCACGCGTCGGCTCCGAGGTCGCCTGCAGCAGCACCGGCACGCCAACCATGCCTTCGTAGCCGATCGTCCCGACTTCGACTGCCCCCGTATCGGTGCCGTGGACCATCGAGACGCATCCCGTCGTCGGAAAGTAGAGGAACGTTATGTCCGCGCCCGCCTCATAGAGCACATCTCGCAGCGTGAGCGAGACCGGCTCCAGATGCGGCGTGAGCTTGGAGAGATCATCGGGCGCGAGCGATGCCAACAGCAGATTCGCAGTCGCGGGACGAGCGTTGGGTGACGCCGACTTCATCTTGAGAGTCATTGACTCCTCGCATTTGCCGAATGGGAACACCCACTTCACGGCAGCGGAGGGAGCGGCGTCGCCGCTGACCCAATTGTCGATAGATGAATGCGTGGAGCGGTGACCTCCACGAATCGAGTCGATCCTTCGTTCCGTACTGTAGCACATTGTACAGAGAAAAGGGGTGTGCCTCTACGTACGAAAGGGAGTTAGGTGCCCCCAGGAACATTCCTCGCCACGATCGGGGTGAATCCCGTACAAGAAATTACCGGCAGCTGAGGGTAGCGGAGGAACGCGGGATCGATGTCTGCAAGCCTGCACCGATAGAAGCGCGAGCCGCGTCGGCTCTCGATCACATGCGCGTTCATGCATCCTGCGCAGAGGCCGACGCGCGGAACATCACCGAACACGTCATCGCGCGCGATCATTCGATTCCGCCGCGCTTCGAGTGCAGTCCGGCGATCGGGTGATCGAAGACCGCCGGCTGCTCGAGGCGACGGAAGATCACGGTCATCAGCGCCGCGACGCCGAGAACGAGCGCGAGTGTCTGTAGAAGGGTGGCCGACGAGTGCATCGCGAAAGCTAGCCTGCGCCGGCGTCTCCCAATTTGCGTCCCTCGGCCTGCGCCCCGCGCAGCACGAGACAGGTGCTGGTGGCGTGCGCGATCAGGCGGCCGCGCTCGTCGGTGACGCGACAGTCCACGAGCCCAGTGGTCTTGCCGCGATTCACGACGTTCGCGCGAGCCGTCAGCGTCGCGCTCCGGACGGGGCGAAGAAAGCTCACCTTGATCTCGAGCGTCGCGAACGATTCGTCCACGGCGAGCGTGGTTGCGAACGCGAAGCCCATCGCGGAGTCGGCGAGCGTGGCGAGCACGCCGCCGTGCAGCGTGCCCATGACGTTCCCGTGCTTCGATGGATCGACCCGCATCGTGAACGACGCGGTTCCGACGCCGAACTCGCCAGGCTCGAAACCGAGGGTGAGCGCCAGAGCAGGAGGCGCAATCTCTCCGCTCTCGAGGCGCGCGAGGAAGGTCGTTGCCGCCGTCTTCTCGCTCATATCTTCGCGATCCCCACGTAATTCTCCGCCAGGCTCGCCGCTGCATCGCGCGATGATGTGACCCAGCGCAGCTGCGCGAGCTGCAGCTTTCGCTGAAATGCATCGTCGCTGGGAAAGCGATGGAGCATGGTGGTCATCCAGTAGGAGAAGTGCTGCGCACGCCAGACACGGCGCAGGCACGTTGCGGAATATGATGCGAGCGCAGCGGGGGAGCCGGTGCGATACCAGGCGTCGAGCGCGCTCGAGAGCACGCGCACGTCGTGGACCGCGAGATTGAGCCCCTTGGCGCCCGTAGCCGGAACGATGTGCGCGGCATCCCCCGCGAGAAAAAGTCGCCCGTATTGCATTGGCTCCGTGACGACGCCGTGCATCCACGCGATCGCCCGCTCCACCACCGGCCCCTCGGTGAGGATGAAGCCGTCGTCGGTGGCGAGGCGGAGATGGAGCTCCTTCCAGATGCGATCG
>JBBSEY010000180.1:0-5953 GCA_038239265.1 Gemmatimonadales bacterium | reverse complement strand
TTCCTTCTGGAATTTCTGCGCAGACTTGTCCGTCTTCTCTTCCTTGATGTCCCACTTGTTCACGACGACGATGAGCCCGCAGCCATTCTCCCAGGCGAGCGTGGCGATCTTGAGATCCTGATTCTCGAGCCCCACGACCGCGTCGAGCATGAGCACGCACACCTGCGCGCGCTCGATCGCCCTGCGCGTGCGCAGTGCGGAGTAGAACTCGATGCCGTCGTCGATCTTCGATTGCCGCCGGAGCCCCGCGGTGTCGACGAACGTCAGCGTCTGCCCGTGGTATTGCATCGGCGTGTCGATCGCATCACGCGTCGTTCCCGCTTCCGCCGCAACCACGAGCCGCTCTTCGCCGAGCAGGCGATTCACCAGCGACGACTTGCCGACGTTCGGCCGTCCGATCACCGCGACGCGAAGCGACGTCTCGTCCTCGATGATCGCCTCGGGAAAGCGCGACACCACTTCGTCGAGCAAATCGCCCGAGTTCTTTCCGTTGATGGCCGACACCGGAATCGGGTCGCCCGCGCCGAGATTGTAGAACTCGTAGAAGTCGGTGGAGCGCGGATCGTCGACCTTGTTGGCGACGAGCAGCCACGGCTTCCGCGCATCGCGCAGCAGCTCGACCACGCGCTGGTCCTGCGGATGCAATCCGGTCTTGGCGTCGACGACGAGAAGCATCAGATCCGCCTCGGCGATCGCCTGCATCACCTGCTTCTGAATCTCGACGTCCATCGGGATGTTCTTGTCATCCGTGAGGCCACCCGTGTCGACGAGCCAGAAGGCCCGCCCGCCCCACTCAGCGCGCGCGAAGTGCCGATCCCGAGTCGTTCCCGCTTCCTCGCTCACGATCGCCGAGTCGCTGCTCGCGAGCCGGTTGAACAGCTGCGACTTGCCGACGTTGGGCCGGCCGACGATGGCCACCACGGGAATATTTCCGGACTCCGTCATGCGGCACTCGCGGTATGAAGCTGCGACGCGGCGTCGCTCAGGTCTTCGTTCGACAGCACGTCGAGAAAGTCGTAGGACGGTACGAGCGGAATCGAAAGCTCCTCGCGCAGTGCGGCGAATGAAAGATCGTCCAGAAAGAGACCATCGTCGTTGATCGTCTCCGCCGGGATGAGCGCGAGATCGAGGTCGGTGCGCCCCTGGAGCACGCGCCGCAGGTCCGCTCCCACGAGGAGCCCCGCCGCCGTGGTCGTGGGTCCGAAGAGCGAATTCTCGGCGACCAGCTGCTCGAAGTGAGCGCCGGTGGCCGCGTGCAGCTGGTCGAGCAGCTCCGTCATCAGCCGCCCGCCCATGGCGGTACCAGTGACGATCCCGATGCGGCGCCCATCGTGGCGCGGCAGCGCCGCCGCACCCTCGGCCACGCGTTTGCGCAAGTACGCCACCGCTCCAATGCCGTTCTCGATCTGCACGAAATCGCCATAGTGCTCGGCTCCGGGGAGCTCGCGCCGTGCGAGCATGTACAGCTCGTCGGAGCCGAATACCCAGCGGTCCCCTCGCTCGCGGAGCGCGCGCTCCTCCCACCGTTCGACCGCTGCGATGAGCTCGTTCGCCCGTTCCGCGTTCATGGACTCGCCGGTATACAGATGCGAGAACTGCGTCAGCCCCACGGGTACGATCGCAGCAGAAAGCACCGCGTCCCCGAGCGACCAGAGGTCGGCGATCGACTGCTCGAGGATCGCCCCGTCGTTGAGCCCCGGAACGATGACCATCTGGCAGTGGAATTGAATTCCGCCTTCCGCAAGCCGCGACAGCTGCTGCATGATGTCGGGGACCTTCGGATTGTTCAGGAGAATCTTCCGCGCCTCGAAAGGAGTGGCGTGCACGGAGATATAGAGCGGGGACAGGCGGTACTCGAGGATGCGGGCGATGTCCTTGTCCTTCACGTTCGAGAGCGTCGCGAAGTTGCCGTAGGCGAAGGAGAGGCGGTAGTCGTCGTCGCGCACGTAGAGCGGTGCGCGAAGTCCCTTGGGGAGCCCCTCGATGAAGCAGAATTCGCACTTGTTCGCGCAGCGGCGCACGCGCGGAGGCTCGAGCACGATGCCCATCGCCATCCCTTCCGGGCGCTCCATCTCGAACACGAGCTCCTCTCCCAGCGGCGTGGTCAGCTCGAGCACGAGCTCGTCGTCCGCGGTGAGAAACTCCCAGTCGAGAAAGTCTTCGAGCTTCCGCCCATTCACCGCATGCAGCGCGGTGCCGGGAAGTATGCCGAGCTCGGATGCGACGGAATCTGGAAGTACGCGTGCGACTTTGATCATCGCGTGAGCGGAATCGGATGCGCAAAAGGCCACCGACGGACGCGGCGCGCGGAGCGAAGCTCTGGACGCCGTACGCGGCTGGCCTTGAACATGATGTAACCTAGGAGATGAGGCAAGCGAAATCAAGGCAGAACATGAACTTCGGATACTTAGCTAACCCTATCCGCGAGCAATGAAAAAGCCCGCCACGGTGTTCGCGACGGGCTTCGCTCGATTACTGAAAGGCGCAGGAATCAGGGGATTGGGTCGTATTTGTATCCAACGATCGCGTCGCCCTCCCCGCTGAGGCTGAACGGCATCTTCTCCTTTGGCGCCAGCGAGAAATCGACGCTCTGGGTGGTGACGGGAGCGCCGCTCACGTTCAAGAAGTGGAGCTTGAGCGACCCCTTCTGCGGCGTGGTGCCGATGTTCTCGATTGCACCCTTGAGCACCGGCTTGCCATCGCCCTTGGCAAAGGATTCGAAGGTCACCTTCGCCTTCACCTTCTCGCTCGCGGCGAAGGCCGTGTTGAGCGAGTCATTGTAGGCCTTCTCCCCCTTGAGATCCTTTGCCGCCCTGGCCGCCTTTGCCTTCCCTTGATAGGCGAGGGCCAGCAGCTGATACTCGTCGGGGTTGTTCGGATCGATCGAGACGAGCTTCTTCGACGTTGCGAGCATGCGGTCGAAGTCCCCGGCTTTCCAGTAGACATTCGCGGCGTTGTAGAGTCCCGGACGGAGCCAGGGATTCGCCTTCTGGGCGGCATCCATCAGCTTCGTCGCGGCGGCGGGCTGGTTCATTGTGAATGCCTGCGTGCCTGCGTCATAGAGCTGCGCATCCGTGTAGGTGGACGGATTCGCGAGCATCTGATCCCACAGTGCGCTCACGCTCTGCGCGTCGCCTGAAGCGCTGAGCGCGGCGGCGAGTCCGGCTTGCGCGTCCGGCGCACTGGATTGCTTGGGGAAGTCCGCGAGAAACTTCCTGTACAGCTCCGCCGCCTTGAGCATCCCCGCCTTCTTCTCCTCCCCCGTCTTCGCGGCCGCCGAGATCCGCGTCATCTGTGCTGCGCCGAGCTCCAGCGCCGCCTTGAGATTGCTATCCGCGCCCACTTCGGCCGGCATGAGCGCCGACCCACGTGTGAAGAAGTCGGCCGCCGTGGCCGGATCCTTCTTTCGCTGCGCGACCATCCCCTGGAAGTAGAGGCTGAGCGCCGACTTCGAATCGATCGCCACCAACCGCTTCAGCACTGCCTCCTGCGTGGAAACACTGTCCGTATTGATCAACGACGAGAGGCGCACGGCGAGGGGGCGCATCGCCTCCGCGCGATACGTGGCGAGGTCCCCCGCGCAATCCGGATTGGACTTCTCCACGTTCGAGAAGAGCGTGTCTGCAGTCGCGAAGAGATCAATTTGCTGGTCCTTTGCCTCGGCGTAGCCGATCCCGCCTCTGTTCACCGTCTGCGAGTCGGGATACTGCGCGGCGAGTCGAAGAAGCGTCTGGCCGAGCACGTAGTCGCGCCCCGCCTGATTGTCCTTGAACTTGGAGGGGTTCGCCGTAAGCATCGTGACCGCACTCTTGAGCTTCTTCTGCACATCCTCGGGACGCCCGCCGAGCTGTGCGATGGTCACCGCATTCATCGCGGACTTGACCTCATCGGGCTTGTCGGTCTTGATCGAGCAGGTGGCTCCCTGCGCGGCCCCCTTGTCCTGCTTCTGCGCAATCAACGGCGACGCGACGATCGCGGATGCGGCGAGAGCGTGCACGATGTATGTGTTCCAGCGGATCATTAACTCATCTCCTCAGTGGTTGCTGACCGGCTCGGATTGCTCCGCCGGCAAAAGTACACTCGATGTGCCGTGCCGTTCCGCCGCCGCAAGCGCTTCCGCGGACAGCTCGCGGATGGAACGCCCGAATCGCAGCGCCAGACGGCGCACATCCTCGAACTCCGGCTTCGCGCGGCTGCCGCCTCCGGGCAGTGCGACGCGCTTCATCCGAATTGCCTCGCCCTGCACCAGCACGGTCCACTCTTCACGCGGAAGGGCGTGGCGCTCCACGGTCGAACGCCGGACTCCGATCGAGCTGCTATGCACGAACAGCGCCCGCTCGATGCGGTCCGCGCCCGACTGCGCGCACAGCACTTCGACGCGGGTGCCCGGACGCCCCTTCTTCATCTGCGTCGCGAGCAGCACCACGTCGAGCGCCCCCTCGTCGCGCAGCACATCCGCGAGCGCGCTCAGCGCCTCGCCATCCATGTCGTCGATGTCCGTCGCGAGCTGCACCAGCGTTTCGACGATCACACCATTCAGCAGCGCCGGCTCGGCCAGCGTAATCCGCAGCGCATTCGCTCGATTCGCGAACTCCTTCGTGCCCGCGCCATAGCCGCTCCGCAGCGGCGTGAACTGCGCAGGCGCCGGCCCGCTCGACAGCGCGCGCACCAGCGCCGCGCCCGTCGGCGTCACGAGCTCACCCGCGCCCTCAGGACCCGGCCTAATGACGTGTCCCTCGAGGAGCTTGAGCGTCGCGGGCGCGGGCACGGGGAGAATTCCATGGGCCGCCTTCACTGTGCCATCTCCAACGGCGATCGGGCCGCAGTACACGCGGTCGACGCCGAGCAGCGTGAGCCCCCACACGGATCCAACGACATCGAGGATCGCATCGACGGCGCCCACCTCGTGGAGATGCACCTTCTCCGGCCCGACGCCGTGAATCTCCCCTTCCGCCTCGGCGATCGACGTGAACGCCGCATCCGCGAGCTCGCGCACCGCATCGGGAACGCCGGCGGCAGCCACCATCTCGCGGATCTTCTTGATGTGGCGACCGTGCGGCTGCGGCGGAATGTCGAAGTCGACTTTCGTGCACGCGATCCCCGCGCGAAGCACGCGCTGGACGCGCACCTCCACGCCATCGAGCTTCAGTCGTGCGGGGAGCGCGCGCAGCCACTCGGGATCCAGCCCGACGTCCAGTAGCGCGCCGAGCATCATGTCACCGGCGATGCCGGAGAACGGATCGATGATCGCGATTGGAGACATGCGGGGAAAGCTACTCGCCGTCGCTCGGCGCCGTCCAGCCTTGCTCCGTGAGCGACGCTTCCGCAGGCGATTCACTCTCCCTTTCAGCCGGCGATCCCGGGTCATTGATCACATCCGGCACGCTCGCGTCGGCGACGATCGCGGCGGCTCCGTCCACTGGCGGCAGGAGCGCCGCAAGCAGTCGCTGCGCGCTGGCCGCGCTGAACCCCGGCAGCTTCGCGATCTCATCGACGCCGGCGTCCCGTACCCCTTGCACGCTGCCGAACGCATTGAGCAGCGCGCGTCGCTTCTCGGGCCCGACTCCCTTGATCTTGAGCAGCTCCGAAGTGACGGTTCGCATCGAGCGCCGCTTGCGATTGTAAATGATGGCGAAGCGGTGCGCCTCGTCGCGCATCCGCTGGAGCATCCTGAGCGCGGGCGAGCGCTTCGACAGCCGGAGCGAGTCACTTCGCCCGGGGAAGAAAATTTCCTCGTCGCGCTTTGCGAGCGAAATCGTCGGCAGCCGCGAGAGGTTCACGGCCTCCAGCGCCTCGCGCGCGGAGCTGAGCTGCCCCTTCCCTCCGTCCACGACCACGAGATCGGGGAGTGGCTTCTGCTCGTCGAGCCGGCGCGCGAAGTAGCGCGTGACGACCTCGCGCATCGACGCGAAATCATCCGGCGCGCCTCCCTCGACGGATTCGATCTTGAACT
>JBBSEY010000179.1:0-5961 GCA_038239265.1 Gemmatimonadales bacterium | reverse complement strand
GGAGAAAGTCGAACAGCTCGTCATGGAATCGACGATCGTTGTCATCGAGGTAGCGCGCGAGATCGGCAGCGAGAGTGGCCGGCATGCGGGATCCGGGGAAGAAGAGTAGATAGTGCAGAGAGGAAAGGTCGCGTCTGGCGCGCGCACAACGCAACCGCGGCGCTAGCGGGAGAGCTCGCCGGATGGCCAGCTCCCGTGCCACCCTTCGAGCACCCAGAGGCGGCGCCACGCGCGGATCGTGGCGCCGCGTGCGAGGGGGACCTCCTCGCGCAGCGTCACGCGGTCGAAGTGCGGACCGAGCGCGCCGATCACGGGATCGTTCGCGGCGAGCGTGGAGCGACCGAGCACGATCACCAGGCGATCCCCCTTGCGCGCGCGTTGGGGGAAGAGCGGCCAGAGGTCGTACTGGGTGGGGCGGCCGTGCACATCGATCGCGAACGTGACGGGATGATCGGCGAGGTGGAAGGCGAGCTCCGATGCCTCCTGGTAGCGCTCGCCGGCGACCCACGTCGCCGCCCCCGGCGGGGCGATGCGAGCGTTTCGCTCGGCGTCCACGTGCACGGCGAGTGTGTCCCAGCCGAAGCCCGCCGCCGTCGCATCGAACGCGATGTTCGCGGGGACGAAAGGAACCACCGCGTGCGCGTAGATGAGCAGTGTCATCGCTGCGCCGAGCGCGCAACCGGCCTTCAGCGAGATTCGCCAGCGACTGCCACCGTCGTAGGTAGCCGCGAGCACGATCGCCGGCAGATATGCGGGGGCCTGCCAGTTGGGCTCGACGGCGCTCCGAAGGGCGCTGGCGACGAAGGCGAGCCAGGTAATCGCGGCGATGATCGCGAGAGCGGTGCGAGTCGCGTCCTCGCGCCTCGCCATCGCGCGCACCACGGGAATTGCCAGCGCAGCGAGAAACAGCGGCGAGACGAGCGCGATCTGTCCGCCCAGGAGTTGAAGCTCGTGGCGAAGCGGCGAGCCGCGATGCACCGCGAGGCCGTGCGCGAGCTGAAAGCCGAACGATATCCATCCGTGACGCGCATTCCAGAGCAGATTCGGCGCAAACGCGCCCAGCGCAAGAGCGGCCGCGAGGTACGGCCCTGGTGTCACGAGTGCGCGGCGCGACTCGGCGCTGGAGAGAAGCGCAGCAGCGAGTCCCACTGCGAGCAGGAATGCCGTGTACTTCGCCGACAGCGCTGCGCCGAGCGCGAGCCCGGCGAGCGCCCACGCGCCCGTCCGCGCGCGCGGCGTGGCATCGCTGCTCATCGCGGCGGCGAGGGCGGCCAGCGCCAGCGACCAGAAGAAGAGCAGCGTGGCGTCGGGAGTCGCGAGCCCAAGCCCGACCTGCGCGAGCGGCATGCATGCGATGATTGCTGCGGCTCGAAGCGCCGCGCGGTCGCCGCCGAGCACACCCGACATGCGCACAACGATGAGCGACGCGAGCGCACCCTCCAGCACACTTCCGATGCGCACGCCGAGCGGGGTGGCGCCGAAGAAGGTCGTGCCGAAGCGTATCGCAAAGGCGATGAGCGGCGGATGATCGAGATAGCCGGCTGCGAGATGCCTCGACCATTCCCAGTAGTACGTCTCGTCGGGGACGAGCGGGACGAGCGTCGCGGCGATCACGCGCCCCGCGATGGCGATCGCGAGCACCAGATATCCCGCGCGCCGCGCACGCTCGTCGAAGCTCGTCGCTCGCATGCGTGAACGATAGCGTGGGATCGGCGTGGTACCTTTCGCTCACACCATCTGCGCTTGCGGAGAGTCATCACGTGAACGGTCTGGCCGGCGAAACGAGTCCGTACCTGCTGCAGCATGCGAACAATCCCGTCGACTGGCAGCCGTGGGGGGAGGCGGCGCTCGCACGCGCGCGCGCGGAGGACAAGCCGATTCTGCTGAGCATCGGCTATGCGGCGTGCCACTGGTGCCACGTGATGGCGCACGAATCGTTCGAGGATCCGGCAACGGCGAAGGTGATGAACGAGCTCTACATCAACATCAAGGTCGACCGCGAGGAACGCCCCGACATCGACGCGATCTACATGAGCGCGGTGCAGGCGATGACCGGGCAGGGCGGCTGGCCCATGACGATGTTCCTCACGCCGGAGGGTGTGCCGTACCACGGCGGCACGTACTATCCGCCCACCGACCGGCACGGGATGCCGTCGTTCGTGCGCGTGCTCCGGTCGATCGCCGACGCGTACCGCACACGGCGCGGCGACGTGCTCGATACAGCCGCGCGCGTGCGCGAGCTGTACGTGGGTGCGCAGCAGGCGGCGGTGAGCGCGGGCGCGCTCACCGCGGCGCAACTCGATCTCGCCGCTCGCGGGATCGCGGCGCGCTACGATGCGCGCAATGGCGGCTTCGAAGGCGCGCCGAAATTTCCGCAGACCATGGCACTCGACTTTCTGCTCCGCCACTGGCGGCGGAGCGGCAAGCCGCAGGAGCTCGCGATCGTGCGCGAATCGTTCGCGAAGATGGCGCGCGGCGGCATCTACGATCAGGTGGGCGGTGGCTTCCATCGCTACTCGGTGGACGACCGCTGGCTCGTGCCGCACTTCGAAAAGATGCTCTACGACAATGCGCTCCTCGCGCGGCTCGGGGTGCATCTCTGGCAGGTGACGCGCGATGCCGAGATCGCGAGGGTGACGCGCGAGACGTTCGACTGGGCGCTCCGCGAGATGGCTGCGCCGGCGGGAGGCTTCTACTCCTCGCTGGATGCGGACAGCGAGGGGCACGAGGGGAAGTTCTACGTGTGGAGCTCGGCCGAGCTCGACGCACTGCTCGGCGACCATGCGGCGGTGATGCGCGAGCTGTGGGGAGTGAGCGTGGGCGGGAATTTCGAAGGGAAGAACATTTTGAACGTTCCGCGCCCGCCGTTGGATGTGGCGGCGAAGCACGGACTCTCGCTCGACGCGCTGGAGTTGCTCGCCGCCGGTGCGCGCACCAGGCTCTACGCGGCGCGCGAGGAGCGGGTGCATCCCGGGCTCGACGACAAGATCCTCGCCGCATGGAACGGGCTGATGGTGCGCGCACTCGCGGAGGGCGCGCGCGCCTTTGGCGACGCGAGGTGGCGCGCCGAGGCCGTGCGCCACGGGGAGTTTCTCTTTCGCGAGCTCGTGCGGGAGGGGCGCGTGATGCGCGTGCACAAGGATGGCGTCACGAAGGGGGCCGGCTTTCTCGAGGACCACGCGGCGATCGCACTCGCGGCGCTCTCGCTCTACGAGCTCACCTTCGACGAGCGGTGGCTTGCGCGCGCGCGGGAAATCTCTGCGGCGATGGTGCGGTGGTTCTGGGACGATGCGATCGGCGGCTTCTTCGACAGTGCGCACGATGCCGAAGCGCTGATCGCGCGGCCGCGGGAGATGACCGACAACGCGGTTCCGGCCGGGAGCTCGCTCGCGGCAGAGCTGCTGCTCAGGCTCGGCAATCTCACCGGGAGCGACGAGGACCGCCGGCGCGGCACATGGGTGCTCGAGACGCTCGGTGAGCCGCTCGCACGATATCCGAGCGCGTTCGGCTACGCGCTGGGCGCGGCGGAGCTCGCCGTTCACGGTGCAACGGAGGTGGCGCTGTTGGGCGATGCCGGGGCCGACGACTTCGAGGGGCTCGTGCGCGAGACGGCGTCGCGCTACCTGCCGTCACTCGTGCTCGCGGGAGGAAACGGCCACGAGGGTGACGCGCGCGCGAACGAGGGAATTCCATTGCTCCACGATCGCGGTTCGATCGAGGGGCGCGCCACGGCATACGTCTGTAGAGGCTATGTGTGTGCGCTTCCCGTTACCGAACCCGAGTTGCTCGGCGCACAGCTCGAGCGCGCCGCCAGCGGACTCGGCCAGTGATCCTGGTCCAGCTCTTCCCTGCTTGCGGTCACTTCTGATCGACTACCGGTGACAAGGAGGATTGATGACTACGTCGACGAAAGAGCGGGAGCTCATCGAAACGGAGCAGCGATTCTGGGACTCCATGCGAAACAAGGACGGTGCGACGGCGGCGGCCCTCACAGATGACGGCTCGATCATCGTCGGTGCGCAGGGAGTATCGAAGATCGATCGGAAGTCGATGGAGAAGATGACCGCCGAGGGACCGTGGGAGCTCAAGGAGTTCTCGTTCGACGACAAGACGAGGCAGGTACGCTTCCTCACCGACGACATCGCGATCGTGGCGTACACCGTGAGCGAGGAACTTGTCTACGAAGGGAAGCCGCTGCACCTCGACGCGCACGACTCGTCGGTGTGGGTGCGCCGCGACGGTGCGTGGCGCTGCGCGCTCCATACCGAAACGCCTGCGGGAGATCCGTTCGGGCGGAGCGAGCAGCAGAAGAGATAGCTGCTCGCGCGTCTCTCGAACGAAGAATGCCCGGAGCGACATGACGTCGCTCCGGGCATGGTTCATTCACCTAGCGCCATCGACCCTCGACCCAATACCACCCGCGGCGATCGTGCGCCCAATGTCCTTCGGCCCATCGATGACGCCTGCCATCCGGTCGCTCCCACCTGCCCGGCACCCACGCGTACCCGCCGCTGCCGTAGCCCCAGTGACCGCGAATATAGAGGAAGTCCGGCCCCGGACGCGCGACGATGATTTCCGTGCGTACGGGCGGCGGTCCCTCACGAATGTATACGCGTCCACCCTGTGCGGGCGCGCTCGCGCAGCCCACGAGTGGCGTAGTTGCGAGAGCGAAGCTGAATAGTGCGATCCTCCAGCGCTGTAACATGTGCTCCTCCGGTGTAGGTCCTTGCACGGTTGACGTACGAGCAATCGATTCGTTAAGCACTGGTCTCACGGAGCAACGGCTGTTTCCGTTATCTTATGCGGGCTCCCAACAGAGGTTCCCTTCGTGACCGATCCGCACCTTCCTGTTCGACTCCAGGCGGCGCTGGGCGACGCCTACGTGGTCGAGCGCGAGCTCGGCGGTGGCGGCATGAGCCGGCTCTTCGTTGCCATGGAGCGGTCGCTCAACCGACAGGTGGTGATCAAGGTGCTGCCGCCGGAGCTGACGAGCGAGGTCAGCGCCGCGCGCTTCAAGATGGAGATCGAGGTCGCCGCGCAGCTGCAGCACCCGCACATCGTCCCGATCCTGGCGGCCGGCTCGAAAGGCGATCTCCTCTGGTACGTGATGCCGTACGTGCGCGGAGAATCGCTGCGCCACCGGCTCAAGCAGAGCGGAAAGCTCCCCGTTCGTGATGCCGTGCGCATCCTCGTCGAGGTGGCGGACGCGCTGGCCTTCGCGCACCGCAAGGGGATCGTGCACCGAGACATCAAGCCCGAGAACATTCTGCTCGAAGAAGGGCACGCAGTACTCGCAGACTTCGGAGTCGCGCGGGCGATCTCCGCAGCACGCTCCGTCTCCACCGCGGACGGCGCCAATCTCACTGGCACGGGGATGTCGGTGGGCACGCCGACGTACATGTCCCCCGAACAGGCCGCGGGCGAGAGCAACGTCGACGCGCGCGCGGATATCTATGCGCTCGGGCTCGTCGGCTATGAGATGCTCGCGGGGGTGCATCCATTCGGCGGCTCGGGATCCGTGCAGAGCATGATCGTCGCGCATCTCACCGAGCCCGCGCCCCCAGTGGCGAAGCTGCGCACCGACACGCCTCCCGCGGTGAACGCCGCGATCGCGCGCGCCCTCGCCAAGCTCCCCGACGAGCGCTTTCGCACGGCCGAGGAGTTCCGCGATGCGCTCGAGGCCGCACCATCCGGCGTGCGAGCCTCACGTGTTCCGCTCGTCGCACTGTGCGCGGCGGTGATCGCACTGATCGTCATCGGAGTTCTGTACTTCGCGCGTCGCGGGCGGGTTGGCCCCCTCGATCAAAATCTCGTCGCGGTCGCCCCTTTCGATGTCGTCGACGCGGATCTCAAGCTCTGGCACGAAGGGATGGTCGACGTGCTGTCGCGCAATCTCGATGGCGCGGGGCCACTCCGCACCGTCTCGCCGACGCTGGTCGTGCGGCGATGGGCGGGGCGCGC